>JBFXBK010000210.1:0-15152 GCA_050183255.1 Polyangiaceae bacterium | reverse complement strand
AGCGCGCTTCGGAGAGCGAAAAGCAAGTCGAGGGCGTGAAGAACGAGCTCTCCCAGCGCAAGAATCGCCTGCGCGCGCTCGAGGATCTACACCGCCGCCTGGACGGCGTCGGCTCCGGCGTGCGCTCGGTGCTGAACAGCAAAGACGGCTCGGTGCTCGGCTTGGTCGCCGATCGTATCGAGGCGCCTGAAGAGCTCACAGATGCCTTCGCGTCATTGCTCGGCGATCGCCTGCAGAGCGTCGTTGTAACCAACCCGGAGCGCGGCCTCGAGCTCTTGGATCAACTCAAGCAAAGCGACCGTGGCCGCGCCACGTTGCTCCCCCAGCGCCCGCGCTACGTCGCTGGCAGCCGCGAACGCATCCAGGATGCCCGCGTGCTTGGCTGGCTCGTCGATCGCCTGCGCTACGCGGCCGAGGACGAACCGCTGGTGCACGCACTCGTCGGCGACGCCGTCCTGGTGCAGCACGCCGCTGACGCCATGGCGGTCTCCCGTAGCCGCCCGGGTTGCTCCGTCGTCGCGCTGGACGGCACGGTGGTGCGCGCCGACGGCTCGATCAGCGGTGGTAGCCGCGACGACGTTGCCGCAGGGATGGTGGAGCAGAAGCACGAGATGCGCGTGCTCGCCGAGGAAGTCGCTCGGCTGAGCGCCGTGCTGGAGGAGCGCCTCGCCGAACTCCACGCGCTGAAGGGTCGCCTCACGGAGCTCAACACGTCGCTCGATCAGGCGCGCCAGTTCGCCCACGAGGGCGAGCTAGCCCACATCAAGGCCGAGAAGGATCTGGCCCAGACGCGCCGCGAAATCGAAGCCATCAGCAAGCGTCGGGAGTCCCTGGAGCAGGAGCTGGTCGAGCTCACGACCTCGGTCGAAGGCTCCGCTCAAGAGGAGTCCGACTGCCGCGATGCGTTCACCCAGGCGCAGCACCGTGAAGCCCACGTGCTGAGCGAGCTGACCAAGGCCGAAACCGACGCGCAGAGCTGGCGCGAGCGTGTCTCCGCGCAAACGTCTCTGCTCACCGAGCGCAAGGTACACCTCGCGCAGGTCAAGGAGCAGTACGACGCCGCGCGGGAGTCCTTGGAGCGCATCCAGGCCGCGCTGACGGAGCTCTTCGAGCGCCAGAGTCGCCTGGCTGACGAGGTGATCGATTCCGCAAGGAACTATGGGCGCACCGCGGCGGGCCTGGTGCTCGCCAACGAGTCACGCATCGCCGCGGAGCTGGCTGCCGACGATGCACACAAGGAGCTAGCGGATGCCCGCGAGCTGCTGGACCAGGTGCGCCACGCCTTGAGCACCAAGGAAGACTCGCTCAAGCACCTGCGCGGCGATCTCGATGTGCAGGAAGAGGCGGCGCAGCGCCACTCGATGGCGCTCCAGCGTATGGAAATCGAGCGTGGTCACTTGTTGCAAGGGATCCGCGAGCGCTTCCGCGGTTTGGATCTGAACCGTGTCGTCGGCGACTACCACAAGCGCCCTGCGCCGGACGAAGAGCACCGCCGCCGCATCGATGAGCTCAGCAAGCTCATCGACCGCATGGGGCCGGTGAACCTCGACGCGCAGACGGAGTACGAGGACGCAGAGCGCCGCTTCGCGGAGCTCAACGACCAGAAAGTCGACATCGACAAGGCGCTGCAAGAGCTCACCAAGGCGATCCGTCACATGGACAAGGAGAGCCGGCGTCGCTTCAAGGAGACGTTCGACAACGTCAACGTGCTGTTCAAGGAGACGTTCAGCAAGCTGTTCCGCGGCGGTCGCGGCGAGCTGCGCCTGACGGATCCGGAGAACCTGCTGGAGACTGGCGTCGAGATCATGGCGCAGCCGCCCGGAAAGAAGCTCGGCAACATCGAGCTGATGAGCGGTGGTGAGAAGGCGCTGACCGCGACGGCGCTGATCTTCTCGATGTTCCGCCATCGCCCCTCCCCGTTCTGCGTGCTCGACGAGGTCGACGCGCCGCTCGATGAGGCGAACGTCTCTCGCTACAACGAGATGGTCCGCGCGATGACTCACCGCTCTCAGTTCATCCTCATCACCCACATCAAGAAGACGATGCAATCCGTCGACGTGCTCTACGGTGTCACCATGGGTGAGCCTGGCGTCAGCCGTATCGTCTCCGTGAAGGTGAACGAGGCTGCTGGCAGCCGCAGCGAGCAGGTCAGTGTGCTCGAAGCCAAGAAGGCGCGCAGCGAGATGCGCAAGGAGCGCGCGGAGCAAGCGGCCAACGAGGCGCGCGCTCAGCGTGAGGCCGAGGCAGCCGAAGAGGCAGCCGAGGAAGCTGGCGGCGACGTCGAAGTCGCCTGACGCGAAGCCACGAACGAGGCGCGCTGTTGGTTGCACAGCAAAGCGGCGCGCCTCACCCCCAAACCCGCTCGACGACACTGGGCGGGTTTTCGCATGTGCACCCGCTCTTGTTCCGCACGGCAACTGCGCGAGCGCAGTCGCAGCAAGTGCCGTCTGCTGGTGCCGCGTCTACGATTGTTCGAGCAGCGCGACAAGCTTCGACGCGGTTTCATCGCCAGCCGCGAGTCTCCGATCCAACCAGGCCTTCGCCCGCTCGCCCCCGGCGTCGACTGCTCGTCGGAAGACGTCCACAGGCGCCTTACCAACAGGGCAAGTGCTCAACGCTTGTGCCGCCCGCTCCAGGAACTCATGCGTGGGCACGGCCTCCAGGAACCACCAGCCACCCTTGACCCAGGGCTCTCGCTTCGTTGAGTCGTACCCTTGCCGAAAAGCGATCTCGCGCACCAAGGCTTCTCGTTGCTCGATTGGGAGTTCTCTGAGCACGGCCGCAGCAGCCTCCGCCTGACGGTCGTTCACCGCTGCCAGCAAAGCCTTCAGTGCCTCCTGTTCGGTAGCCGATAGGCCTCGATTCGCTCCCCTTACGATCGCCCAAAGCACCGCGAGACGCCACTCCCGGGCCTTGGGCGTCGCCGGGAGCTCGCGCTCCAGCAACGGTGCGGGATCCTCGATGAGCTTCGCGATGGAACCCGCCACCAGTTCCAGGGCAGCGCGGAGGGACTCCACCCTTACTTCCGCAGGGAAAATGAGACCAATGGGATAGGTCAACACGCATTCTTCGAGTGCCTGCAACTGCGGTTCAGTCGCTGCATGCGCCTGTTTCAGCGCTCGAATCCACGCTTCCGGTTTCACCCGACCTAGCGCGGCGCGGTTCGCGATGCGCCAAAGGGGTTCTCCGTCAACCTTGCTATCCAGGGGCCCGTGACGTCCTTCTAGCTGGCGCTTGAGTAACTGTGGATCGTCCATCAAGCCGTGCCGAAACAGAATCGGAGTCGCCCAGCGTTGCACCAGGTTGCGTTCCATCAGCCCGCTCAGGGTCGCCTGTTGCGCGCCCGTGAGTTCATCGGCGGAGAGGAGCTCACCTGCGTCTCGTGGTGGGAAGGCTTGTTCAAGGATGCTTCGGGCGATCGGCGCGGCGTTTGGGGAAGCGTCCAGCAGCGACCACAGCCACTGGGTTGCGCCGTGGCTCAGCGCGTAAGTCAGCAGGCACTGCTGAGCCAATGCCCAAAGCTGATCGCCGCTCCAATACACGCCCTTGAAGTCGCGCCTCTTGGCCACCATGTCGACGAGCTGTTGCAGCTGTTCGTCGCTCAGCTCTCCGCCGTGGAACAACGTCGCGAGACAGAGGAGGGGGACGAGCGCTTTCCCTACTGCCTTCTCACTAGGTAGCTGGGCGCCAGAGAAGCCAACGGCGAGCAGCGCGCTGGCCTTGGCCGACTTGTGCTTCTCTCGCTGAAACCAGCCCTCTACCGTGGGGCCTGACGTCGTGCGGGGCAGCGCGACCGCACACAGAAGGCCCCCTGCAGCGCGCACCTCCGCCTGCGCGTCCTCCAGCAAGGCCAACACTCGCGCCTGAGTGGACGAAGACCACGGCATTTTGGCTGGCTCCCCACGACTCAGCGCCCTCAGATGATCCCCGCCGCTCACGAGATCGGCGGTAAGGGCGATAATTTCCGCACGAATATGTGGTTCTCCCTTTCCCGACCACAGCCACTCGAGCAGCGCCTCGATTCCCGGAACCGACGCAGGCGTGGCCCAGCCCTGGTGGGCAAGCCGATCGCGCAGCTCCTCAACGCTGATGTCCGCTCGCTTCGTGTCTAGGGCCTTGATCAGCGCCGGGATCTTCTTCGCAGGCCCGAAGGCATCCTGCACGTTCTCCCAATCCACATTCGTCATGGTGTCTAACTGGTACTCCGAGGATAGCTCGTCGAGCCAGGCCGTCGGTACCAGCGGTCGCCCCTCCGCGTCCTTCGACCGGTCCAATTGTAGTTGACCGTACAGTTGTGCCGCTCAGCAAACTCCTGCATTCGCCGGTCGCAGGAGCTGCACGGTGGCAGCTCGCCGGTGATGTTGAGCGTGCCGCCTTCGAGATCGACTTCCCCACGCTCCGCTGCCGCCTCGAGGTCCCGGATGATCTTCGCTTCCGTGTCTGAGCAGCGGTAGCGCAGCGTATCGTCGTCACCCGTTTCCGTCAGGTTATCCCAAAGCGCGTCGCGCCCTTCAAGCTCGCGCCCTCCTGACATTTCGCGAAATTCATCTCGCGACGCATCATCGATGGTGGAGTCATAGCTCCCCATTGGGTACGGCGTCCCATCCGCTTGAGTAAAGCTCGCCGTCGCGGTGTGCGTGACGAGGCCAAGCGGGTCGACGAACGCAATCGGGTTACGAACATAGGCGTATGGGTTGGGGTCCCTCGGCTTGCCCGCTGGGTCTGGGCTAATGTATCGACCCGTCGTCGGATCGTAGTAGCGATAGCGGTTGTAGACGAGGCCTGTCTCTGGGTCCGCCCACTGTCCCTTGAAGCGGACGCTGGTGGAACTTCCTTGGACCTGCGTGCTCCCATACGCACTCCGATGTAGGAGCCCGGTAGGGTTTCCGTTTCCGTCGAGTAACGCTTCGGGTGTTCCGATCGGGTCGTTGAAGAAGTACTCCCAGCGCTCGCCGTGAGCGTCAGCCGTGCGTTGAGCCGCGGGCCGCAGTTGCTCGTCGAAGACGTAGGATCGCTCTTCCACGATCGGGTCACCTGACTCTTGGGCTACCCTGCGGATCTCGCGGGCGATACGTCCTCGGTGCCAAAGGTAGCGTGTCGATTCGGCCAGAACGGATTTGCCCGACGCATCGCGTGCGTAACGCTTCTTCAAGAGCCGCCGCGCAAAGACGTCATAGGTGAATTCGACGGTTTCGTCGTTGGGCGTGTGCACTCGCTCGAGCAGCCCGCCTGACGTCCACTCGTAGCGCCAGGTTCCGGCTTGTAGCTCTGAATCTCCTGCATGGACGCGTCGCTCAACGAGTTGCCCTTTTGCGTCCCACTCGAAGTCAGCGTCGCTAGACCGTGAGAGGCGACCATCCCGATATGCGAAGGCTTTGCCATTCATCGCGAGCAGATTGCCAGTCGGGTCGTGCTGGTAGCGCTCGCTCTGCTGACCGTTCACGTCGACCTCGAGCAGGCGCTCTGTGGTGTCGTACCTCATCTCCTGAGCGTCACCACCGTCGCGCCAGCGCTGGAGCATTCGAAAGCCACCGGTGCCGTATCGGAAGTGGTTCGAGATCGGCGAACTTGAAGCTTGTACGCCAACCCACTCAGGCTCACCGGGCCTCTGAGATGGATCCGCTCCGGCCGTGAGCACGCGGCGCGAGACTGGCGGTCTCGACACCCCGTAACCCGTTTCGATCGCGCCCCCGGCGTCGAGATGCCGCAGCACTTCTCGTCCCCCGGAGTCGTACTCAAACCTGAGGGACCCGGCGCCGAACTGAGTCTGAAGTGGGCGCCCCCGTACGTCGCGCTGGTGTTCCACTTCGAACCCAGGCGCATCGATCCGCTGAACCCGCCGCATCACGTCGTACTGATAGCTGATCGTTTCCGTGCCATCTGCGCTGGTCTGATGTTCTTGCAGAACCATACCCGCGGCGTTGAGGTCGTAGCGCAGTTCGGTATCGGGAGTCGCTGCTCGGAGCAGTTGGGACCGCCCGTCGTACTCGAACTCATGAGTGCTGCCGTCACCGAACTCGATTGCTTGGATGTTGCCCACCAGATCGCGGTTGAACTCCGTGAGCTCTCCACTCGGGTCCCGCGCCGCGACCAAGCGATTCACGCCGTCGTATTGATACAGCCATACTCTCCCGTCGAAGAAGGTCACCTTCGACACGAGTCCTTGAGCGGTTCGCTCGTACGACTTCATCTCGTTCGCCTCACTGATCTCTTCGATCAGCTGAAGTTCGCGATTGTAGAAGTAGAAACGCGCGAGAGTGGCCGTAAAACGGACGTGGTAGACTCGGTGCAGCACGTACGCCATCCCATATGACGTTCCGTCGAAGTCCTTGAAGTATGTAACGTCACCCATTGGACCATAGGAGAAATGGCGTTCTGATCCATCCGCGCGGAAAATGCGTAGGCAGTGCCCCATGTCGTCCCACGCATAGCGTGTTTCTCGACCATCCGCGCTGCGATGGCTGAGCAGATTGCCTAGCCAGTCGTAGGTGTAGTGGCGCTCGCGACCATCGGCGTGACGAACGCGCGTGCAGTTTCCGTGCGCATCGTACTCGTACGAGGTTCGCTCTCCACTTGGCTCCACTCGAGAGGTGATTAGTCCACGGCTGTCGTTGGTGAAGCTCGTCAGCTCACCCAGGGCGCCGTAGTGCTCAATCAGGTTTCCACGATTGTCGTAGCGCGCCCTCATGATCAGACCGAGGTCATCGCTGGCACTCAGCAAGCGACCATCGATGTCTCGGTCGTACACGGTCTTCCAACCTAGAGGATTCGTCGTGGCGAGCACGCGCCCCTCGGCGTCGCGGGTGACTAGGTGCTCCGCTCCAAGAGCGTCGACGTGCCGAATCAGATGCCCCCGATCGTCAAACTCGCGCTCGGTCACGTGCCCATCGGCGATGCTCGATGTGAGCTGTCCCCGATTGTTGGCAAAGGCCCGGCGTAAGCGCGAACCGTCTATCACTTCTCGATAGCCGTCGTCGGCGAAGATCAGCCGATTGTGCAGAATACCCTTCGCGGGTGTGACGTCGTCGGCGAGCGTGCCTGAAAGTCGCGGACTCAGGCCGGGAATAGGGCCACTCGTCGGCGCGCCCCAAGTCTCGATACAACGCTGCTTCGAATCGTAGACGAAGTGGAAGACAAGTCCGTCCGCGAGTTCATGGCGCGTGAGAAAGTGCCTGTCGTCGTAGGCGTAGCGCGTGACGTTCCCGCTGGCGTCACTCGCACTCACGAGGTTGCCGTCTGCATCATACGCCAGTCGCACGAAGCTCACCCAGCGGCCAGCATTCGGATTGCTTCGAGTCCGGATCTCGACAATGCGCTTCCTCGCGGCAATAAACTCAACTTCGCGACCTACGGAGTCGATGACCAGCGCGAGCAGACCGTCGTCGCTGTATCTCAGCGAGATGCGGTTTCCGTGACGGTCCCGCACGCTCTCCAACCGCTGACGCTTGGCATCCTTCGGATCGGGTTCGAAGTGCCAGCGGATGCCTCCAACGCGCAGGATGTAGCCTTGGCTGTCACGACTGAGCACTCTGCCTCGGGCTCCGACGTGCGTCGTGCCCGGGTCGAGGGCCGGAAAACGCAACATCGTGCCATCGCCATCCCAGACATCGACATTGCGACGACCAAGCTCTAGCCACCACGTCAGTGAAGTGGCCCAGCCGAAGCCAAAGCCGACGTCACGATCCGCGCAATGTGAACTGTACGCTCGGGTAAGAGTCAGCGGCAGAACACCCGGCAGATGGAGGTCCGTCACGCGCTGCGTGTAGACGCGTCCGGTGCCAACATCGACGGGATCACCCACCGACATCGAGTTGCCGCAGTTGTTGCAGTCGCCAGGGTCACCAGAACCACACCCGTCGGCGCTGTTGCCATCACCATCGGCGTCGTCGCCCCCGTTCTCACCGTTGGCGCCCTCGCTGCCATCGCCGTTCTTGCCGCCCTTCCCTCCGCCGCCACCTCCGTCACCCCCTCCGCCGGCGACGAAAGCTCCAGGGTTCATACCCGGCGGAGCGGGGATATTCGGAACAGGTGCAGTGCGGGCCACGAGTCAGCTTCACCCGTGTGCGCTTTCATGACAACCCACGATCTTGCAACGATCGCTCAGGTTGGCAGTGGCTCGCCACCTACTGAAAATTCCCAGCACCCGTCAGCATCTGTCCGGCGATCCCCGCGGAAGGCCAATCGAAGGTGTCTTCAACCACTTGGCCATCTACGCCGGTGAGGCGCAGCGTGAATTGCCCCGCGCCGAACCCGCTGCCATCCGTCAGCGTGCCGTCGCCCCCGCGCTGCAGCTCCACGAAGCTGCCGTGATTCACGCTCTGCACTTCAACTTTGCTGAGGGGCACCCGCGCGTTGCGCACCCAGAGGCTCGTCCACCACTCGTTGGCGCCGGTCTGGAACTCGTACATCAGCTTGCCAGTGTCGGGGCACTTCGCGAACTGCCAGCTCATGTTGCGGGGATATTCGCCGCTGTTCAGGATTTCGTAGGCCGCCGGGCTCACATCGATGGAGTTGCTACTGGTATCGCCGTAGGTCACCACCCGCAGCAGCGCCGACTTGCCGTGTTCGGTGGTGACGTAGATACACGCATCGCAGTAGCCCGCGACATTGGGGATCCCATTCCAGAGCCCCGCCAGCAGCTCCCCTTCAGCTTGCCGCACGGAACTGACGTAGCCGCCACCAGGCGCACACGCGTTGTGCCACTCGGTCTCCTCCCAGTCGACGGGCCCCAAGTGGAACTCCCCGCCGCTGTACGTTTCGCCGTAGGTCACGATGCCGCCGCTCCCGCCTTGGGCAGTACCGCCCTGAGCGCCGCTGCCGGCGTTCCCGCTCCCTCCGGATGCACTACTGCCGCCTTGAGCACCGGAGCCGCCCTGAGCAGAGCCGCCGTTTCCGGCGCCACCAGCACCGCCACTGCCCCCCGAAGAGCCATCGTCTCCGCACGCCACCAAGAATGCACAACCCACCACCGCCAAGCCTCGCCAACCCATGGCCGAAGCATAGTCCCACCAGTCAGCTTTTTCCGAGTGCAAAAGGCTAGGGCCAAATCTGAGCCCTTTTCACGTTTAAAAACGCACAGAGCCCAGCGACACTTTTCAGTACCACCAGGCTCTTCTTTTGGGGGTGAGGGCGCGGAGTTTAGTTGCCGCGCGGTAATTTAGTGGCCCACGTGAGCGACGTAGGAACCAACCTGGTCCTACTCGCACTGTTCCACTCACCCAGGTCTGCCCGCAGAGACCATTCTGGAAACTAGCGGGATTCGCGCTCGTCACGGCTATCTTGCGTGCAACTGAAAGACCCCGGCAGCACTGGGCTACCGGGGTCTCGTGTGGTGAAGTTTGGCTCGGGCCTAGGGGCAGGTGTACATCCCGAAGTCGGTGAAAGTGTCCTTGTCGAACACGTCCCACTCGATCGCCGGGTCGAATGCGTCGGAGCCGACCTTATCGCCCGTGGTGACGCTACACTTGCGCGTGAGGGTCTTGTCGACCGTGATCACGGGCGAGCCCCAGCCTGATCCGACATCCATTCCGTTCGATTGACCGAAGAAGTCTTGTGTCACACCCCCACAGATGAGCTCAAGTGGGTCGTCGCCGTTGAAGTCGATTCCCCCATCTATCTGGTCGCAAGTCGTGCTGCTGCCGTTGATGCCTGCGTTCACGCACAACTTCCACACGGCACCGGTTGCAAGGGTGCCCGACGTCAACACGATTGGCGTCCCCGCCGTAAGCGACCCGTTTCTGTAAAGCAAAACGCTACAGGTACCTAGGTCGATTGGGTCGCCAGCGTTGTAGATCTCGAGCGCTTTGTTGAAGTTGCCCGATCCCTCGATGTACTCGCTGAAGTAGAGGTTCACCGTGGTGCCACCACCAGTGCCACCGGTACCACCCGTCGTTCCACCGGTACCACCAGTCGTGCCGCCAGTACCCGCCGTCGAACCACCGGTACCGCCGGTCGAACCACCAGTACCGCCGGTCGTGCCACCAGTACCCGCCGTTGAGCCACCAGTGCCTGCCGTGGAGCCACCGGTGCCACCCGTAGTGCCGCCAGTGCCTGCGGTCGTGCCGCCGGTGCCACCCGTGGTTCCGCCAGCACCGCCAGCTGCACCGCCGGTGCCACCCGTGGTTCCGCCAGCGCCACCTGCTGCACCGCCGGTGCCACCCGTTGCGCCGCCAGTCCCTGCGGAACCGCCCATCGCGCCGGTGCCTCCGTCGCCACCAGTGTTGCCGGTGTTACCCGTGCCACCGTTGCCGCTGGTGTTGCCGGTGTTGCCGCTGCCGCCGGAGTTGGCGATGTTGCCGGTGCCGCCGTTGCCACCCGTGCCGGCTGCGCCGCCTGCTGCGCCACCCGTGCCGCCGGTTCCACCGGAGCCGGTGTTGTCGTCGTCACTGCCACACGCAACCGCCAGGAGGGGTGCGCAAACCAAAAGCGCCGCGTACGAGCGGGCGAAACGATTCAAGGACATGGGGGCAAAGGGTATTGGCCGATCTCCCGGAGCGCAATTCTGGGTATGGCCGGCACCCTTTGCCTACATACACCTACCAGCAAAAATGCCCGGGAATACGCCCAGACACCGAGGCGTCACTCAGAAAATGAGCCCCATTCCGCAGTCCAGGGTCTGAGTTGGGCGTGACGTGCGCCCGCTCACGATGCGAGCCAGCACTCCTGCGATCGCCCTCTGGGTACCGCAGATCCGCCACCAGTGGATCGCGCTTGCCCAGAATATATCCGCGAGGAACTGCGAGCCGGCTCCATCAGGTCCCGCAGTGGTGCCCCAAACCGTCGAATTGGTCCAGCCCGAAGCCTTCCCACTCTGTCGACGGGTTGAAGGGATTGCTGCTGTCGGTGTCCCCCCGGGTGACGCCACATTTGCGCCGCAGCGTGTGGTCCTTGGTGAAGGTAGGGTTGTTTGGATCGCCCCAACCGTCGCCAGGATCTTCGCCCAGCCGCCCCAGGGAGTCTACCAGGCTGCCGTCACAGAACAGCTCGACGCTGTCGTCTCCATTGAACCAGAAGTACTGCTGGGATGGCGACTCGATCAGCGGCTGGTCGCAAACATCCAGCAAAGCTTTGGTCGCCGCGCCGTTGCACACGACCCAGGTCGACTTGCTCGCCAGGCCATTCAGCGGACTTGCCAGGGGGATATGTTGTTGATTCGAGGAGCTTGCAAAGCTGAACACCAGCTCGCAGCGTGTGAGATCGATGCGACTGCTCGTCCCGTTGAAGAGCTCAATCGCCTTGTTCGCCATCGAACCCTCGACGTATTCGCTCATCAGGAGGCCCTCGACCGAGCCACCCCCGCTGCCGCCGGTGCCCATCCCCGCGGAACCGCCTGCCGACGAACCTGCGCTGCCACCAGCTGAGCTGCCGCCAGCCGAGCTGCCAGCAGCTGAACCGCCGGCGCCTGCACTCGAGCCGGCGCTGCCTCCCAGCCCGGCGCTGCCCCCCTGAGTTTGCCCCGCGGAACCGCCCTGTGCGGCGCCCGCGCTGCCTCCCTGACTGGAACCGCCCTGCGCCGAGCCGCCCTGAGCGGAGCCGCCTTGAGCCGAGCCTCCCTGAGCACTCCCAGCGCTGCCCCCTTGAGCCGAGCCGCCCTGGCTGGCCCCCGCGCTCGCTCCGCCGCTGCCGCCGGCCGATTCGAAGCTGACGTCGCTGTTCCCGCCGCAAGCGGCGACCAAAATTCCTAACCCAAGCAAGCTCATCCGCATGGGCTCACGATCCCACGCGGCGGTTCGGACTTCAATTGGCGTGCACCGCCAGGCTCGCGCTTGGCAGCCTGAGCAGCACTCGCGTTTTGCGGATGGAAACCAGACCGTCGCTCCCGTTCGTGAGAGTGTAATGGCGCTCCCTCACCCCCAAAACCTGGGGCGCTCAATGAAAGTCGCGCGAGGCAGACACGAAGCCACCCGGGCGATCCAGTCGTTCCACGGCGCTCACCACCACGTGAATAATCGGCACCGACTGACTGGCAGCGAGGGACGTCGCCTTGGGAGGCGTCACCTGACGCTCGATCTTTCCGTGGGCCAAGAGCAGCGTGGAGTGGCGGGCGATGAGCCGGAACTGCTCGAAGATCTTGGCGTAGAGCACCAGGTTCATGATGCCGGTCTCGTCTTCCAGGGTGATGAAGACGACGCCGCTCGCGGTGCCTGGCTGTTGCCGCGAGAGAACGACCCCCGCCACCTTGACCTTGGCTCCATGGGCGACGTCCTGCAGCTGCTCCGAGCTCAGCACGCCACGCGCCCTGAGCGCTCGCCGCACATGACACATCGGATGATCCGTCACGCTGAGCCCTTTACGCCCGTAGTCGAGCAAGAGCTGCTCCGGAGCGCGCAAGGCGGGCAACGCCACTTGCGCCTCCTGCAGCTCCACCGGCTCGAACAGCTCACCGCTGCGGGGCGCACGCGCCCTCCACAGCGCCTGACGCCGCCCGCCGACCAGCGCCTCGAGCGCGCCAGCCTCCGCCAGCGCCTCCACCTCGTCCTTCTTCAGCGAGGCGCGCAGCACCAAGTCATGCAAGGAATCAAATGGCTTCTCTTGCCGCGCGGCAACAATTCGCAACGCGGTCTCCTCCCCCATGCCCTTGACCAGGCGTAGGCCCAGGCGCAGCACACGGCGGCGCGCAGCCGCTTCCAGAGGATCGGAGTCCGGGTTTGGGGGGGAGAGCCAGGCGCCGTACCCCGGGATCTGACGTGGGATGCGTTGCGCACTCGCACTGGAGCCAGGCGCATCCTGCTCAGGAGGCACTTCACTGGCCTCTTCGGCCGTGGCCCACTCGAGGCTGCTGTCCCAGTTGCTGTGCATCACGCACACGTCGCGCACCAGGACACCGTGCGCCTGGGCGTCGCGTACGATGCTCGACGGGGAGTAAAAGCCCATGGGCTGACTGTTGAGCAGCGCACAGGCAAAGTGCGCAGGGAAATAAGCCTTTTCCCAGGCGGATGAATACACGATCAGCGCGAACGACGCCGCGTGAGACTCCGGGAAGCCGTAGTCGCCGAAGCCCTTGATCTGCTCGAACAGCGCCTCACCAAACTGGCGGCTGATGCCTTGCCTTGAAAAGCCTTGGAGCAAGCGCTCGCGGTGGCGCATCAGCCGCCCCGTCTTTTTCCACGCGGCCATATCGCGGCGCAGCTGATCGGCCTCGCCGCCGCTGTAGCCAGCGCCCACGATGGAAATCTGCATCACCTGCTCCTGGAAGAGCGGCACCCCAAGGGTGCGCTCCAAGATCGGCCACAGCGACGGGTGCGGGGCGCTGACTGGCTCTTCGCCATTTCGCCGCCGCAAGTAAGGATGCACCATGCCGCCCTGAATGGGCCCTGGGCGCACCAACGCGACCTCGATCACCAGATCGTAGAAGCACTCCGGCCGGAGGCGCGGCAACATCGCCATCTGCGCGCGGCTCTCGATCTGGAATACGCCGACCGTATCCGCGCGGGAAACCATCGCGTACACCTGCGGATCCTCCGGCGGAATGTGGGTGATGGCTTCCAGTGGATCGAAGGCGCGCTCCGCGTTGCCGCGGCCAAGGGCTGAGTCTGCCGCTTCTCGAGCTTTCCACGGCTGACCCACACCGGGCCGCGGCGCGCGCGGATCCACGCTGGGCAGAGCCGGCAGCGCGCCGTCCGCCTCGATCAGCTCCAGCGCCTTGCGCACCGCCGTGAGCATGCCGAGGCCGAGCACGTCTATTTTGAAGAAGCCCAAGGCCTCCATGTCGTCCTTGTCCCAGGGCACCACCGTGCGCCCCGGCATGCGCGCTGGCTCTACCGGCGCCACGTGATGTAGCGGAGTCGCTGACAGCACGAAGCCGCCGACGTGGATCGACAAGTGGCGCGGAAAGCCTTCCAGGGCGCGCGCCAGCATCACCACCTGACGTAGCCGCGGATCGCCGACGTCGAAGCCGTACTCCACCAGGCGCCGATCGCTGACCTCCGCCGTGTCCCAGTGGGTGATCGCGCTGCTCAAGCGATCCACCTGCTCCAGGCTGAGACCAAACGCCTTACCCACTTCCCGCAAGGCGCTCTTGCCTCGATAGCAGATCACCTCGGAGACCATCGCCGCGCGATCGCGCCCGTAGCGCTCGTAGATGTCTTGAATCACCTCTTCCCGGCGCTCGTGCTCGAAGTCGATGTCGATGTCCGGCGGCTCCGCGCGCTCTTCACTCAAGAAGCGCTCGAACAGCAGCTTGCTGCGCGCCGGATCCACCGCGGTGATCCCCAGCACGTAGCACACGGCGCTGTTGGCGGCGCTGCCGCGCCCCTGGCACAAAATGCGCCGCGCCCGGGCTAGCTCTACCACCTCCCAGGTGCTCAAGAAGTAGGGCGCCACCCCCAGGCGCTCGATCAACTTCAATTCCTTGCGGATCTGCTCAGCGACCGCCTCGGGCATCCCTTCAGGGTAGCGCCGCGCAGCGCCTTCCCAGGTCAAGCGCTCGAGGCGCGCGTCCGCCGACTCCCCAGCGCTCAGCTCACACGGGAACTGATAGTCGAGCTCCCCCATGTTGAAACACAGCGGCGCGGCGAAGTGCGCCGTCTCTTCCACCCACTCCGGGTGATCGGCGAACAGCTTCAGCATCTCTGCCTCGGAGCGCAGGCTGGCCTCGGTGTTCACGCACAGCTGCGTGCCTGCGCGATCCAGCGTGGTGCCCAGGCGCACGCAGTGCAGCACGTCCGCCAGCGCCTTACGCGACGGCAGGTGATAACGCGGGCGATTGCTCGCAAGGATCGGCGCGCCCAGCGCCTCTGCCCAGCGCTCCGCCAGCTGGTCCCTCTGCGGATCGTAACCGTCCAGGCGCCGCACCGCCGCGACCGCCACGCGACCTTCAAAGCCGTTCGCCAAGCGTTGGAGCTCACTCCAATGCAGCGCGGACTCGATGTGTACGCTCTGCTGCTTGACCCCCAGCACCGAAGCCGAGAGCAACGGGAACAAAAGCGCCGGATGCTCCGGTACTGGGATCACCAGCCGGAGCCCCGCCGCGTGCTCCAAGAGCCAATCGACTTCGGACGCGCCTTCTCCCTTGGGCATGTCCTGATGGCTCAGGGTGAGCAGCTGACACAGGTTGCTATAGCCCTGATGATTTTCCACCAGGCAATAGACCGTCGGCAGCTCATGGGGCGAGGCGCGCGCCTTGGCCTCCTGCTTGCTGCTGGTCTCGAGGC
>JBFXBK010000209.1:0-15345 GCA_050183255.1 Polyangiaceae bacterium | reverse complement strand
ACTGTAGTGAGCCACCTCCGCGTGGCCGGCCTCGTGGATCGCGACGCGACGCTTCTCTAGATGACGCAGCTCGGTCTCTCGGGGCGCTCCGAGCAGGATCTTGTCCTGTGCATCGAGGAAGTCCTCCATGTTTATCTCGTTGGCGCCACGTCGCGCGGCGGCGAGCGCCGCTTCGTTGCAAAGGTTCGCCAGGTCGGCGCCGGAGAAGCCGGGCGTGTTCTTCGCCAACAGCGAGAGGTCCACGTCTTTGCCGAGGGGCTTGTTCTTGGTGTGCACGCCGAGAATCGCAACGCGCGATCTGACCTCCGGTCGTTCCACTACCACCCGACGGTCGAAGCGCCCCGGCCGAAGCAGCGCTGGGTCCAGGACGTCGGGGCGGTTGGTCGCGGCGATCACGATGGTCAGGTCATTGCGTGAGAAGCCATCCATCTCGCTGAGCAACTGGTTCAAGGTCTGCTCACGCTCATCGTGACCACCGCCAAGACCAGCGCCGCGCGCGCGGCCAACGGCGTCGATCTCGTCGATGAAGATGATCGCGGGGGAGACCTTCTTCGCCTCCTCGAACAGCTCACGCACACGAGCGGCGCCCACGCCCACGAACATCTCGATGAACTCGGACCCGTTGATGGAAAAGAACGGGACACCCGCCTCACCAGCCACCGCACGGGCGATCAACGTCTTACCCGTACCGGGCGGCCCCACGAGCAACACGCCACGGGGCACCTTGCCGCCGAGGCGTTGGAAGCGCGTGGGGTCTTGCAGGAACTCCACCACCTCTTGCAGGTCCTGCTTGGAAGCGCTCGAGCCCGCCACGTCAGAGAACGTGATCTTCACGTCCGTTTCCTGATTGAAGCGCTTGCTGCGTCCCTTGATCAAGCCACCGAATGGCCCGCCCTGAGACATCATCTTGGACGTGCGGCGCCCCATCCAAATGAACACGCCGATCAAGATCGCGATCGGCAACAGCTGGCTGATCCACACCATCGCCCCCGCTTCAGGGGACACCACCTCGACCGTAACTTTGTTGTTACGCAAGGTGGGCAGCAGGTCCTTGTCGTCCTGGAGCGGAAGCACCGTGGTGAAGCGCTTGCCTTTCTCGCCCTCAGACCCCGGCTTGTACTTTCCCGTGACTTGATCCCCACGGATTTCAACCTGTTCAATCTTCCCCTCCCCGACCTGCTGATAGAACTCGGTGTAGGGAATGCTGCTCGCCCGCCCGCCTGGCGATGACAGGTTCTGGTAGCCCCAGAACGCAGCGAACAGGAGCGCCATGAGCAGCATCAACCCCCAGGGCTGGGGACGTTGCGGTTCGGCGCCTGGGGGAGGCCCACCGGGCAAGCTCGGGCGCGGAGGTGGATTGGTCTGCGGCATGGGATTCGTAGATGTCGCTTCAGCTGGGTTTGGGGGTGAGAGAGCGGCGGACGGTTTTCGGTTCAGCTGGCAGGCACTGGATACGTCAGACTCTGCAACATGCGAACCCATTGAGCTTTTGCAACCCACCCGATCGGTGGGGGAGGATTCAGTGAACTCGAGCAGAAGCGCCCCGCCACCAACTGATTGCTCAGTGTGAGCAAAGTCGGCCGACGTGACCCCGGGACCGTACGCGTACCCCGGAGGCGCGAACGCAAGCCCCCAGTATGCGAGCACAAACCCCGTGATTGCTCCACTCTCAGTTCAAACTTCCGGTATCATAAAACGATGCGGGTGTTGCGTCAGGGTCTAACGAGCGGGCTGGTTGGAGTCATCGGGATCGGGATGGTCGTGGCGTGCGGCGACGCCGAAGTGGCCAGTCCTCCCAACAACCTAAACAACGGCGGCTCGGCCGGGGCAGGGAATACCGGCGGCACGCTGAACGGCGGGACCGGTGGAATCATCGACACCGACGCCGGTGGAAACGGCGGCACATCGGGCGACGGCGGTACCGACCCGTGCGTCGGCGTGGATTGCGGCTCTGAGCAGCACTGTGTGGCCAACGGCACCACCTCGAGCTGCGAGCCCAACACCTGCGCCGAGCTGATGTGCTCAGGCAACACCGTGTGCATCGAGACCACCGACGGCGCGCACTGTGAAGAGAAGTGCACGGACCACGTGCAGTGCTTGCCCGCCGAGTACTGCGACTTTGCCACCGGGAAATGTGAGCTGGACAGCTGCACCCCCGGGGAGTCGCGTTGTCAGGGCAACTCGCTCGTGGAGTGCACACAGATAGGTGACGAGGAAGTCACCAAGTACTCTTGCGATAGTCCGAACCCCTACTACACCAGCACCTGCACCGACGACGGAGCAGGGCAAGCCAAGTGTCCCTGTGAGGACGACTGGGACTGCCCTGCAAACACAGTCTGCGAAGTGGATGGCTGCACCGGTACGGGCGTCGCACCGACTTGTACGCTGCCGCCCGTCGCGTTCAGCAGTGTGCCGCCTGTGAACGAGATTCAGTGGGGCGGCTTGGGCATCGGGAACACGAGTGCTGTCGGCTCGCCCTTCGAGACGTCTGCGCAGGTGGTCCTCACCCCCTTGGTCGCGAACCTCGATGACGACAACGCCGACGGCAAGATCGATGAGCGGGACTTCCCCGAGATCATCTTCATGACCTTCCCCAACTCGACCTACACCACGAATGGTACGCTGCGCGCGATCCACGGTGGTGGTGTCAACAAGGGCAAGGACTACTTCGCCAACTGCGGCGGCACCACGTGGGCCGAAGGCGATGCCACCACCGTCGCCTGCGGCTCGGATACCATGCTCGACCCGACGAGCGTGCCCGCCGTGGGCGACTTGGACAACGACGGGGTGCCGGAGATCGTCGCGCTCACCCAGAGCGACGGCATCCGCATCTTTGACAACACGGGTCGCGCGCTCTCGACCAGCGCGAACCAGAACTTCGGCGGCGCGAACCCCGGCGTCACCATCGCCAACCTCGACAACGACGGCTTCGCTGAGCTGATCATCGGGCGCGATGTCTACACCCTGGAGCACAACGGCAGCGGTGTGCTCCAGGTGCTCGATCACTTCGAGGGTGGCGGAGACGTTGGCACCAACGGTCAGGGTCCGGTGTCTTGCGTCGCCAACATCGCTGGAGATAGCTATCAGGAGATCGTCGCTGGCACGACCGCCTACCGTTTCCCCAAGAAACCAGCCACTGCCACCAAGCGCGCCGACTGCAGCGGCTCGGAGACGGATCCCGACGAGGTCGCGTGGTGCGCCGGTCAGCTCCCAACGCTCTGGGATGCGCCCGGAAGCAACGGGTTCTGCGCGATCGCCGACGTGTGGGGCGCCTCCGGGCTGGCGTCCGAGCCGCCGTCGCCGGCCTTCCCGCTGGATGGCAAGCCTGAGGTCGTGCTCATCCGCTCGGGCAACGTTGACGTGATCGACGGCGCCACCGGTACGAGAATCATCAGTCAGTCCTTCGGTTCCGGAAGCGCGGGCGGCCCGCCCAACATCGACGACTTCGACGGCGATGGTTTCCCTGAAGTGGGCACCGCGGGCTCGACCGCCTACGTCGTGACCGATTTCCAGCCGGCAACCGCAGCTTGTCCCGCTTGGGCCAGCACCAACAGCCCCACGGGGGGTGAGGCGCGCACGCCGCCCAGCATGGCGTGCATGCAAGACAGTGACTGCGGCGACACCGCCCAGTTTGGGTGCAACGTCACGACCAACCAGTGCGTGTGTCTGCACAACGGCTGGCGCCGAGCGACACAGGACGACTCGAGCCAGGTCACGGGCTCGAGCGTGTTCGACTTCAACGGCGATGGCGCCGCGGAGGTCGTCTACAACGACGAGTGCTACTTCCGCGTCTACGATGGCTTGAACGGCAGTGAGCTCGCCAAGTTCGCTTCAGAGAGCCGCACGCGCATCGAGTACCCCATCGTCGCGGACGCCGACAACGACGGCAACGCGGAGATCATCTTCGGCACCAGCAACGAGTCTGGTTTCTGCAATGGCGCTGACCGTATGGCGTCGGAGTACAACAACGGCATCGAGATGTGGGGCGACGCCAACGACCTGTGGGTTTCCGCGCGGCGTATCTGGAACCAGCATGCCTACCACGTGACGAACGTCACCGAAGGCGGCAGCATCCCGCGCTTCGAGCCGGAGTCGTGGAAGCCGTACAACGGCCGCCTGTACAACACCTACCGCAGTAACCCGCGCTCGTTCGGCGTGGCGCCCAACCTGGTGGTGCAGGCGATTCAGATCACCTCGCCTGGCGCCGCGTGCGGTCAGCTAAACGATGAGATCCAGATCACCGTGCAGATCTCCAACATCGGCGACCTGCGTGTTGGCCCCGGGGTGACGGTGGCGTTCTACGGCGACTGGGGCGGCGGCACGACGCCGGCGCTCTCTGACGGCGCAGGTCAACCCTTGACCACCACCATCACCAGCAGCCTCGAGCCAGGTGACGTGATCTTCCTCACAGTGTCCTACAACGCCGCGAACGACACTCCAGGCGTGCTGCCCAACAGCGTGCTGGTGCGCGTCGACGACCTCGACGTCGAGCGCGAGTGCCACGAGGAAGACAACGAGCTGAGCCAGCCGGTCAATGCGGGTTCGCAGCTCGCTGACCTGCGGATCCAGCTGGATATTCCGGCCAAGAACTGCCCCAGCGTCGACGTCCCAACCACGGTGTTCAACGACGGATCCCTGGACGCGAGCAACGTCGTCGTCCGCTACTACGCCGGTGATCCGAGCGCTGGTGGAACGGTGATCCACGAGCTGACTCGCCCCGGCCCGATCCCGGCAGGTGGTAGCGACAGCTTCACCGCGACCATCCCGAGCTTTCCCAAGAACGCCAGCATCTTGATCTATGGCGTCGTCGATCCCGACAATGCGATCCAAGAGTGCAATGACGGGAACAACCGGGATGACGCGGACGAGCGTGTCCGCTGCGGCTCGATCAACTGAGCCTCACACCAGCAACGGAGCGCTGCGCGGCGGAGTCTGCGCGGCGCTCGTCGGCGCGTGCCTCGTCATCGCTCTGTCGCAGAGCGCCTGCGCAAGCTCCGAGACGCTCACCAAGGGTCCCTATGAGCCAGAGACGGGGGGCGCTAGCGGCTCAAATCCTGGCGGAAATGGTGGCTCCAACTCCAACGGAGCGACGTCCTCTGGCGGTACTGGGGGCGACACCGGCGTTGGCGGCAGCGCGGGCAATCCAAGCGGGGGCTCGGCTCAGGGAGGCTCAGCTCAAGGCGGAAGCGGTGCAGGCGGTGGAAGCGCGGGCGCTGGGAGCGGCGGAGGCGCTGGCACGGGCAACGCGGGCAACGGCGGCGACGGGAACGCGGGAACCGGCGGAACCGCGGGCGATAGCAGCGGCGGCAGCGCTGGCAGCAGCAGCGGCGGTAGCGCTGGCAGCAGCAGCGGCGGCAGCGCTGGCAGCAGCAGCGGCGGCAGCGCTGGCAGCAGCAGCGGCGGATGTGCCAGCGTCAGCGCAACCAGCGTCGCCAACAGCTGCAACGGCCAGCCCCTGCCGAGCGGCTACAGCTGCTGGAACGTGAGCGGCGTGAACGGCGCGACCGGCAACGACTCGAACCCTGCCTGCGGTGGTGGTGGACTCTCAGGCCAAGACCTGGTGTTTAGCTTTGTCGCGCCTCAGTCAGGGCAAGTTTACCTCTCACTGACGGGCCCGTTCGAGAAGGCGATCTACGTGATGCTCGGCAGCTGCACCAATCAACCGATCCAGTGCGTGCGGCGCACGGACTTCGCGACGGCGAACACCAGCTTCATCGCCACGAGCGGCGATACCTTCTACGTCTTCGTCGATTCGACCAGCGACGGCGAGTGGGGCGCGTTTGATCTAAGCATCAGCTACTGAGGCCGCTTGGTGGCGCGAAGCTACTGAAGTTACCCTGCTCGCCATGCGTCCCCGTCCCAGCTCAGCTGCCTTCCACTTCGTGTGGTGTACGCTGCTAGCCGCCGCGTGCAGCCCTGATCAAGACCTCTTGGCAGACGCCAAACGCCAGCAGGACCAGGGCGAGACGGACGCTGCCATCGCAACCCTCGAGGTGCTGAAGACCAAGCACCCCGACAGCGAAGCTGCAAAGCAGGTCCCAGCGTTGGCTGAAACCTGGCTACTCGAGGCGGCGGACGCGAGCCGCGACGCCAACGTCAAGCGCCCGCGCCTGCAGGCTGCCCTGAAGTGGAACCCCGAGAGCGGCAAGGCACAGCTCCGGCTGTGTCGGCTGCTAGTCGATGAGACGAAGCTCGAGGATGCCAAGACCTGCCTCGACAAGGACATGCGGGGCAAGCAGCCCGACCCCGATCTCGAGAAGAGTATCCGCGCGGCACTGGAAAGCGCGGAAGACGCCGCCACCCTCGAGGAGCGTGAACGGCTCGCAAAGAGCAACCGCCCGCAACACTGGAAGGCGCTGATCGAGCGTTTTCCAAGCAGCCCTCAAGCCAAGGCCGCGAAAGAAAAGCTGAAGCGCCTCGAGTCGTTGTGCGACGACCTACCGCGCTTCGCGGATGAAGCGCGGAGCGAGTTCAAGCGCCAGAAGACCGACTTCAAGCGAGACATCGACAAAGCGCTCGACGAGAAGGTCGAAGGGCTGCGCGTCGATCAACTGGAAGGCCTGGGACGTGCAGCAGCGCGGCGCGCGTCGGAGCTCAAGGAGCTCGCCGGGCAAGTCGGCGACCATCAGCTGAAGCCCGGCGAGGAAAAGGCACAGCAAATCCTGCGCAAAGCGCTGCTGCTGCAGAGTGACTCGCTGGCGGATTTGGCTGAGGCGCTCGAGCGCGACGCGATCGAAAACCTCGACTCGTACCAACGCGGCGCAGAAGGCGTGCTCAAGCGCTGGCTCGGTGGCATCGAACGCGAAGCCAAGAGCGTGGAGAAAATGCTCGAAGACGCCAGCTCAGCTTGTATCCCCGAGGAAAAAGCGAACCCGGCGACGGCCGACGCGAAGCCCTAGGCTCACTCTCCCAGGCTGCCCCAGCACCACGCCTGGCCGCTCTGATCCAGCGCGCAGGTCGCGCCCCGGGTCGCGATGACCTTCGACATCTTTGGCAAGCCTGCCACGACTGCGGCATACGGTCGGCTGTTGCGGCCACGGCCGAGCTGACCTTCCGCGTTCACGCCCCAGCAACTCACCTCACCGCTCTCGAGCACGGCACACCCGTGCTGATCGCTCAGGCTGAGCGCCTTTACGCCCGTGATCTCCCCTGGCGGTGGGTCGAAACGCTCACCATAGCGGGACATCCGACACTCCACCCCGCCGCCCTCGACTACGGCGCAGATCTCGTTCTCGGCGCTAACCAGATCCAGCACATTGCCGATCCAAGTGTTGGGAGGCGCCGGCTTTGGGTCCTCGAGTCCGTACTGGACGGCGCCCCAGCACACCACCTCGCGTTGCTTCGTGAGCGCGCACACTTCCCCGTCGCCGCCCAGGGCCACCCGCACGGCACCACTAATGCCTTGCTGCACCGTCAGCTTTTGCGGGTCCTTCTTGTGGTAGATGGGCTCCCAACACACCACGCGTCCGTCTTCCAGCGCCGCGCATGATTGTTGATACCCCACGGCAACATGAACGGCGTGCTCAGCCCCCTTCACCCGCTGCCAGTCCTTCTGGTAGCCCGCTTCGCAAGTCACCTGTCCTGTGGACTCGATCAGGCACTTGCCGCTGTTCGAGGCGTCTCCTGCCTTGAAGGTCTTGGGCTCTCCTCCTCGATGCTGCCCAGGCCCGCTGAACATGGCCTCGAAGTCGGTGTCGTAGCCTTGACAGCGCACCTCCCCCCCGATCCCCGAGGAAGCGGCTCCGGGGACGGGTACCAGCGCGCACACGCCGCTGAAGGTGCTGAAGAAGTCGTTCGCGCCGTCGAATAACGGCTCACGCCTGGGAGCGGGCGGCGGCAGCAGGTGCTGCCCCCAAATTTCGCTCACTTTCGGCGGCGTTGGCTTGCGGTAGGCGCTGTCACCGTAGCCGCCAAGCGCACCGAGCATCGGCTTGGGTTCTTCGTCCCAGACCCATTCCCTCCCAACCAGTCCCCAACAACTCAAGTTGCCATCGGCGACGGCGCAGGTGCGGTCGCCCTGAGTCGCGACGGCGGTGACACCACGCAGGCCCGCCACCAACACCGGACGCGTACTGGACTTGCCGCTGCCATCTCCAAGCTGGCCCTTCTCACCATCGCCCCAGCACGCCAGGCGACCATCGGCAAAGCGCGCACAGCTGCGATCACCTCCCGCATAGATCCCCTTCACCGCCTTGGCCTTGCTGAGTCGACGCAAGTCGACGAGCTGCGGACGCTGGCTGCTCTCCTTCTTCCCCGTTCCGAGCTGCCCCTGCTTGCCCTCGCCCCAGCACTGCACCCGACCTCGAGCGAGAACGCACGCGTGACCATCGCCAGCAGCGATCGACTCCGCGCCGGTGAGCCCCTCAACCTCGACAGGGACGCTACTCGTTTCCGCGCCCAGGCCGCGGCCCCAGCAGCTGACCTCGCCATTGCCGACGATGGCGCAGCTGCCAAGTTCGCTCAGCGCGAGCCCCGCAACGTCTTTGAGTCCGCAAACGGGTACCGGAGCTTCACTGTCGTCGCTCTTAGCGTCGCCAAGTTGACCAGACCCGCCTTCTCCCCAGCACCACACGCTGCCGTCTTCGAGCGCTGCGCAGGCATGGTCTGAGCCCGCCGCGAGCAGCTTGGCCTTGCCCGGCAAGTCGACCTTCGTCGCTTCCGCAAGGATTCGCTCGCCAGTACCGGAGTTACGCAGTAGCCTGCCCCAGCAGCGCACGTCACCGTCCTCGAGCCGGGCGCACGCGAAGCGTTCGCCGACCGCCAGTTGCTTCGCGCCCCCGACGCCGAGTACAGCCAAGTCATTCGGACCCCACTGCTGCTTGTCTTTGCCTTCGCCCGCGCCCATGCCGTCTGAGCACAGCACCAAGCCCCCTGGAGTGAGCCCACAACGAAAGCCATTGCCGAGCCCAAGCCCCTTCCAGGATACCCTGCCAATTTGCCGGGGGGTCAATGGCTGATCGTTTTCGTAGTGGCCTTTGCCGCCGCCAATGCCCCCAAGCCCGCCCAAGCCAAGCCCTCCGCTGAAGGCCCCCGAAGACAGCGCACCAAGGATCCCCGCGGAAGCTAATGGCGCGCCACCCTTCGCAGGATGCTTCCTCGCCTCCCGAAGTGCTTCAAGCCTTGCATACTCCTGCTCGCAAGCCTGAGCGGCATCAGTCACCCCCTTTTTTTTCGGGGGTGAGGGTTCTTCAACAGGCTCCGGAATACGCTGCACCGCCAGGGTGCGGTCCGACCCAGCACTCAGCAAGCGCGCGCTGTCGTGGGTGAAAGCCACGCTGGTCACGTTTCCGCCGCGCTCCTCAGCGAGCACCGCGAGCCCAGTCGTCAGATCCCAGACCCGCAGCTCATCCCGCGAAGCGGTCGCGAGGTACCGACCGTTGGGGGACACCACGAACTCCGTCAAATCCACGTAGTGCGCGCTGAACGAGCGCAACAGCTCACCGCTCTCGCGCTGCCACATGCGCACGCTGCCGTCTGCAGAAGCAAGCACCCAACCCAGCTTCGAAACGGCGACGCGCTCCACGTCATGCGTCACAAAATCCGCCTGGAAACTCTGCGCTCCACCTGCCAGTGACCGAATCACCACCTGCTGCCCCGACATGCTCAGCACCGAGCTCGCGTCGACGAAGCCCTCTGGGTCCTCGACGCTCTCCGCTTGGCGTGACAACGCCGGCAAACTGTACACGCCAACACCCGGCACACCGACGAGCGCGCCGTCGATGCTGACGCTGAGCCGCTGACCCTTGGCCACCGCGTTCGGCAGCTCGATTTGCTTGAGCGCCTTGGGCTGCTTCAAGTCTGAAGTGGCATGTCGCGAGAGCTTGCCGCCTTGAAGCACCACGATGGACTCCCCACCGCGAGGCACGACGAGGTCATCTACCTCTGCGTCCAGCCGCCAGCTGCCCTTGGCCGAGCCGTCCTTCGCGTCCCAGAACTGCACCAGCTTGCCGTTGGCAGAGACGATCAGGCCCTTCTCTGGCAACGTCCCCAGCGCACGCACGGGCGTATCAAAGACAATTTTCCTTGCGGGTTCGAGGCTCCCGGAGGCGGCATCCACACGCAACAGCTGGCCACCGCCCAGGGTGAACAGCGTCATGCCGTCGCTCGAATAGGCCACCGGCCGTTCATCGGGCGCGACGGGCAGAGCCACTTCGTGCTGCAGCTCCAGCTTGTCAGCACTCAGCAGCTTGACCTGCTTTTCACTGGCCAAGGCGAGTTGCTTGGCGTTGGGCGAGAGCGCGACGGAGTCCGCACTGAGCTTCGCTTCCCGTAGTTTTCTCAGCGTGCGCGCGTCATAGAGTTCGAGCTGCCCCGGGCCGAGCATCGCGATCGTCTTGCCCTGGGGATCTGAGGCGACGGAGTACTGCGACACGTTGGGCGATTTCGCCGTGACGACTCGCCTACCGGTCTTGAGCTCCCAGACATGACTCCCGCGTGAGTCGATGGTCAGCAGGCGATCGCTGCCGACGAACGCGCTGCAAGCGTCGCGCGCGACGCTGCGCAGCGGCTTTGACGGCCGGTAGCCAAAGCCACCCAGGCCGACTGCACCGCCGCCGCCACCAGCTCCGTAGTCTCCAAGACCACGCATATAACCCGTACCGCCCCCGCCACCTTTGCTGCGGCCCGCGCTGCGCCGCGGCTTGGGTCGTGGCTTGGGCTTGGGCGGGGGCGGCCGAGGCGATTCGAAACTGCCGAGGAGGCGTCCGGTGGTCGCTTCGTACACCCGCGTAGGCGAGCAACCAATGGCGACGCGCGACCCGCTGGCGTCCCAGCTGGGGTTGTCATTTCCGCGCGACAAGGACATCACCCGCGAGCCCTGAGTGAGGTCCCAAATCTCGAGGCGGCTGCGTTCCGTGTCCTGCGGCGCGAGGAGCAAGAGCGGGCGGCCCGCATAGGCGAGCCAGGTGTGGCCTGGAGCAGGGACGCGCTCGATGAAGTCACCGATCACGAGCTGCGTGCTCGGGCCCGGGGGCAGCGTCGGAAATTGGGGCGCCTCGGGCTCGAGCTGCGTGCTGGGCGCCGTGGCAACCAGCGGCTGCTTCGGCGGCGTCGTCTTCGGCGCCACCGCTGGCTTCCCTGCGCACGCGCATAGCAGCCCCAGCGCGCTCAGTGCGCCAACCCAGATTGCCCCCGTCCTTCGTCGTCCCATGGGTCACTCTCGCGGCCGCATGCGCGGCGCCCCCCTCATACGTTGAGCGGGCGCCGAGTGTCCCCTCACATCTGTTGCACGGTCTGAATGCCAAGCAATCCAAGGCCTTGGCGCAGCACTCGCGCGGTGAGCTCGCACAGCACCAGACGGCTCGCGCGCACTTCAGGCGCGACGTCACCCTTGATCACGGGGCACTTTTCGAAGAACGGATGGAACGCGGAGGCGACGTCGTAGAGATATCCGCACAAGCGGTGAGGCTCGAGGCTCTCAGCCACAGACTCCACCGCAGCGGCGTAGCGGACCAACTGCAAGAGCAGCGCGCGCTCGGCCTCCTCCTTGACGTCCAGCGCCCCGAGGTCGAGTGACGCCGGGCCAATATTAGCCTTGCGGAAAATCGACTGGGTGCGCACGTACGCATTGATCAGGTACGGCGCGGTGTTGCCGTTGAAAGCCAACATACGGTCCCAGTCGAACACGTAGTCCTTCACACGGTCGCTGGAGAGATCTGCGTACTTCAAGGCGCCGATCCCGATGGCGCGCGCGATCTCTTGGGTGCGCTCGGGGTCCAGATCCGGATTCTTTTCCTTGACTGCCGCGGCGGCCTTCTCCTCGGCTTCGTCCAAGAGGTCCGTGAGCTTGACAGTGCCCGAGCCGCCTGATCGAGTGCGTAAGAGCTTGCCGTCGGTGCCAAGCACGGAACCAAAGCCGACGTACTGCAGGGTCACGTGGGAGCCGATCCAGCCGTAGTCCGTCACCACCTTCTTCAGCATCTCGACGTGCTGGAACTGCGGCAGGCCGATCACGTAGATCAACCAGGTGGCCCCGAGGGTCTGGGTGCGGTGGAGCACGGCAGCCAGGTCCGTGGTTGCGTAGAGGTAGCCGCCATCGCTCTTCTGCACGATCATGGGCAGCGGCTCGCCCTGCTTGTTCTTGAATCCTTCGGGAAACACGCACTGGGCGCCGTCGTTCTCCACCAGGTGGCCTTCGGCCTTCAGCCGCTCGACGACCCCGGGGAGCATGGAGTTGTAGAAGCTCTCACCGCACACGTCGCTCGGTTCGAGCAAGACGCCCATGCGCTTGTACTCCCCGTCGAGGTACTGCACCGTCTGCTCCACCAGCTGACGCCACACTGCGAGGGTCTCTTCGTCGCCGCCCTGGAGCTTCACCACCCGTTGCTTGGCGCGCTCCTGGAACTCCGGCTCAGCGTCGAAGCGCTTCTTCGCCGCTTGGTAAGTCGCCGTCAGCTCGCGCACGCTGCCGAGGTCCGTCTTCTGCTCCAGCAGGTTCTCGATCAGCATGCCGAACTGGGTGCCCCAGTCGCCGAGGTGATTCTGGCGGATCACCGTGTGCCCCTTGGCGCTCAAGACGCGTCCGACCGCGTCTCCGATGATCGTCGAGCGCAGGTGCCCGACGTGCATCTCCTTCGCGACGTTGGGGCTCGAGTAGTCGACCACGACCTTCTGAGTATTTTCCGCGCGGCTTACCAGCAAATGCTCGTCGCCGAGCATGGCCTTGCCAGTGTCGTTCAAGGCGCTGAGGGTCAACGTGAGGTTGATGAAGCCGGGGCCGGCGATCTCCACCTTCTCGAACAGGTCGCCGCCGGGCACCGTGGGTAACGCGTCCGCAATTTTTTGGGCGAGGTCCCGTGGCTTCTGCCCGAGCTGCTTCGCCAAGCCCATGGCCAAGTTCGCCTGGTAGTCCCCGAAGCGGGCGTTCTGAGCCGGACGCAGCATCGGATCAGCCTCGCGCTGCGCCTCGCCGAGGGCGGCGACGACGGCTTCCTTCAGGGCTTGCTCAATCCGATTCTCTAGCTGGGACATGACTCATTTCCGAGGTTTGGAAGGTTGAACCAGCCCGATTAGCAACATTCCGCCGAGGCTGCCACTGGCGGTCTGGCTGTGCCTGGTCTTACGGCCCGCTGGAGATGGCAGTCCCCGAGCTTCGCATCACTCCCGTGCCCCGCGGCGACGGGCAGGCGCCCGCCCCGGAGCGACCCGAGCGCGACTTCGTCCTCTACTGGATGATCGCGAACCGGCGCGCTCACTACAACTTCGCGCTGGACCGCGCCATCGACCACGCCCGGCGCCTGAAGCAGCCGCTGCTGGTGCTCGAGGCGCTGCGGGTCGGCTACCGCTGGGCGAGCGACCGCCTACACGCCTTCGTGATTCAAGGCATGGGGGACAACCAGCGGAGCTTCGAGGGCTCGGCGGTGACGTACTTGCCGTACGTCGAGCCTGAGACAGGTGCTGGCAGCGGCCTCCTGCAGGCGCTGGCAGCGCGAGCTTCCATCGTCGTCACCGATGAGTTCCCGTGTTTTTTCCTCCCGGATATGGTGAAGGCTGCGGCGAGCAAGCTCGACGTGCGGCTGGAGATGGTGGACAGCAACGGCCTCCTGCCGATGCGCGCCAGCAACAAGGCTTTCGAGCGCGCCTTCGACTTTCGGCGTCACTTGCAGAAGGAGCTGTTGCCTCACCTCGAACACTTCCCGCGCCGCGAGCCGCTGAAGGGCCTCGAGCTTCCGCCGGCGAAGCTGCCGAAGGATCTACTCGGGCGCTGGGCGGCTCCACCCAAGGCTTGGCTCGAGGAAGGCGCCACGCTGGACCTGGCGAGCCTGCCCATCGACCACGAGGTGACCCAGGTTGCCTACCGCGGTGGTAGCCGTGCGGCGCGCAAGGGGCTGCGGGGGTTTGTGGAGGATCGGCTCGCCTACTACGCCGAGAAGCGCAGTGACGCCGTGGACGACAACTCGAGCGGCCTCTCGCCGTATTTGCATTTCGGGCACCTGTCAGCCCATGAGGTGTTCCGTGCGGTGGTCGGCAAAGACTTTGACCCCCTCACCCCCCAATCCCGATCCGCTCGGGGACAGAAAGAAGGCTGGTGGGGCCTCGAGCCGTGCGTCGAGAGTTTCCTCGACGAGGTCGTGACGTGGCGGGAGGTAGGCTACAACAACTGTCTTTTCCGCAAGGATTATGACCGGTACCGCTCGCTTCCGGACTGGGCCAAGCAGAGCCTCGCCGAACACGCGAAGGATCCCCGCGAGTACACCTACGACTTGCGCACCCTGGAAGCGGGCATGACCCATGATGAGCTGTGGAACGCGGCGCAGTGGCAACTCAAGCAAGACGGGCGCATCCACAACTACCTGCGCATGCTCTGGGGCAAGAAGGTGCTCGAGTGGAGCAAGACCCCTCAGCAGGCGCTCGAGACGTTGATCGAGCTGAACAACAAGTACGCGGTGGATGGGCGCAACCCGAACTCATACAGTGGGATCTTCTGGTGCTTCGGCCGCTTCGACCGCGCCTGGGGCCCCGAGCGGCCGATTTATGGGAAGATCCGCTACATGAGTAGTGACAACACCCGGCGCAAGATGAAGGTCGACGCCTACCTCGAGCGCTGGTTGCCCAGCCAAGGCCGCCGGCTGTTCTGACCGCGCCAGCGCTCCAGACCGCGCAAGGCGGTTGACGCGGCGAGCAATATCGCCGACTTGCAACGGGCAAGGCTGCTCGATCCCGTTGCGAGCTTTCGGGGTGTGGAACAGCCGGAGAGCTACGGAGAGCGGCATGACTGAGACGAACGGCGGCGCGATCATTGGTGAGGTCCTGGCTTCCCGCGGGGTCGAGTACCTCTTCACCCTGTGCGGCGGGCACATCTCGCCCATCTTGGTCGGAGCCAAGCAAAAGGGGATCCGCGTCGTCGACGTGCGCGACGAGAAGAACGCCGTGTTCGCCGCGGACGCCGTCGCGCGCATGACGGGTGTGCCCGGAGTGGCAGCGGTCACCGCCGGCCCCGGTGTGACCAACACCGTCACCGCCGTGAAGAACGCACAGATGGCTCAGACGCCGCTCATCATCTTCGGCGGCGCCACGGCGACGCTGCTCAAGGGTCGTGGCTCGCTACAAGACATCGATCAGCTGAGCCTGATGAAGCCCATCACCAAGTGGGCGACTACCTGCAAGACCGTTTCCGCGCTGAAACCGACCGTGGAGAAGGCGTTCGAGATCGCCACCAGCGGCGTGCCGGGTCCGGTGTTCGTCGAAGTCCCCGTCGACCTCCTGTACCCGGAGTCGATGGTGCGCGAGATCTTCATGAAGGAGGCAGGGCTCAAGGGCGCCAAGAATATCGGCGCCAAGGCGCTCGAGCTGGTGATCAAGGGCTACCTGTTCCGCCAGTTTCATCAGCCCCACGTGAGCCTCGAG
>JBFXBK010000208.1:0-15387 GCA_050183255.1 Polyangiaceae bacterium | reverse complement strand
GGATACCAGCGTTCCCGCCGCCCACTGCTGGTCCTGCCGCGCCCGCCGCGCCGGGCGTCAGCGTACTGAATATCACCGCGGGCGCCGTGCCCGTGTAGATGATCGGAGCGGAAATGCCGCCGGCTCCAGAGCCTCCGGGACCGCCATCGCCGCCCTTCCCACCGTCACCACCGTCACACCCCATCCCCTGATAGCTCGAACCTTTGGCCCCACCGTTCATCCCAACTTGGCCAAGGGCTCCAGATCCCCCGTCTCCAGCATCCCCAGAAACCAGCTCAGAGTACGCGACGCTGATGGATGACGAATTGAACAGCAGCAGCGCAATGCTCGCACCACCTCCCGTTCCGCCCGCTCCGCCGGCGCCACCACATCCGCCAGCTCCGCCGCCGCCACCGGCACTATTGATTAGACCACGCCCACCACCCCCGCCTTGTCCAACTCCCCCGCTCTGTCCAGCGAGGCCACCGCGGGGAGACCATCCATTCACGTCAAGCGTCCCGAGCGCCGCGGCGCCGGCGCCAGCGGTCGCGGTCGGCGCGTCCCCCCAGGCGACCCTCCCCCTCCGCCAACACTGCAGTTGGCCACAAGAGTCCCACCCGCTCCGCCCCCAAGATCGGGCGTCCCGCTGTTACCAGCCGTGGGCGAACTTCCTCCCCATCCCCCAGCCCCACCGTAGGTTGTCCCCCCGCCGGGGCACGTGTCGTACTTCGCCTGCTTGGCACCGGTCGTGCCGTTCCCATCATTGCCGTGCAGCGCGCTCGGGCTTGGGTACGTGAAGGTCGAGGCGGGCCCCGTACCTCCGTTTGCTCCAGATCCAGATTGAAACTTCACTCGAACGAAACTCACGCCCGTCGAGTTCTTGACGAACGCCGACACACTACTAGCACCCGGCGCGCTTGCATTTACCGCACGGAATTCAAAGCCATCGATTCGAGTCGCGACTCCGAGCCCGTCTACCGTCAAGGGGACGCCACTGCTTGGCGCGACCGTCGCCTTCAACAGGTTGTCGTATGCCCAGTCCGCGCATTTGAATGACCCAAACGCTTGTACCCCTGAGTGGGTCGAATCTAGCGAGACGGCGGATGGGTAGTTGCCACCATCGGCGCACATGTAAACGCGCTTACCGCTTGCCTTAGCGATCGCCATTGCCTTGCCGAGTGTTGCGAAGGGTGCGGCCCTGCTCCCGACCCCAGTCCCGTCACTTCCAGTCGGCTTCACGAACACACCGTACTGCTCGTCGATGACGCAAGCATCGTCCTCGGGCAGCGACGCGGCGTTGCACGTCACGACCCCGGTGCCACCGGTGCCGCCCGTGGTCGCGCTACCACCAGCACCACCCATTCCACCTGTGCCGCCCATCCCCGCGGAACCACCCGTCGTTGCGCCGCTACTCCCGCCGGCTCCGGAAGTGCCGCCGCTTGCGCCTGTTCCACCAATGCCCGCGCTTCCCGAGGTGCCGCCATCTCCGGATGCACCGCCTACGCCGCTGGTTCCACCGTCACCCCCCAATCCCCCTTGCCCCGCGTCACCACCACTAGCACCCGACGCACCAGCATCTCCGCTGACACCCCCCAATCCGGATGCTCCAGCGCTGCCGCCAGCACCGCCCGAATTTGGGCTCCCCTCGTGGAACTCATCAAGACCAATGATCGAAGAGCAGCCAGACAACACCAAGACAGAACCAAGCAACCAGCGACGCATCGCGGAAGCGTAGTCGCAGACCTTGCTTCGCTCAACTCACAGTTCGGCTCCGCGCGGATCCAGGAGCGCTGGACGACGATCGCGTGGGCCCGCGGCGCGTTGGAGTCTGTTGAAGACCGTATTAGAGACCAGTCACCGGTCAGCCAACCGGGATTACCCGGCGGAATTTTCACCCTCACCAGATCGCCCAGCGATTCGCGTACCGAGAGAATGCGACAGGCTGAGACACAGTCGCGCTCCACTCTTCCGCTATAAGCGGAAGACCACGCGCGGACAGGCGAGCCGGGGAATGTGAGCACCCACGTCCACCTAATCATTTCCGATACTTAGAGCTCGTGTACTGAGATGTAGTTGCTTTCCCACACGAGCGCTGGCATGCCGCTCCACCACTGGCGGGAGATGGCCTCCCGCCCTTTTTATGCTCGCAGCGGAACACCCTCTTGGGTTTGGGTCACCGCCGCGAACGAGGTGAAGCAGACATGATGCGTAAGATTGGCTTGGGACTGGTTGCTCTGATGTTGGCCGCGGGTTGCTCCGGCTCCGACGGTGCGAACGGCAAGAACGGTGCGGACGGCCAGAACGGCACCGACGGCACCGACGGAACTGGCTTCGACACCACCGCGAGCGTCAGCGGCGTGTTCCCCGGCTTCGCGCTGCTCGGCGCAAGCACCGAGGTGACCCTCAGCGGTTTCGCCACCAACTGGGATGACACCACCACCGTCAGCTTCGGCGACGGCGTGACCGTGAGCAGCGTGCGCGTGGCGAGCCCCACTGCACTGATCGCCACCGTCGAGGTGGGCAACACCGCGGCCATGGGTTTGCGCGACGTGACCGTCACCACCGGCGACGAAGCGCTCACCTATGCCCAAGGCTTCAACCTGGGCTCGCCGATCGCGGTCGTGACTCAGGGCACCGTCGCTCAAGGCAGCATCGTGCTCGCCACGATCAAGAACATGGACTACTCGCGTCCGTTCGACGACACGACGACCGGTGACGGATTCCTCACCCCACTTGAGTACACCAATCTCGCCGTTACGGCGCCAACGGGCGTGATTGCGAACGTCACCAGCGTCAGCCCCTTCAGCGCCGAAGTGACGCTGCTCATCGACGGCGACGCGGCGTCGGGTGCCAATGCGCTCGAGGTGCTCAGCGGTCCGGCAGGCTCTGAGGAGAGCTTCCCCAATCCAGAGGCGCTCAATATCGAGGCGCGTACCCCCACGGCCGTCACGGTTGGTGGCAGCACCGACGTGACGATCGCGGATGCGTTCGCGAGTCAGTACGTGAGCGTCGACGTGCCCGCAGGACTGCAGATCGTGAACGTGGCCAGCACCGCTGGCGCGGGCGACCCGCAGATCGCGATGCTGGGTGCGTCGCAGTCGTTCCAGGACCTGCTGGGCTTTGGCCCGGTGTTCCTGGGCGTGTCCGACGCTTCAGCGGCTACCACGTTCAACGGCGTGGTTTGGGACAACACGGGTGAGAGCGGCTACACGGCATCGATCTCGGCGGATCTGATCGCTGCTACCGGCATCGCCGAGGGCGCGAGCAATGGAGACAAGGGCTCAGCAACCGCGTTCACGCTCCCGGGCGTGGTGCAGGGCGCGAGCCTCACCGACGACCTCGACGCCGACTGGTTCGCAGTCACGGTGGCGGCGGGTGACGTGGGCAAGAGCTTCTACGTCGCAACTGTCGCGGGTGACCCGGCGACTGACACCATCGTCACCATCTACGATCCCTCTGACACGGTCTTCGCCGAGGGCGATGACGCGGGCTACCACGAGAGCTTCGTGAGCCCCGCCATCACCACCGCGGGTACGTACTACATCGCGGTCGAAGCCTCATCGTACGGCCTCGGCAGCGACAAGGCCTATGACCTGGTCGCGTACCTGAAGTAGCCTCCACGGCGTGAAGCCTGACGAACGCTACCCTTTCATCCCCTACCGCACTGAGCCTCTCGATGAGGCGACGCTCCTCGAACGCGGAGCGTCTTTCTTCGCGGAAATGGATGGGAGGCGTAGCGTTCGGCATTTTAGCGACCGAACGCTGCCGCGAGAGGCCATCGAGTGGGCAATCCGCGCGGCCTCCACGGCGCCTTCCGGGGCTCATCGTCAGCCCTGGCACTTCGTCGCCGTCAGCGATGCAGAGACCAAGCGCCTGATCCGCGAAGCCGCGGAAAAAGAAGAATACGAGAGCTACGAAGGCGGCAGGATGCCTGAAGCGTGGCTCGAAGCGCTGCGCCCCCTGGGCACCACCTGGGAGAAGCCGTACCTCGAGACGGTGCCGTGGATCGTCGTGCTGTTCGAAGAGCTGTACGGCCTGGAGGCGGACGGCTCGCGGCGCAAGAACTACTACACCAAGGAGAGCTGCGGCATCGTCGCGGGGCTGTTCATCGCGGCGTTACATCGCATGGGGCTCTCCACGCTGACTCACACGCCGAGCCCGATGGGCTTCCTCAGCAAGATCCTGGGGCGACCGAGCAACGAGAAGCCGTACATCTTGTTTCCCGTCGGATACCCCAGCGCCGATGCGCAGGTGCCGGATCTGCGGCGCAAGGCGCTTGATGAAGTGAGCACCTGGGACCCCTCCCCCCCAACCCTGGAAGACTGAGCGCGAGCGACTTGGAAGTCGGAGTTTGATCCGCGCGGATTTTATTCTGGGGGAGAGGAGCGTCGAAACGCAACTCAGCGGCTGAGCAGTGTGCGGGCGATTTGCGAGATCTGGATCTCGTCAGTGCCGCCGTAGATTTGCAGCACCTTCGCGTCGCGGGCGAGCTGCTCCACCTGGAACTCCGCCATGTAGCCGTTGCCGCCGAAGAGCTGCACCGCTTCGAGGGCGACCTCCATCGCGGTCTGGGCGCAGTAGAGCTTGCACGCGCTGGCCTCGGCGATGTCCATCTGTTTCCCCGCGGCACCTAACTCAATCACCCGAAACACCAGGTTCTGGATGTTCATGCGCGCGACTTCCATCTTCGCGAGCTTGAGCTGGATCAGCTGAAATTCCCCGATGGGCCGCCCGAACGCCACGCGCTCTTTCGCGTAGTTGGTGCTGAGCTTGAGGCACTGCTCCACGATGCCCAGGGCCATGGCGGCGACGCCGGTGCGCTCGGCGGTGAAGGTGTCCTTCGCGCTCGAGCGGGCGCCGGAGTCTTCCGTTTCCCCGAGCAGTCGATCCTTTCCGACCTTCACATCCTCCAAAAACAGCTCGCCCGTGGGTGAGGAATGCATGCCCATCTTGCGCAGCGGCTTGCTCTGGGTGAGGCCGGGCATGCCGCGGTCCAGCACGAAGCTCACGACTTTCCGCGCGGCAGGATCGTTGCCTTCGTCGAGCTTGCAGATGAACACCATGGTGTCCGCGTACGGGCCGTTGGTGATGAAGGTCTTGGACCCGTTCAGGATATAGCCGTCGCCGTCGCGCTTGGCCGATGCCTTCATGCCGCCAAAGGCATCTGAGCCGCTGCCGGGCTCGGTGATGGCCCAGGCACCGACCTTGTCGAGGGTCAAGAGGTCGAGAGCCCAGCGCTCCTTCTGCGCAACGGTGCCCTTCTTCATGATCGCGCCTGCGGTGAGGCCAACGCTCACGCCAAGCGCGGTGACCATGCCCGGGCAGTAGCGGCTGAGCTCGATGATTGGGATGAGCTGCATCGCCATCGCGTCTCCGCCGCCGAAGCCACCGCCGTCGGAGTCCTGCTTCGCCGCGTCGCCCGCCTTGTCCTTGGCGATCTGCGACGCGAAGCGCATCTTGCCCATCTCCTTCAGACCGAAGGTCGCAAACAGCTTGCGCAAGACGTCGTAGGGCGGTGTGTCTCCGTGCTCGAGCGCCTCGAGGTTCGGCTTGATCTCCGCGTCGACGAAGCGGCGGACCATGTCGCGGATCTGCTGATGCTGTTCACTCCACTCGATCATGGCGCTGAAGTTACCAGGACCCCAGGTGCCCCGCGAAGCGACACCCCACTCGGGCCGAAACACTGCAGGAGCCGCATTCCAATCGGTCGGGAGCGCGAACGGCGGCAGCGGTTCGACGTGCTCCGCGGCGAGGAAGCTTGTTATCGTCGCGGCATGAGTGGACAAGAGCAGGGTGAGCCCAAGGAGCTGGCCGAGTTCCGCGCCGAAGTCAAAGCGTGGATCGCCGCGAACAAGCCCGCGAAGCCAGCGTTCAAGCTGCCCTTGTCATTTCTCGAGGTGGAATCGAAGGAGCAATTCGACTACCTCCGGGAGTGGCAGCGCAAAGTCTACGACGCGGGGTACCTGGGCTACGACGTGCCCAAAGAGTACGGTGGCCAGGGCGTCGACCGCGGGCGTTTCCGTGTGGTAGGGCAGGAGCTCGCGCGCTCCCGGGCGCCGTTCATGGTCAACCTGATCGCTCTGCAGTGGGCCGGGCCGACCATCATGACCTACGGCACCGAGGAGCAAAAGCAGGCCTATCTGAAAGGGATCCTCAGCGCGGAGGAGATCTGGTGCCAAGGCTTCAGTGAGCCAGGCAGTGGCTCCGACCTGGCGAGCCTGCAGACGCGTGCGGTGAAGGTCGACGGCGGCTATCGCGTGACCGGCCACAAGGTGTGGACCACCCTCGCCCACTTCGCCAAGTACATGATCTTGATGGCGCGTACCGATCCCGCTGCCAACAAGTACTCCGGGATCTCGTACTTTTTATTCCCCATGGAGACCGAGGGCGTCGAGATCCAGCCGCTCGTGAAGCTCAGCGGCGAAGGCGGCTTCAACCAGATCGTGTTCGACGACGCGTTCATGCCGAGCTCCGCGCTGCTCGGTGAGGAAGGCCAGGGCTGGAACATCGCGATGACCACGCTGATGTTCGAACGCGGCGCCAACGAAGGCGTGGGCCGCGAGCGCGCCGCCGGATTCGTGGAGCGCATCAACACGCTCACCGAGGTCGCCAAGCGTCAGCAGCGCGGGGGCAAGCCAGTATCCGAAGACCCAGTGTTCCGCGACCGCATCGTGCGGGCCTGGATCGAAGCTCAGGCCATGGCGCTCGCCGCGGCGCGCTCCGAGGCGCCGCAACTGAACGCCGATCGCCCCCTGGCCTTGCCGCTGATGAACAAGCTCGTGATGAGCGAGTGGGCGCAGCACGTGGCGGAGCTAGGCTGCGAGATGCTGGGTCCCGAGGGTGCGCTGTGGGTCGGCGACGAGCACGCTCCCGACGGCGGCGACTGGCCCCGGGCCTTCATGAACAGCTTCGGCATGACCATCGGCGGCGGGACCAGCGAGATCCTGCGCAACATCATCGGCGAGCGCGTGCTCGGCCTACCGAAGAGCAAGTAGCGCTTCCGCCAATAAATTTCCCCACGGATTAATCATGACCGACGTTACCCAGATCATCCCCCAGGCGCCCTACGCCTTCGGTTTCACGGAAGACCACGAGCTAGCTCGCAAGGAGGCCCGTCGGTACCTTTCCGAGCATGTCACTCGCGAACACGTGCGCGCGCAGTACGCGGATGCGCGCGGGTTCGACAAGCAGCTCTACAAGCAGACGCTAGAGCTCGGCTGGCTAGGGCTCAGCGTGCCGGAGCAATACGGCGGCGCTGGCCTCGACGCGCTGCATTTGCTGCTGCTCTGGGAGGAGCTCGGACGCGCGCTGTATCCGTCGCCGCTCTTCGGCTCGGCGCTGGCGGTGGAGGCGCTCTTGCGGGGCCGCCACGAGGCCCAGCGTGGCCAGTACCTGCCGGAGATCTTGGGTGGCAACGTGGTCGCGACGTTTGCCTACGCGGAGCCCGGTGGCTGCTGGGGGCCCGATCACGTCAAATGCCGCGCGGAACCAAAGGACGGCAGCTGGGTGCTGAGCGGCACCAAGGTGAACGTGCCGTTCGGCGCCAGCGCGGGGCTCCTGATCGCACCCGCGATCGACCACAAGGGTGAGCTTGGGTTGTTCCTGCTCGAGCTGCCTGCGGCAGGCATCGAAGTCACCGACGAGGTCTCCGTGGACCCCACTCGGCGCAGCGCGCGCATCGAGCTCGACCGCGTCAAGGTCTCTCACGGGGCACGCATTCAGGGCGACGGCCGCGGGATCTTCGAGCGCGTGTGCAGCCTGGGCTACGCACTACTCGCCGCGGAGATGGTCGGCGCAGCGGAGGCGACCATGCTGATGACCCGAGACTACGCGAACGATCGGCAGCAGTTCGGGCGCGCCATTGGCTCCTTCCAGGCGGTGAAGCACCCCATCGTCAACGCGATGGTGCAGCTCGAGCTCGCCCGCAGCCTGGTGCTGGGTGCGGCCTCAGCCATGAGCAGCACCGAGGCGCTTGACCGCCCAGAGGTCGCCGAGCACGCGGCTCGCATGGCCAAGGCGTTTGCTGAAGAGGCGCTGTCCTTCACGGTCCAGCGCGGCGTGCAGCTCCATGGCGGCTTTGGCTTCACCTGGGATTGCGACGTACAGCTCTACTTCAAGCGCATGCTGTGGTGTCGCGCGACCCTGGGCGATGCCACCGAGCACCGCCAGGCGCTCGCCAAGGTGCTGTTCGACTAGCCGCTGTTCGACTAGCCGCTGTTCGACTAGCTGCTGTTCGCCTAGCCCTTCAAGAGCGGCTTCAAGAACTGCCCGGTGTGGGACGCCTTGATGCGGCTCAGCGCTTCGGGAGTACCTTCCGCGAGGATCTGACCTCCACCGGGGCCACCCTCGGGACCGAGGTCGATGATCCAATCCGCGGTCTTGATCACGTCGAGGTTATGCTCGATCACGACCACGCTGTTGCCGGCGTCCACCAGGCGCTGGAGCACGCCGAGCAGCTTACGCACGTCCTCGAAATGCAAGCCCGTGGTGGGCTCATCCAGGATGTAAAGCGTGCGACCGGTGGCGCGCTTACTGAGCTCTCGAGCGAGCTTGATGCGCTGAGCCTCGCCGCCACTGAGCGTCGGCGACGGCTGACCCAGATGCAGGTAGTCGACGCCGACCTCCGCGAGTAACGACAGCGGCTCCTTGACCTTGGGGTGTGCCTTGAAGATCTCCAAGGCCTCGGCGACGGTTAGCTCCAGCACGTCGGCGATGGACAGCCCCTTGTAGCGCACCGCGAGGGTCGCGTGGTTGAAGCGCTTGCCCTGACACTCGTCGCAGCGCACGTACACATCCGCGAGGAAATGCATTTCCACCTTGCGTACGCCGTCACCTTCGCAGCTCTCGCAGCGCCCACCCTTCACGTTGAAGGAGAAGCGACCCGGTTTGTAGCCGTGCACCTTCGCATCGGGCAGCTCGGCAAAGAAGCTCCGGATCTCATCGAACACCTTGATGTAAGTCGCCGGGTTCGAGCGCGGCGTGCGCCCAATTGGGCGCTGATCGATGTCGATCACCTTGTCCAGCTGATCGAGCCCCAAGATCTTCGCGTGCTTGCCGACACGACTCGTCGCGTTGTTCAGCTCCCGCGCCGCGGCCGGGTACAGGATGTCGTTGACCAGTGTGCTCTTCCCCGCGCCAGAGACGCCCGTCACCGCCGTGAGCACCCCCAACGGGAACTTCACCGAGACATCCCGCAGGTTGTTCTCCCGCGCGCCGCGGACTTCGACGAAACCCGTTGGCTCGCGGCGCGCGTCAGGCAAGCTGACTTCGCGCGCGCCGCTCAAGTAGGCACCGGTGAGCGAGTCCTTGCAGCGTAAGAGCCCCGGTAGCTCGCCAGCGTAGACCACCTTGCCGCCTTGCACGCCAGCGCCTGGACCAAAGTCGATCACGTGATCTGCCGCGCGGATCGTGTCCTCGTCGTGCTCGACCACGACCACGGTGTTGCCGATGTCCCGCATGCGGATCAGCGTCGCGAGGAGGCGCTGGTTGTCCCGCTGGTGCAGGCCAATGGATGGCTCGTCCAGGATGTAGATCACACCCGTCAGCTCGGAGCCGACCTGGCTCGCCAAGCGGATGCGCTGGGATTCCCCACCGCTCAGCGTGGGACCGGCGCGATCGAGAGACAGGTAGCCCAGGCCGACGGCGCGCAGGAACTCGAGGCGGCTGCGAATTTCCTTCAGCACCTCGGCCGCGATCTCCTTGTCAGCGCCCTTCAAGTTCAGCTGCTCGAAGAGCTCACAAGCGGCGTCCACCGTCAGCTTCGACACCTCCACCAAGCCGTGGCTGCCGACCTTCACCGCCGCGCTCTCGGCGCGCATGCGGCCGCCGTTACACGTGGTGCAATCCGCGTCGCCCACGAAGCGCGCGTACCACTGCTTGGCTCGCTCGCTCTTGGTCTGGGAGAAGCGGCGCATCAGCCGGGGGATCAAGCCTTCCCACTCGACCTCGAAGCTGCCCTGCCCCGTCTTTCCGCTCCACTTGACCTTGTAGCTCTTGTCGCCTGTACCCCACAAAAGCTCGTTGTATTGCTTCTTGGTGAGCTGCTTGATGGGCTTCTTCGGGTCGATACCCAGGTACTTGATGATTTGGCCGCGGAAGCCGTGGGCCCAGTTCGTCTTGCTCGAGACGTCTTCTCCCCACGGAATCACCGCACCATCATCGAGACTGAGACTTGCGTCGGGGATCACGAGCGCCGGATCGATCGCCACCCGTGTACCGAGCCCATTGCAGTCCGGACACATGCCCTGGGGGCTATTGAAACTGAAGCTCTGGGGCGTGAGCTCCGGGAAGCTGATGCCGCACTTGGTGCACGCCAGGTGCTCCGAGAAGACGCGGTCTTTGCCGTCGTAGTTGGCGATCAGCTGGCCGTCCCCGGCGCCGAGCGCCTGCTCCACTGAGTCGTAGAGCCGCGCCAGGTCACCCTCTCGAATCACCACACGGTCGATCACCGCCTCGACGAAATGCTTCTTGCGCTTGTCGAGCGCTTCGAGGCCCTCCGTCTCGACGATCTCCCCGTCGACGCGCAGGCGCACGTAGCCTGAAACGCGAGCCCGGTCCAGCAGGTCACGGTGCTCCCCTTTGCGGTTCACCAAGAGCGGCGCCAGCAAGCTAAGCTTGGTTCCTCCCGGCAACGCAGCGAGTTCATGCGCAATCTGCTGAGCGCTCTGGCCGGACACCGGCTGACCGCACTGGTGACAGTGTTGGCGCCCCACGCGAGCGTACAAAACCCGCAAGTAATCCGCGATTTCCGTGATCGTCCCGACGGTGGAGCGCGGGTTGTTGCCAGTCGTCTTTTGCTCGATGCTGATCGTTGGCGAGAGGCCGCGGATCGCGTCGAACTTGGGCTTGTCGAGGCGCCCGAGGAACTGCCGCGCGTAAGCCGAGAGGCTCTCCACGTAGCGGCGCTGACCTTCAGCGTACAGCGTATCGAACGCCAGCGACGACTTGCCTGAACCCGAGACGCCGCTCAGCACCACCAGGCTCCGCTTCGGGATCCGCACGTCGACGGACTTCAGGTTGTGCTCGCTGGCACCCTGAATGTAGACGTGATCGAGTTCGAGGCCGGCGAGCTGGGGCGCTGCGCTCCGGCCATTGGACTGGGTCGCCCGCTTGCCAGCTGCCCGCTTGTTCTGCCGCTTGCCGTTCGTCGTGGTCGTGCTCACTCGTGTGCTGCTTTCTTCGCCTCGGGCATGGCCAGGCGACGGATGCGCGCCGCCAGCTCTCGAACGTGCTCATCCTCCGCTCCGAGCTCGCATAGCGCGCGCTCGAGCTCCAAGACGTAGTCGATGTTCGCCCCGCTGGGGCCGTGGCTCTTGATGATCTGTGCGGCGATTTGCTCGAGGGGCGCCGGCCCGAGGTAGTTCGAGTTTTCAGGAGTCGCCACGTAGGTGAGTGCGCGCACGGACCCGCGGGGATCGCCCGGCACTTGGACGTCCAGCTCGAGACGCTCGTAGCCACCCTGTTCGCGCACATCCAGTGCGCCCAAGATCTCCTCGGTGCTTTCCGCGTGGAGACGATATGCCATGCCCCACACCGCCTCGTCTGGCGGTCCGGGCAACAACGTCACGACGCGCCCTGGTGCCCCGGGAACGCCACGATGGTCTGTCGAGCCTTGCCAGAAGCGGCGGCTGTAACCGCGCACGTAGCCCGGCGTACGCTCGATGTGTTCGAACGCAGGCCGCCACACCAGCGATCCATAGCCAAAGACCCAGACGTCACTCATCGGGAAACCGGGTCGTCAGAATACGCAGTGGGGCATTGAACGCCACACCAAAAGACTGAACACCTGCCTAGTTCCTGCCACAGCGGTGTCAGTAGCTGGGGCTGTCCTCTCCCCCAAAAATCATCCGGCTTCGAGCGCCTCACCATCAGCTCTCCCATCGGGCCACGGCTCGCAAACCGCCACCGCCGACTCAAGAATGGCGTGACGCCACTGGCGGTAGTCGCCTGAGCGCCTTAAGTCGCGGGGCTGAAACACTCCAGCGTGGAGCAACAGCTCGCGCGCACGAACGACGAAAGTGTTAGACACCATCGAGGAAGAGGCCCCACGCCGGGGCCTGGGTTTTCGGCCCTTGAAGGACTCGTCGCCGCCAGTCATGTCCCGCCCCACGCGCACCGCTGAGCTCGAGCTGGCCATCGACGATGTGGTCGCGAGCTACGACGGTTCCGCGGAGATCAACAACCTCGAGAGCGCGCTACTACCCAACCGGCGTGCGGTGATCGAGGCGTTTCGGCATCTGGTGCCCGCGATCTACATGGGCTTTTACAGCACGCGCTCGCTGAACCGCGACAACCTGCGGCACTCGGTCAGCGAATGCCTGTACCCAGCCTACGAGCTCCTGGTCGAGCAGATCAACCGCGCCATCACCTACGAAGATCGCGTGGGTCGTCTCGAGGAGCCCCGCGACGCGGGTTGGTCGGAGAACGTCGTGATCCGGCTGTTCAAGGAGCTGCCGCGGTTGCGCAAGGTGCTGAACTCCGACGTGCTCGCAGCTTACGACGGCGATCCAGCCGCCAAGAGCATCGAGGAGATCGTCTTCAGTTACCCCGCGGTAAGGGCCATCACCGCGCACCGCATCGCCCACGAGCTGTACCTCGCTGGCGTCCCGATGTTGCCCCGGATCATCTGCGAGCACGCCCATGGGGAAACGGGCATCGACATCCACGCCGGCGCACGCATCGGTGAGCGCTTCTTCATCGATCACGGCACAGGCGTGGTGATCGGCGAGACCAGCGACATCGGCAACAATGTGAAGATCTACCAGGGCGTGACCCTGGGCGCGCTGTCCACGCGACGGAGCAAGCGCGGCAACGCGCCGCTCGCCCCGAAGCGGCATCCGACGATCGAAGACAACGTCACCATCTACTCCGGCGCGACGATCCTCGGCGGAGAGACGGTGATCGGTGAAGGCTCGGTGATCGGGGGCAATATGTGGATCACGCGCTCCGTGGAGCCGAATACCCGCCTCTTCGGTCGCCCCCGCGAGGGCGCAGACTCCGACGAGCGCGACGGCTAAGTCGATTTTCCCCGCAGCCTCACACGTCGCCGACTGACGCGGCGCCAGCGCTCTCCAGGGCCAATGTCGCCAGGTGTGGCATCACCGCGCGGCCAAAGTCGATCTCCGGACGGTAGTGCAAGAAGAGCCCGCCGAGGGAGGCGAAGACGCGCCCAATCATCACGAACTCCGCCGGGATCGCCACCACCGGATCGTCGCTGGCCGCGCTGAGCAGCGCGCGCCCTCGCTCCTGAAGCTCCGTCAGCTCCGGCCAGTTCCCCCCGGAAAGCGCTTTGCGCAGGTCCCCGAGCATGATGTCTGCGAACGCTAGCAGTGTGTCTGGTTTGCCGCTCTGGGTGCGGAACCCGAGGTCCGCGAGCTCTTCCGCGACCTGGCTCGAGTCCCCTTGCAGCGCTGCACCAAAGATCTGCCCAAAGCCGCGGCGCATCTTGGGCGTGAGGCGACGCACACATCCAAAGTCGATGAGCACCAGCGTTCCATCCGCCTGCACCAGGAAGTTCCCTGGGTGCGCGTCAGCTTGAAACTCGCCGTGCACCAAGATTTGCTCGACATAAGTCGACAGCAGGCGCTCGAGCACACTGGAGACTCGCGCTTGGTCACCCGAGGCCTGCGCCTCGTCGAGGGCCGCGAGTAGGGGCTTTCCGTCGACCCATTCGCTCACCAGCACCTGCTCCGCGCAGAAGTCTTCGAACACCTGGGGCACACGCACGCCGCTCCGCCCGTCGAAGCGCGCCCGGGTTCGCTCCATCGCTGCCGCTTCCTCGCGGTAGTCGAGCTCGGAGAGAACCGTGGTCTTGATCTCCCCCACGATGGTCTCGTGGTCCATGGGAGGCAGACTCGAAGCCAGCGCCTCGGCGACCAGCTCGAGCAGCTCTAGGTCGAAGCTCACACGCTCTGCAATGCCCGGACGCTGCAGCTTCAAGGCGACCTCGAGGGGAGCACCGTCGTCGCTCGCAAGGGTCGCCCGGTGCACCTGGCCGATGCTGGCAGCGGCGACCGGAGGCCACACGATCTGCTGGATCCGCGAGGATTGAGCCTCGGAGAGCGCTTGCGCGAGGAGCTGCCGCGCGGCGGCTTCGGGTGCTGGCGGCACTTGATCGCAAAGCGTCTCGAGCTCCTCGGTCCACACACGTGGGAGCACGTCGCGGCGCGCGGCCAGCAACTGGCCGACCTTCAAGAGCGCGCCGCCGTGCTCCACCGAGGTTTCAACGAACGCTTCAGCGTGCTTGCGATGGAGCGCGTCCAGGGTCTGTTCGGCGCGGGATTTGGACTGCCACGCCGAGCGGATCCCGTGCCAGCGATACCCCGCAACGAGGGACATCAACGTGCGGCCAGTCTTCAGCGCGCGCTCGGACTCCGTGCTCAGGCGCTGCTTCTCGTCGCGCGCTTTCTGCTTTGCGTCCTGGATGCCTTGCCTGAGCGCCACCCGGCGACTCTCCGCGACTTCCACGGCTTCCCTCACCCCCCAAGCCAGCCGCTCGATGCCTCGCAGCCAGCCGTCCACTGCCTTCACGGAACCCTTCAGTGAAACCCCATCGAATGCCTCAGCAACGCGCGTCATGTCTTCCTCCTGCGGCCGTATGCAACAGTACTAACGGACCAATCTCAACTGCGCCAGTCTTAATGTAACAGTCTTGGCTGTCAAATACGATCGCAAAGGTGACCGCTGTCAACACGACTCCCTCGCGACCGGGCGGTCCGCTTGAGGGGGATCCACTCGTCCGCTAGAGTCCGCCGGTGCGTCGGCTTCTTACACTTTCCCTTCTCACCCTTTGCAGCTGCTCGAAGCTAATTGGCCTCGATGAATTCAAGTACGACGTTGGTGCCGTTGGTGGCAGCGCAGGCGTTGGCAGCACCGCAGGCGTTGGCAGTGCCGGAGGCGTTGGCAGTGCCGGAGGCGTGGGCGGCAGTGCCGGTGGCGTGGGCGGCAGTGCCGGTGGCGTGGGCGGCAGTGCCGGAGGCGTGGGCGGCAGTGCCGGAGGCGTGGCTGGAGCGAACAGTGGATCTCAGAACGGCGCGGCCGGGGGCGAAGGAGGCTCCGCCGGAACGTCGGCCGAGGGCGGCGCCGCGGGCCTGGGTGGCGCTGCTGGTGTAGGCGGCGTCGGCGCCCTGGGTGGAACTTCCGGCCTTGGCGGTGCAGGTGGCCTCGCAGGCGCTGGTGGCGTTTCCGGCGCCGCGGGAGCCACTGCAGGCGGTGCAGCCGGAGCTGCAGGCACTGGCGCGACTGGCGGAGTCAGCGGCATGGGTGGCTCGAGCGGCATGACCGGCGCTGGGGGCACCGGCGGCACGGGGCCGATCTGTGACACCACGAAGGACCCGAAGGACGAGCCGTGCCTGGTGGATGAGGCCTATGGCATCTTCGTCAGCGGCGATGGCGACGACACGACCGGGG
>JBFXBK010000207.1:0-15437 GCA_050183255.1 Polyangiaceae bacterium | reverse complement strand
GCCGCCAATGTTCAAGCTACGAGCGGCAGCGAAGTCCACCGACTCCCCCGCGGCGAACTCGTCCGGATCCGTCGTGGGTTGTGCGGTGAGATTGCACGCCATGCCCTTCATGTGGTCGTCGCCGGGGATCTCATCCCAGCCGAACCCACGGGGCACCATGTGAATGCCGCGCGGAATCAAGAGCCGGTCTGCGAAGCTGCTCATCGGCTCGAGGGCGCGCCCCTGGAGCGAGGCGGCGGTGACGGCGCCGGAGTCTACGCTCGGGAAGAAGCGATCCATGTTCACGCCGTTGGGCGTAAACAGAATGATCAAGCGCTTGATTGGGCTCTCCGGTGCCGCGAACACTCGACCCGCCAGGGAGCCAAGCAGCGGGATCCCCAGCGCTACGCCGCCGACGCCACGTAGGAAGTTGCGACGGGTGGTCTGCGTCTTCTTGTTCATGGTGCCTCCGGAGCGCGGCTCTTGAAGGTGTCCGTGATGACGATGTCCACCAAGAGGTCGAGGATCTTGTAGTCGGGGCTTTGCATCTTCTTTGCCAGGCTGTCGACGATCTTCAGGTCGATGCCTTTCGCACGCCTGCCGAACGCGAACTCCACCCAGTTCTTTGCGTAGCAACTGTGAGCTTCAGGGGCGTCACCGAGCGCCTTCGAGAAGTCGATCGGGCCCTCGTAGGAGACCTGGCGCTCGCCGAACAACGCGGTACCCGTGCTGTCCACCGGCTTGCCGGTGTCCATGTCTTGCCAGGAGCCGACGGCGTTGTAGTGCTCGAAGGGAAAGCCGGTGGGGTTGATCACGCCGTGGCAAAAGTTGCACTCATCAGGCGATGTCTGGAGCGCCACGCGTTGCCGCGTGGTAACGATGTCCGGTGTGACTTCGGGTAGCGGCGTCATCTCTGCGCCGGCGGGCGGTGAGCCGATCGCGCGGCACAACACATACTTCTGAATCAGCGCGCCGCGCAAGATCGGCGAGGTGCGAACCACTTGCGCGTGAGATGCCAGGAACCCGACACGAGTGAATAACCCCGCGCGCTGCGTGGGATCGAGCGTCGCCTTGGTCAATTCCGTCGTGTACGCGGCGCCATCGAGGCCATATAGCGGCGCCGTGAGGTTGTTCACGAACGCCGTATTGTCTGTCAGCAACCCCTGGAAGCCCGCCTGCTTCTCGAACACGATGTAGTCGATGTAGCGGAGCGTCTCCTCTTTCAGATACGGGATGGTCTCAGGCTTGAACGCCGGGAATAGCGTCTCGTCGCGCACGAAGTCAGTCCAGCGGCCGCCTTCGGTGCCCTCCATGCGCAAGTAGCGCTCGTGGAACGTGCGCACCATGTCGTGAGCGCGTGGCTCCTTCAGCATGCGTAGCGCCTGAGCGCGGATCTGTTCTTCGGTGCTCAGCTCGTTCTTCGCGGCGGCGTCGAACAGCGCTTGATCCGGCATGCTGTCCCACAGCGCGTAGCTCAAGCGGCTGGCGACCTCGTAGCCATTCAACCGAATGTTGTCGCCGACTCGCTCCGTCGACAGCTCGGCGCGGCTGAGGAAACTCGGGGACTGAAGGAAGCCCTCGAGCAAGACCTCGACCCCCTCATCGAAGCTGCCGCTGACGGTGGTCTCGGCGCGCTTTGCGTACAGCGCCTCGAAGCGCGTCTGCTCGGCGCTGGTCAGCGGACGGCGGAAGGCGCGTGCTCCAAAGCTGCTGATGAACTGGCTCGCGCACGCGGCGCCGTCCCCCGTCGGGGTACAGGGCAAAATGAAGTCGTGAATTGCCGGCGTGGAAATGGCGGTCTTGGCGAGTGTCGCAGCCGAGTCCTTGTATCCGGTCCAGGCTCGATCGTCGATGCTGCCGACTGCCTCGGGGGGGAGGGAGTTCGACGGAGTCAGCTGGGGCGCGTTGAACAGGTCTTGGATGGTGTTGTCGTACTGCTCGTGGTTCAGGCGTGGGATCCGGCTCGCCGGAGGGATGGCATTGGGAGCGACCGTCCCGCTGCCTCCGTTGCCACTGCTGCTGCCCGCGCCGTCAGAACCTCCGGCCGCGCCTACCTCGCCTTTGCATCCGAGCGGCAATGCGGCGACGGTTGCGGCTAGTGCGCCGATCCCGAGCCAGCGCTGGTGGCGCCGGAACAAGCGCCCCGCTTGCTTCGTGTGCAGGTGCGACGGCGAGCTGTGCGCAGCGCCATTTGGAGTTTGCCCCATGGGAACCTCGCGACGTCGCGCATCGCCGTGCGCGACCTTGATTGGAGAGGAATGGCGACGCGGTGCTGTTCCCTGCGGGAGCAAGCCCCAACTGCCGCACCTGAGTAGCCTAGCCGGGTAGGCGCTGGTGAGAACCTCAGAGTAAAGAAAAGCGATAAGCGCTCGCGTTCATGTCCCGTTCGTACCATCAATACCCATGTGGTTACGTGTGGTTACGTCGCGGCTGGAGAATTCCTTGGCGCGTTTTCGCCAGCTCCAGAGTGGGATCTGGCCATTCTGCCACGGAAACGCACCGTGGGTTCCCGTGCAGCAACACGACCACTCGGTGGTTTGCGATTTGCCATGTGTGAATTCACGCGAACGCGTGGTGAAAATTCTCGTCCAGTGACCGCGGAGTCTGCGGCAGAAAGTTGGCGTGCCAACCCATCGCGGACTCTGGCCTGTCCGAAAGCGGCCTCAAACACTGGACGTTCGCCGATTCGACTTGCAATGCGCACCGAGTTGGGTGTGCAAACGCGGTACTCGTGCAACCTCAGAACCAACGGCTTCCACTCTCCCCACCGCGTTGCTCGGTCGCCCAAGCGTGCGGTGGCTGTCCATGGATTGCGGAAGACGTCGCGGTGCAGCGCAGGCGCAAGCTCGAGTCGCTCTGCACACAGCTCGACGGGCTGGGCTTCCCGGAGCCCAGCTTCTCTGCCGCCGGTTCCGAGCTTGGCTACCGCAATCGCCTGAGACTGCGAGTGGACGAGACCGGCGCCGCGGTGTTCTTCAATCCCAACAAGCTGACCAACTGCGCCGTGCTCGATCCACGGCTCGCGCGCGCCGTCTCGCTGCTCCAAGCCTTGGGGTCTCAGCCCGGGCTCGCCGGAGCCGAGCACCTCGAGCTACGGGTCGGTGACGACGGCTCAGTCGGGCTCTGCGTGTATGCGGCCGTCGAGTCGCAGGTCCCTGGGGGAGTTGCCGCCAAGCGAGCGACATTGCGCTCGGCCCTGCCAGCCGAGTGGCAACTCGGGTTTGCGGGTGACGAGAAACTCCCGAGCTTGTCATATTACCTTGAGGAAGCGCTCCACGGGGGCCTTAGCTATCAGGTGCCGCTGTCGAGCTTCGTCCAGGTGAACAGCGCGGTGTGCCGCGCGCTGGTCCAGGAGCTGCGTGACTTGGTGCGAGAGGCGCGCCTCGATGCTTTCAATGATCTGTACTGCGGTTCGGGAAACTTCACGTTGCCGTTGCTCGTCGACGGGCTGAGCGGCGAGTCGTTTGAAGTCGACCCCTACGCCATCGCAGCACTCCAGCGCGGCGCTCGCTTGTTGCTTGGCGCTTCGCGCTCTCCGGCACGGCGTCACCGAGCGCTGGTTGCTGACGCGCGCGCGGTCACCCAGAGCCTGGAGCCTCGGGCCTTGCTCCTCGCTAATCCACCGCGCGCAGGGCTGAAGCTAGACTCCGGATCGGCACGGGCCCTCGCCGCGTGCGCCACTCGGAACATCGCGATCTGCTCCTGCAGCCCACGGAGCCTCGCTCGGGACCTGGCTCAGCTATTACCGTGGGGATTCGAAATCAAGCAACTTCGAGCGTTCGACATGTTTCCTCATACGGAGCATCTGGAAACGCTGGCTTGGCTCGAGCGTCGTTGAGATCAAACCAGCACGACTTGACCCTGCTCGATGCGCGCCTTGCCCCGAGCGAGCAGCACCTCTACAGCTTGGTCGCACAGCTGGGTCGATGCCTTGCCCGAGCGGCTGAGCCCCATCTCCAGCGCCGTTTGCTTCGCCAGCTCTTCACGGGGCAGGCTGATGTCTCGCTGCAACACCGCCAGAGCGGCTGCGGCCAGCTCGAGCACCGGGACATCCGCTAGCTCACGTCCGTCGGAGTCCGTCAGTGGGCGATAGCGGGTGAGTTGATGCAACGGATCACCGTGGCGATACAGGATGTTGCCCTCGGCTTCCATGGGCGAGGCCTGGACGACGCGGTCCACCAGCTCGTCCACGCGTTGGGTCACGCGGGACGTGACGCGGCTCTGAGGCCAGGCGCTGAGTAGTCGCTTGGTCAGAAGCTCCACGCTGACGGGAGATTCTGTATGGATAATACGAGTGATGTCAGCGACCAGCTCAGCGTCTTGCTCGTAGAAGGCGTCACCCTCCACCTTGCGCAGCTTGAGCTTGGTGACGACGTAGACCTCGCGTACCGCGCCCAAGCTGGTGTCTGGTGCCATTTCCCCCGGCGCAGGCAGCAGCACGGTCGCGCCGGGCGGCGCCGGGTCATCGCCGATCAACGTGGGCGATGCTTTGGACTTGGGCGCGTCCTCCGTTGGCGGGACGAGGGACGCGGCGGGTTCAGAGCCCTGCGCCTGCAAGTCCAGGATCGCTTCGTGCAGACGGGAGAGCTCGCGCTTCGAGTCGAGCCACCAGTCGCTGCTCCAAACTCGCCGCAGCTGCCAGCCGAGGCGTTCGAGCACCGTGCCGCGGATGCGATCACGATCACGAGCTACCTTGGCCGAGTGGTACATCGCGCCGTCGCACTCGATACCTAGGAGGTAGCGCCCCGGAGCCGCAGGGTCCACGATAGCTAGATCCACACGGTAGCCCGCTACGCCGATCTGGGTGTGAACCGTGTGACCTAACCCCCGCAAGCCCAGGCACACCTCGCGCTCCAGTGGAGAGCCGAAGCGGTCCTGGCTCAGGTCGATGCGCGCTTCACCGGTGAGGGCGATGGCGCCGCGCTCGGCGTAGTCGAGGAAGAGCTTGAGATCTTGGCTGCCCTTGGCCTCGCTGGGGCCGATGTCGCTCGCGCCGATGCTCGCGAAGACCTTCAGCTGTTCGCGCGCGCGAGTCACGGCGACGTTCAACCGCCGCTGCCCGCCGTCCAGGTTCAGTGGCCCGAAGTTCTGAAAGAATTTCCCTGCGGGATCGTTGCCGTAGCAGATGCTGAACAGGATCACGTCGCGTTCGTCGCCCTGCACGTTCTCCAGGTTCTTCACGAACACGGGTTCCAGCGTGTCTTCACTGAAGTAGCGCTCGATCTCGGGGTGAGCCCGACGTGCGGCCTCCAGCAGATCCTCCACCAGGATTTGCTGTGGCTGGTTGAAGGTCACCACGCCGAAGCTCTTGTCCTCCCCGCGCTTGAGGCGCTCGACCACCTCGGCGACCAGCGCTTCGGCCTCCACCCGGTTCGTGCGGCTGCCGCCGCGATCGTACACACCAGCCACACGCTGGTAGGAGACACCGACTCGGCTCTTGTCTGCGACGGGCCCGGGAAACGTGAAGAGCGCCGAGCCGTAGTAGCGCGCATTGCTGAACGCGATCAGGCTCTCGTCGCGGCTGCGATAGTGCCAGCGCAGGCTGAGTGCCGGTAGGCCCGCGGCGGCGCACTCGTCGAGGATGCTCTCCAGGTCGTCGGGCAGATCGTCTTCAGAGTCCGACTCCGACTGCTTCTTCATGAAGAAGTTCGTCGGTGGCATCTGCTTCGAGTCACCGACCACCACCGCCTGCTTGGCTCGTGCGAGCGCACCGATGGCGTCGTGTACGCTGACTTGGGATGCCTCGTCGAACACCACCAGGTCGAACTGGGGACCGTGGATGTCGAGGTAGCGCGCGACGGAGAGCGGGCTCATCATCACGCAGGGTTTCAGGCGACGAAGCGCGTTTGGTGCCTTCTGGAACAAGCGACGGATCGCGAGGTGCTGACGTTGCTTGCGGATCTCCCGGCGCAGCACGCCGCTCTCCGACTCGTCGCTACCGTCCAGAGCGGGCTTGCGCGCAGAGAGGGTGGCTGCGACGCGAGCTTGAGTGTCGCGGACCAGCTCTGTGTCAACCGTGCGGAAACGCGCAATCTTCGTCTCGTGGTCGCGTCCGCGGAAACTCGACAACAGCTGATGGCTGAACGCGTCGTGACTCAACCACGCCTCGTAGAACGCGCGCTCGACGCTGAGCTCGAGCTGGTCCAGCGGCCCTGGAGCCGTCCCGGCCAAGACCGCTCGTGTCAGCTGGTCGAGGCCAGCTTGGTCGAGCTCGACCCGCGTCTGGTTCAGCTGAGCGAAGTCGCGCAGGGCCTGAGGCTCGAGGCCTTGCCAGCGGGCTGCCAAGTCGCTCAAGCGGCTCAGGTACTGGGGATCTTCCGGGGCGCCGAACACCGCGAGCTCGAAGCCGAGCTCTCTGGCGAGGCCCTGACTGAGCTGATTCAGCTCCGCGAGGCCAGTGTGCAGCTTGGCCTTCTCGCCCTTGAGCCAGTCGCGCTGTCGCGCCCACTCCGGCGACGACAGCGCCTGCACCAGACCATGAGAGTCGCCCAGAGCGCTCAGCCCAAGGCGCGCGAGGCGCCCGCGTAGATCCCGCGCGAGGTTCCTCGCGGAGCTGTACTGCTCCGGGAAGTAGCGCCAATCCGTCGGATTGCCGCCGAGAAATTCAACAGCGCGCGGCGCGAAGTTGTTCAGCTCGCGCAGGTTGCTGCGGAAGCGCTCCGCCCGCGTGACGTCTGCTAGGAGCTGAGTGTTCGAGGGCAGCGCGGGCATCTTGATCGCCCCTTCCAGCTGCTTCCTCACCCCCCACAAAGCAACGAAGCTGAACACGCCGTTGCCCTGCTGCAGCTTCTCTCTGAGCTGCGACAGATCGAGGGCGAAGAGCCGATCCATCGCGTAGCGCGTGCCGAGGTATGCCTCATCGTCGCGGCTCACGCTGCACATCTGGGCGAGCTGCTCCGCGCGCTGACTACGAGCTGCGTGGTCGTCATCAGAGATCAGGCCTGGCCCGAGATTGGGGCAGGTGATCAGCTGCTCGAAGGCGTGGTTGAGCGCGATCAGGCCGCTCAAGCTGCTTGGCGCTGGCTGCCCGAGGGGCGCGCAGAGGTACTGCGCGACCTGCTGAGTCTGCTGCAACACAGCGCCCAGTTGCCGAGCTTGGCTGCGCACGCGCTCGTGCAGCTGAGGATCCCAGTCCGAGAGACGGCTACCTCGGAGCGGGTGCTGCTCCAGCGCGCCCACCGCCTGCACGCGCTCCTTGAAGGTGCGTGTCTTGGTCAAGAGTTGGGCAAGCGCAGCGCGTCCTAGCCCCGGGTTCAAGCGGTGCTCGATGCGCGGCGCGCCCATGACCAGCGAGCGCCGACCGAGGATCTCGAACACGGAGAAGCCGCCGTCCCGCTCGCGGTGGAGCTCGCCCGCGTAGCGATTCAGTTCCGTGCGGAGATCTGCTACTTCTCGCGCCAGGGCCTGGCTCAATGTCTCGCTGGCTTCCGCGGCTTCCGCCTCGAAGGCTTCTGCGAGTTGCTTGACGACTTGCGCCTTGCCTGCCTTATGGGAGTGCAGCTCGAGGCAAAAACGCCCGAGGCCGGCGGCGCTCAGCCGCCGCTGAACCACGTCGAGCGCCGCGCGCTTCTCGGACACGAAGAGCACCGAGCGCTGGGTGTTCAAGAAGTGCGCGATCAGGTTCGTGATGGTTTGGGACTTGCCGGTTCCCGGTGGCCCCTCGAGTACGAAGGACCTCCCGGTATGGGCTGCGGCGAGAGCGGCCATCTGACTCGAGTCCGCGTCATACACGCAGGTGAGGTCGAGAGGCTTGAACGTCTGGTCCAGTTCCTCAGCCAACGGCAGGCTGCTCTCGGTGCCTTGCCCCGCTAGAGGGTGACCACTGGCGAGCGCGGTCACCAGCGGCGAGGCGAGCAGCCGCTCCGTGTGGGCGTCGAGATCTCGCCACATGAGGAACTTGGTGAAGAAGAAGTGCGTCAGGTAGACGCTTTGTTCGATGCGCGCTCCGGGTAGCTGGGGGAGGGCGCCTTGCATTACCGTGAGGATCTGGTCGATACGGATCCCCTGCTCATCGCTCGGAAGCTCAGCTTGCAACTCGGGCAGCTCCAGGCCAAAGTCGCGCTTGAACTTCTCGAGCAAGGTGATGTTGAAGACGGCGTCCTCATCCGAGGCGCTCAGCTTGAACGCGCTCGTTGGACCCTTGCGCTTCAGCTCCACCGGCACCAGCAAGAGCGGCGCGCGGCGCAGCTTGTCACTGCCTGGTGCCTCGGGGAAAAGCACGCTGCCGAGCGCCAAGAACAGCGTGTTGAGGCCGAGCTCTTCCTGGCTGAGGCGCGCGTCTCGACCCAGCAAGACCAGGCGGCGCTCGAGCTCGGTCGTGTCTTGTTCCGCGTACAGTCTGCGCTGACCAAGCGCTGTCATCACGGGGTCCGGCTCTGGCGGGCTCTGGCCTAGCTCGCCTACCGGCGCCACCCGGCGTGGTGGCAAGTCCGTCGCGCTGCTCAGGCTGATCTGCTTGCCGTCGCCCAGCGTCGCGAGCAGCGCCGGGAGCCCAGGGGACCGCAGCTCGAGCGCTCGGCGTCCGCCATCGCGCGGGCTCTTGAAATTGAGCAACGCGTTTCGATAGCTGAGATCGAGCAGCTCTTGTTTCCAATGTTCGAGGCGGCGCGCTGCGTCCATGGCTCGGCAGTGACCCGAGTAGCGTGAAGACACCGAGGTTTGCAATCGTCTGCTTCTCGAACTGCTGCATGCGAGCAGTTTGAGCGCTAAAGCCTTGCGTTGGGCGATGCGCTGCACCCACCCTGAAGCGCCGTGAGTCCCGAATCGAGCGCAGCGGTGCCAGGTAGCAGGGGGTGGGCGCCCGCCGTCGCGGCGCTCGCTGCCTTGGTGCTGACGGTTCTCGCGATCAGCGACGTACTCGAAAGGGTTGAGTTTGCCGTTGCGTGGGGCATGTGGATCGCCGTGCCGCTAGGGCTCACGCTCGCGCCGATCGCGCCCACCCGGCGACACTGGCTGCACTTGCTCTGGGTTCCGAGCGCGCTGGCCGGCGCGCTGAGTTTCCTTGGGGAAGTAGGTGCGGTGTGGGTGGGCGTGCTCGGTGGGGTGTACGTGGGGTTTTGCTCCGCGGTCGCGCTGGTCGGGCTCCTGGAGTTGCGTCGGGGCGGGTGGGAGCCGGCGCGAGCGTGTGCGAGCCTGGGCCTGCTGCTCTTGCCGGTGGCGGGCGCGTGGCACGTTGCTGAGCGCATGGGATGGACGGTGCTTGGCTTCTCCGGGCTATGGTCGGGGCTCACGGCCGCGCATTTTCACTTCGCGGGCTTCTCGACGCCGATCTTGCTTGGCCTCGGGCTGCAGCGCGTGCCCAGGCGCAAGCTGAACTGGGGCGAGGTGGGGCTCTTGACACTAGGCGTGCCGAGCGTTGCCCTGGGGATCACATTTTCGCCGGAGCTGGCGCTGCTTGGGACTGCGTGCATGGCGCTCCCGATCTGGGCCTACTGCCTGCGCGCGCTGGGCGCGCGGTCCGGTTCAGGCCTCGTGCGTGTGTTGCGCAGCCTGAGCGCCTTGGTGCCGTTGCTGACGATGAGCTTGGCCCTGGTTTGGTCGCTCTCCGTGGTGCTGCGGGTCAGCTGGTTGGATCTGAACCAGATGATTCGCTACCACGGTCTAGCGAACGCACTGGGCTTCATCTCCCTGGGGTTCACCGCGGAGTGCTTCGCGCAGCGTCCTGACGGCGCAGGTACTTGACGGTGTTCCAGGCGACTTCCGGCACATGTTCCAGGAGCCACGTGCGCTCGAGGTAGGGCGCGTCGCCGGTCCAGCGCCGCCCAGCTTCGTGCGCCGGTCCGAGTACGATCACGTCGTAGAGCTGCGGCGGCAAATTGGGCAGCTCCCCCTTTTGAATGAACGGGCTCAGGCGCTCCACGATGGGCGCGTACAGCTCAGCCTTGAAGGCCAGGAAGGGCTCCCGTTGGTCTTCAGGCATCTCGAGGGCTGTCATCTGGTAGACGAACGTCGCTTCCTCGCGGTTTTGGAACACCCAGGTGAGGTACGCGTGGGTCAGCGCGTGCACCGCGGCCCGGGCTGTGCTCACCCCCTCGAGCGAAGCACGTAGATCCCTGAACATGTGCTCGAAGCTGCGCCGCAGGAGCGCGTGGGCGATGCCCTGCAGCCCCCCGAAGTGGTGATACAGGCTGCTCTGGCTAGACCCCGATGCCGCGCGGATATCCTCAAGGCTGGTTTTCAGGACGCCAGACTGAGTGAAGCAACGCAGGGCGGCGTTCAGGATTGCGTCCCGCCGCTTCGCGCCGTCTCGTCGCTGTGGCTGCACCATCCGCAGAGACTCTCAAGGTCCGCCCGCCGCTGCAAATCGTGAGCTAGAACCCCTTGGAAAAGCTAGTGATTTTGCCGCGGCTCCGGGTTCGAGAGAACTGGATGAAAAATACAACTGGACGATTCGTTCAGTTTGCCTCAGGCCTTCAGTTCACAGGGAGGTAGCGATGACGGAGCGAACGATCGTGCTGAGCGGTGCGAGCAGCGGTATTGGTGCGGCGCTGGCGGCGGCGCTGGCGGCGCCAGGGAGGCGCCTGGTGCTCACCGCGCGACGCCGCGATGGGCTGGAGGCGACGGCGGATCGAGTCACGGAAGCCGGGGGGCTGCCGGAGCTGGTGACTGGCGATCTGTCCACTCGAGACGGCGCACGGCGACTGGCGACGAGTATCCGTGAGGTGACTTCGGACATCGACCTCTTGATCCACAACGCGGGCGTCTGGCCCACCAAGCGTGAGCTCACGATTGAAGGCTTCGAGCTGGGGTTCGCGGTGAACTACGTCGGAACGCGGGAGCTGAACGAGGGGTTGCTTCCGGCGCTCAGACCAGCGGGCGCGCAAGCGCCTCGCGTGGTGTTCGTCAGCGCCGGTCTGCTCAAGCTGATGGGACGCTTTGACAAAGCCCGCACACCTCACGGCGCTGATTTCAGTCGCGTCAAGACCTACGCCAACACCAAGCTCTGCGGAGCGATTTACGCACGGCAATTCGCCTTGGAGCACCCCGAGCTCGAGGTGATGCTGCTGCATCCGGGCGTGGTGCGCACCGAGCTTGGCGTGGGGGAGGGCCTTCTAGGACGCGCCACCCGCTGGATGAAGCGAAGCTGGGAGACCCCAGAGGCATGCGCCGCGCGCGCGGCGCGAGTCATCTTGGAGCACCCGGTTCCACGCGGCGAAGGCGCATGGATCTTGGAAGACAAGCCCGATGCCTGGCCGAACAAGTTCTTGGTGCCGGGTCATGCGGCGCAGCTCGAAGCACTCCTGCAACGAAGCTAGCATCGCAGGCTGGCTCTGCTCGCCGCTGCTCCGCTATGCTCGGACACCAATGGGGCGAGGCGGACACAGCGTTCGGTCGACGTGCATTTGGGGGTTAGGTGCCCTGCTGCTCGCTGGATGCGCCGATCGCCTCGGGGACGAGGGCCTCACCACGGCGCTGTCTGGTGACGCGCAAGAGCGCTGCGTGATTCAGCCACCAGCGCCAGCGCATGCGTTCAGCGGCGGGTTCAGCTTGGAGTTCGGCGCAGGGCCGCTCTGGATCTTCCCCGGCGCCTCGGACGCGCAAGGCCAGCCGTTGGGAACCATCGCCGCGCGCTTGAGCCCCGCGGATACACCCTGCGGCTACGCGTTCGACTACCTGCGGGATTCCCAAGGTGAGCTGCTCGCGTTGCTCGAACCCGACGCCAGTGAGCAGGACCCGACACGCGGCGAGTTGGTGCTGACGCCGCTCTCTGGCTTCGTGACTGACTGGCAGGGCAGCGAACGGGCGCTGGTGTTCTATCGCAAGGAGTTCGTGCGCGGCTTCTTCGATGTGGAGACCGTGGGAGTCGGTGTGGCCTTGCTCGACGCGGACGGAGCGACCACGCGACTGACTCCAGCTTATTACCCTGGGGAACCGTCTCTCACGTGGCTCGATCCGCAACTTTGGGGCCGCTCGGCGTTGCTGGGGGGCGACGGGCTCGTCTATAGCTACCGCTGCGTCAACGAAGGACCCTTTGACGACACTTGCCGGGTGGGTCGGGCTCCCGTAGAGAAGCTGGCTGACCCCGTTGCTTGGGAGTATCGCGGCGCTTTCGACTGGGAGAGCGAACCGACTCACGCGGCGGCGATCCTCGAGGGCATGGGTGAGTTGAGCGTCGCCTATAATTCGCATGTGGGAAAATATGTCTTCGCGTTCCCACCGGTGCTCTCGAACGAAGTCGAGGGCAAGCTCGGTAGCTCGCCGAGCCAGGTGAATACGCTCACGCATCACGTGTTCGACGCCGTGCCTGATGGGTTTCTTGGGATCCACGACCTTGCACAGCACCCGAGTCTGAGCACCGGGAACGAGATTTGGTTCAGCTATTTGACCAGTCCCGATCAGAGCGCGTCCGGCGCCCCACCCCCTGGAGTGCGCTTGGTGCGCCATCGGTTGAAGCTGTGAATCGCCTCGCTCCGATCTGCTTCAGCGTACTCTGCTCCGCCTGGCTCGGCTCGACGGCGTACGCGAAGCCGACGCCGCTCTCCGACCGCGACGGCTCGAAGTGGACGGTGCTGCCTGGCGCCTCCCGAGTCATCAGCCACGGTCGCTCGGCGTCTCGCGATACTCCAGCGCTCGCTTATCAGATCACGCCTTACACCGCGGAAATGGCCGGCGGCGACTTCGCGCTCGTGGGGCTCGAGACGCCGGATCTCTCACTGCGGTTTGGCTTCTACGGTTTGATAGAGCTCGAGAGTGAGCGTCCCATCACCTCTGACGATGGTGGCGAGCAGCTGATACTTCCTCTAGTCGGGCTGCTCTGGCGCGGTTCGAATGGGCTCACCGCGGCGCTGGCATTGGATTCCTTTGGCGAGCGAGCCTTCGGCGAGCGAGGGCGCCTGGAGTTTGCGCTGTCCTTGCGCCATGAGAGCGAGCACTTCACCGGAGCGCGAGACGGCAACGAAGGACGCTACGAAGACGTGCCCAACATCGATAACTTCATCATGCCAGACGTTGCCGTGCGGATGCCGCTAGGTGACTTCAACCTGGAGGCGCGGGTTCAACTCAAGTACTTCTTTGCGAAGCACTACGCGCGCTCCTACAGCGTCGGGCCCGGCTTCGACCTGATTGTGCACTGGCTTTTAAGTGACGCCGTGCAGCCCTTCAGCTCCACCTTCGGCGAGTACATGTTCGGTACCGAACTGAGCTTCGAGGGCGAACGCGTCCAGACACCCGACAACTTCCTCCTTCGCAACCTCACGGGGCTGATCTTTCCGGGTAAGTGGGGCGAGGTGCAGGTCTTCAACTCGCTCGCCGTCGGTCACGGCAAGGGACTGCTGGCGTTTCGTCGCGAGGCGCTGTTGGGCTTTGGTGTTCGGGTGGTGCCGTTCGAGTGAGGCCCAGCGTCCGTTGTTCGCGACCTCAAGTGTCCGGACACTAGCCGGACACATCTTGAGCGCCAAGTGTTTGAAAACATTGGAACCTGACAGGTCGGGGTGTCCGGCCGTGGTGTTCCGACACCACGCGGAGACGCGAACCAGCGGGCTTCGGAGTTGGCATCGGGTTTGCGTTGGTAGGCGCGTATGCGACTTCAGGCTCCCTCCTCTCGTAGCTCGCGCTGGCTTGCCACCCTCCTCGCACTGGCTTGCAGCGCTGCCTTTGCCACCTCCGCATGCGGGGGTGACGATGCTCAGAGTTCCGGCGATGGCCGGACCTTGGGCGGTGACGGCGGAACCGCCGGCAACGGTGGATCTTCCTCCGGTGGTACGGATCAGGGCGGCTCCGGCGGCATCATCGACGTACCCCAAGTGGTTTCGCTGGAGCTCGACCCGCCGACGGTTCAAATCGACGTCCTGAACGGTGTGTCGACCCCGGTCGTCGTCAAAGCGCGCGTGGTCAAGGACGACGGTTCAACCGAGGACGTCGTGCCCACTGGCTGGGCCCTGTCGCGCGGTGGCATCGCGGACTTCGACAGCGCGACCAACGAAGTCAGCGCGATCGGGGATCTTGGGGGAGAGGTGACCCTCACGGCGGCGTCAGGGAGTCTCACGGCCACGAGTCAGATCAAGGTGCGCTTGATCCTTACGGAAACTGCTCCCGAGGTCACGCCTGGCGATGTTAGCGCCCTCGACGGCGCCGTGAACCCGGACCCCACCGCGAGCTGGCTCTATCCGTACGACTCGACCGTGTTTCCCCAAGGTTTGTTGCCCCCACGCCTGATGTGGAACGGCTTCGCGGGTGGTGACAAGATGCGCGTCTCCGTTCGCTCAACCTACGCTGACTACACCCGCTACTTCGTGCCTAGCGAAGGCGCTCATGACTTTGAGAGCGCGGCCTGGACGCAGCTCACCGAGTCGAGCGACGGCACACCCGTCCAGATCACCGTCTCGCGCATGGATGCGGCTGGGGGCGTTGGGAAGGTCATGGAGCAGACCTGGCGCTTCGCCACCGGTAGCCTCCGCGGGTCGGTCTACTACTGGGCCAACTCTCCCGGGCGAGTGCTGCGCATCAGCCCCGGCGCGGGTGCTCCAGAAGATTTTCTGGCGCAGGCTGGCGTGACCGATGGCTGCACCACCTGCCACACCGTGAGCGCGAACGGCAACACGCTGGTGCTCGGCAATGGCAAGGCCCAGGCTGCGGAGGACTCGGACTCCAGCGTGTTCGACCTTCAAGGATCGACCGTCACCGCGACCGCGCGCGGACGCGGCTGGGCCATGAGCGCCCTCACCCCCAACGGCCAGTATGCGGTGATGAACTCCGGGTTGCCTGAGTGGCGCTGGATTAGCAACGACCTGCCAGGAGTGTACGACGTCGCTACGGGCGCTCAGGTCCCTGGAACGGCTCTCGACGGTCGAGTCGTCGGGCTCCCAGCGTTCGCCCCGGACGGTAGCTCACTGCTCTTCATCGACCCGGCGACCCGCGACCTGCACGCGATGGACGCAACCCTCGGCGCCGGAGTGCCCGCCTTCGCGAACGAACGCAAGGTGGCGCTGGCTGCGAACGGTGCGTCGATTGCTTACCCCAGCGTGAGCCCCAACGGTAAGTGGGCAGTGTTCCACCGGGGTCCGTACGACACGCGCAGCGGAAATGCGGACCTAGCGATCGCAGCCGTAGACGGTTCCCAGGTGGAAATTCCACTCGACCGCCTCAACGGTACGACCTATCCGTTCGGCGCTGGGGATCGCGATCGTCACCTGAACTATGAGCCGACCTTCGCGCCAGTGGCTTCGGGCGGCTACTTCTGGGTCGTGTTCACTTCTCGCCGTACGCTGGGCAATCGTCTGCTCGGCAGCGCCGATCAGGTCAAGCAGCTGTGGGTGGCGGCCATCGACATGAACCCCGCGGCGGGAACGGACCCGAGCCACTCGGCCTTCTGGGTGCCTGGACAGGACATCAATCAGCCCAACATGCGTGGCTTCTGGGCGCTGGACCCGTGCCGTCAAGACGGTGAGGGCTGCAGTGTCGGCAGCGACTGCTGCACGGGTTCGTGCATCGATGACCCGAACGGAAGCGGCAGCTTGGTG
>JBFXBK010000206.1:0-15545 GCA_050183255.1 Polyangiaceae bacterium | reverse complement strand
CCGCGTGAACCGCGCCGCGAACAAACCCCACCCCTGAAACAGCCCACCAACCGCGGCCGCGTGACCCGCGCCGCGATCAAAACCCCACCCTGAAACCGCCCAACAAACGCGGCCGCGTGAAACGCGCCGCGATCAAAACCCAACCCAGGAAACACCCCCCAGAAGCGGCCGCGCGAAGCCGCGCCGCGATCGGAAGACGCCACTAAACAAAGCGGCAAGCGCTAGTGACAGGCGAAGCCTGGCACGCGCTTGCCCATATCCTCACGGCAACACACGTCCCCAGTCCCAGTCCCAGTCCCAGTCCCAGTCCCAGTCCCAGTCCCAGTCCCAGTCCCAGTCCCAGTCCCAGTCCCAGTCCCAGTCCCAGTCCCAGTCCCGCCGAAGGCCTAACTATTCTCCGTCGTTCACTCGAACGACTTCACTGGAGAAACTCGACGCCGCGTACCTTCCGTACGTCCCGTCCGCATCCAGATCACCCTGCGCATAAATGACGTACCACGCATCATTCACATTGGCCGCGGTCGGCCACGTCACCGTGACGCCTGGGGTCATCGCCGCCGTCGGCGCCGTCAGCGCGCGCCCGGCTCGCACCATGTACCCGTGCTGGACGGACGTGCTCACCGTTGGGTTGAGCAGCCTCCAGCGCGTGTAGTCGGTGTGCCCGGTCTGGACCCAGTTGTACTTGGTGCGGTTGGGAGCCGTCGTCGGATACAAGGTGCCCGACGTACTCACATCGAGGTACACCATGTTCTCCGAGCGGAACCGCTCTTCCCCTCCGCGGATCCCCTCCATCACGTGCATGGCCTCGATGGACTTGCTGGTGATGAGCCAGCGCCGCATGGCGACGAGCGCCAGGGTCGCAAGGATCCCGACGAGCACCACGACCACCATCACCTCGATCAGGGTGAAGCCGCGGGCGCTGTGAGTGCGGGTCCGGAAACGCTTGGAGATCATGGGGTCGAACCCGTGCTGCACGAGGCATTCCAACGCCGTGCGGCAGCAACGGAGCCTACAGTTTAGCCGTTTGCCGCAGCGTTTGGCCACTTGCCCGCGGCGATTCGCGCCGTCTCTCCTCTCCCCCCCTGCGCAAAAAGGTCAGAGGCGGACGCGATTGGTCACCGCCCGCGCTCACGACGCGCAGACCCTCATCAGCGCGAGACCTCGCTTGGCGGGCTACTGTCGGGGTCGTCGTCGTCTCCGCTGTCGCTGCCGATGCCGTGCTTCTGTAAGCGGTAGCGCAGCGAGCGAAAGCTCACCCCGAGCAGCTTGGCGGCTTGTTTGCGTACGCCGCCGGTGCGGTCGAGAGCCGCGAGCAGCAAGCGGCGCTCCACTTCGCCAACGACGTCGTCGAGGTTGCAACCGCCTTCGGGCAGCTCCACGAGGCTGGTCGCGGAGCCGCCAGCGGCGCCGCTGATTTCGTGGGGCAGGTCGCCGAGGCCGATACTGCGCCCCGGAGCGAGCGCCACGGCGCGCTCCATCACGTTCTCCAGTTCGCGCACATTGCCTGGAAATTCATAGCGTTCCAGCGCGCGCAAGGCGTCCGGCGTGAGGCCGACGACGTCTTTGCCCATCTCGTCAGCGAAGCGCCGCACGAAGCGCTCGGAGAACAGTGCGAGATCCTCGCGGCGCTCCCGCAGGGGGGGCAGCTCGATGCGGATCACGTTCAGGCGATAGTATAGATCCTGGCGGAAACGCCCGCCGGAGACGTCGGCTTCGACGTCCCTGTTGGTCGCTGCCAAGAGGCGCACGTCGACGTCCACCTCTTGAGTCGAACCCACGGGGCGCACGCGGCGCTCTTGAAGCACCCGCAGGAGCTTCACCTGGAGGCTGAGGGGCAGCTCGCCCACCTCATCCAGGAGTAACGTTCCACCGGCGGCCTCCTGGAACAGCCCGCGATGGCGCGCGCTGGCGCCGGTAAAGGCGCCTTTTTCGTGGCCAAACAGCTCGCTTTCCATGAGGTTTTCCGGCAACGCGCCGCAGTTGACCACCAGGAAGGGCTTATCCGCACGGTCTGAGCGCTCGTGGATCGCGCGCGCGACGCGCTCCTTGCCGGTGCCGCTCTCCCCCGTGATCAGCACGGTGGTGCGCGCCTTGGCGATGCGCTCGACCAGGTCGAGCACCGTCTGCATCGCGCGGCTCTTGCCGATCAGCGTCTTGTCGCTCTTGCTGCCGACCTGCGCGCGGAGGCGCTGGTTTTCCGTGACGAGGGCGTTTTTTTCCAGCGCTTTGGCGACCAGCGCCGCCAGCTCTTTGGGCTCGAACGGCTTGGTGACGAAGTCGTACGCGCCGCCGCGCATGGCTTCGATGGCGTTTTCCAGCGTGGAGTGAGCGGTGATCAGCACCACCTCGGTCGCGGTGTTGCGCTGCTTCGCCGCCGCCAGCACCTCGAGTCCGCTGCCATCGGGCATGGACAAGTCCGTGAGAACAACGGGAAAGGGCCGCGGACTCTGGCTCAGTGCCTCCTTGGCGCCTTGCACGCCCGGCGCCGTGACGACCTCGTACCCCTCGCGGCGAAACAGGATGGACAACATCTGCCGCAGACCGGGCTCGTCGTCGACCACCAGGATGCGCGTGGGAGGCGGCGGAAGGGAATCCATCAGCCTCACACATATCACGTTGTGCCTGCGTCTGAGATCCGCGCTAAGCTGGCTCTTACTTACCTTAGTCTGAACGATGAAATACCTGACCCAGCATGCCCGCACCGTGTGTGGGGAACACCGCAGCGCGGCGGCTCGGCTCTCCAAGTCTCGACGGAGACCCAGCCAACGCAAGTCTTGCGGCCTCGCCCTCAGCCTCGCGCTCGCGAGCTTGGCACTAAGCACCCTCACCGCGTGTGGCTCGGACGACGCCACCGGAGCCGACAGCATGGGCAGCGGAGGTAGCGGCGGCAACGCCGGACAGAGCGGCGCCGCTAGCATCGAGTTCTCCTCCGCTGGCACGTTGGAAGTCGCGCCGCTCGCCGCGATCGAGCTCAGCGTTCAAGTGCGGCCAGCGGGCCTACACAGCGTGCGATTCAGCCTCACGGGAGACTCCCTCGACGCCTCCCTAGCCACCACAGAGGTCAGCACGGACGCGAACGGCATCGCGACCACCACGTTGTTTGCGCCGAGCAGCGTCACGAGCTTCAACGTGCGCGCTTCGGTCGGCACCGAAGTCAGCGCATCGCGCACTGTTTCAGTTTCAGAACAAGGCTTCGGCGCGCTGCGCATCAAGCCTCAGTACTCCGGTAGCCGTGAAATCAGCAGCTGGACTGCCAGCGTGCACCCAGGGCGACGCTGCAGCGATCTCTCCGGCAATCCGCCGCCAGACGGCGCGCTCTGGACGACTGTTTCCCCAGGGCAAGTCATCGAGATCGAGTCGGTTCCAGCGGGCACCTACGCCGCCGTTACGCTACGGGCCAGCCAGTTCGCCGGTGGTTGCAGCGACCTCGCAGGCGTGATGGCGGGTGAAACCAAGTCGGTCGATGTCACGGTGATCAACCGGCCGCTCCAGCTGTCCGAGACGGATCTCGACATGACCCTCGGGCTCGACGACCTGAACTACGACTGGGAAGTCGGCCTCGAGAGCGCCCGAGAGACGGCCAAGGCCGCCCTGCTTGGCGATGCACAGTCCGACGTGGACGCCCTCTTGAATGCCATGGCGGCGAGCCTGCCCACCGCGGACGCGGCGCTGTTTCAGACCAGCCGCGACGTCGGAGCCTGGGACGGGCAGGTTTCCGCGTGGCTCGGTGCAGACGCGCACAAGCTGCTGCGGTCGACCCTCGATCAATGGTTCACGGCAAGCGCTGCACGGCTCTTTGGTGACCGCGTGCTCCACGGCAAGCTGCAGGCCGTCGGCAACACTCCGGGCTGGGGCACCTGGCACCTGGAAGAGGTCGCGGGGCTCGCTCCGGCCAAGGCAGGTTTCCCCCCGGATATTGGCAAGCTCAGCCTGAGCGCCGACCCCGATGACTCGCTCTTGCTCGGCGGCAGCTTCTACTTCTTCCCGGCGCGCCTGGTGGTGGGCACTGCCGAGCAACAGGCAGTCAGCACCAGCAGCAACGCCACGAGCGCGCCGGAAGCGCTGGCCGAGATCGTCGACTGCGATGGCCTGGGCGCAGAGCTCGCTGGGCAAGGCACCCTGTTCGAAGGTTGCGACGGAGATTGCGGCGCCGAAGCCTGCCGCGCGGGCCTCACGGCGCTCTTCAATCGCGCTCGCGACGCCTCCACGGAGTCTCCAGCCACCCTCACCTTCAGCGCCGCCGCGGCGACTGAGATCGACGCCGAGGCGCGTCCCACGGGTTTCCAGGGCACCTGGATCGGCGAAATCGCTGGCAGCACTCAGGGGCCGCTCAGCGTCTCCGGCAGCGCCGAAGGCGCTCAATCCATTCCGCCGCAGTAGGCCATTCCGCCGCTTGATCCTCGCGCTTTTTTCGGGGGTGAGGTCGATCCTTACGGAACCACCCCTGACGTCAGCCCCCGACGCGGCGCCAAGCGAGGCGCGCCTCGATGGCGAAGGCGTACGCGACCAACGCATCCTCGATGGGCAGCGCACCGCCTGAGCGCGCGTCTCGAGCGATGGCGCGAAACTCGAGGTAGCGCTGACCCTGCAGGCCGAGCATCAGCGCTACTACAGCGGGATCCCGGGGTGCCTCTTTTTGGCTCACCAAGTTCGCGGCTGCAGCAAACGTGCGCGTGACCAAGTGCTCCGCGTGTTCCACGGCGTGGGTGGTGTCTCCGGCGGCGAGGGCCGCTTCCAGCTGGCGCACCACGCCGTGCTGCGATCTCGGGAACAGCACAGCGTAGCTGAAGGTCGGATACGGATTTCTCAGCGAGGCCGGCGGCAGATCCAGCTCCTCGACCACCGGTACCAGGGGACGCTGGCTCGAGGCGCCTGGCCGGCGACTGCTCGCGCCGGCGCTGCTCGGCGCGGGCCCAGCGCTGCTGGGGCTCGGCCTGGAAGACACCGGAGGCGCCGAGGGAGTGCGTGAGGCGGTCGCGGGCGCGTCCACGTCGAGAATTTCCCCGCGGCTTTGAATGCCGCTCTTCACCAACTCGGCGTCCAGCGACGGCACGCTGGGGAACTCGCGACGGCGCCTGAGCCGCGGCGGATCGTCGCTGGGTGGTGTCTGGCCACCACGGGAGCCAAATTCAGCGACGCTGCGCGCCATGTCCTCGCCGACCATGCTGTCTGGAGCGTCAGTGAGGCGGGGCAGTTCGTCTTCGCTGTCCGGCGTGCCGACCTCGGGCATGCGCTGAGACAGCGCCGTCGGTTGCTCGCTGTCGAAGCGTCGAGGTGAAGCCTCTGGGCTCGACTCGGCGCGCCGCAGCGCCTCCGTGAGGCCGCCCTCTGGCACCTGGAGCGCCGACGACGGCACCTCGCTGCTCTCCGGCATGCGGCGCTCGAAGTCCTCGAGCACCAGGCGCGTGATGCGATCGAGCGCCTCGAACACGCCGCCCCCCGAGGTCGCAGTGGTCTCGAAGCTGGGGACTCCGCGCGGATTCAACTCCGCCTCGAGCTCCTCCACCGGGCGCACGTCCCGCAGGTCGCGCTTGTTGTACTGCAGCACAAGAGGCAGCTCGCTCAGCACGCGGCCGTGCTCCCTGAGGTTTTCCAGGAGGTTTTCCAGGGACTCGAGGTTCGCGTCACGCCGGGCGCGCTGCGAGTCGGCGACGAACACCACGCCGTCTGCGCCGGTGAGCACCAGCTTGCGAGTGGCGTTGTAATAAACCTGACCTGGCACCGTGAAGAGCTGCAACCTCACCCCCATCCCCCGCACGTTCGGCACGCGAATCGGCAGAAAATCGAAGTAAAGCGTGCGATCCACGGGGGTCGCCAGGCTCACCATCTTGCCGCGATACTCAGGCTTGGTCGCGGTGTGGATGTGCTGCAAGGTGGTGGTCTTCCCACCTAGACCCGGGCCGTAATACACGACCTTGAAGACGAGCTCCCGCGCGAGCGGGTTAACCACGGGCATCGGCCGCGCAGGTTACACTGAGAGCAATCGATCCGGGAAAGCAATGCTGGGCGGCGCGGAAAACCCGCGGCACGCCAGGTGTTTCAAGGCGGATTCAGCTCCAGCCGTCTTGAGCAGACTCGCGGTCCCGCTGCTTGCCCCACTCAGGGGAAAACTGACAGGCGACCACCGCTGCGATGGCGCAGAGCACCGCGATCACGCTGAAGATCCCGAGTAGGCGATTCAGCAGCGGAGTCCGGCGCTCGCGGCCCCACAGGAAGCCGATCCCAAGGCCGATCACGGCACCGCCGACGTGAGCCATGTTGTTCACGGCACCTGCCCCGGCGGCCCGCATCCCCTCGCCCATGAACCAGGACAGGATGAGGTAGAGAAGCAGCCGCGGAAGGTGCTCCCGCCACATGTTGTTGCGCTGGCCAAACGAATAGCCGACGAGCACGCCGAAGAGCCCCATCACCGATCCGCTAGCACCCGCTGTATTCGAGGGGCCAACCGCCGCAGTGAGCAGAAATCCGCCCACGCCAGTGAGCAAATAGGCGATCGCGAAGCGAGCCGAGCGCAGCTCTGGCTCGAGGGCACGCCCCAGGCTCACGACCCAGGACATGTTGAACAGCAAATGGATCAGCGTGTAGTGGACGAACACCGCGCTGAGGAAACGCCACCACTCGCCGTTGACGACCTGGAAGTCGAAACCGACCAACAGCGCTCCGCCGCGCAGCAGCGTGGAAGGAAGCAGGAACGCGCTGCCGATGTTGAACCCGATGGGCAAGCCCGCACCGATTGAGCGGCCGTTGTCCACGACCATCAAAGCGAAAACCGCGAGGTTCAGCCCCATGAAGAGCTTCGTCACCCACAGCTCTCGCCCCAGCAGGCTGGTCACCAGATCCCGAGCGGCGCGACCGAGCGGCCCAGGCAAGGGCTGCTTGCACTTGTGGCAGTGGCTCTCGCCGATCGAGTTCAGCGTGCCGCAATACGGGCATTTGGGGGCAGCCACAGGCCTCGGGGTGTCGCAGGCTTGCTAGGCTAAATCAAGCCGTTCCCGGCTTTTTGTCACTTCGATGCTGAACGGCCGTAAGGCCTCCCAGGGGCTCGCGTTAAAGCGTCATGAACCCCAGCGCGACCCTGAATTCCTGGCAGACGGTGCTGCCCGCGCTGTGGCAAGGCCCTGTTCGCGCCGAGCCGGCGCGCCCCTTCAGCTGGGAGCGCTACGCCGAGGCGTGCGCGGAACGGCGCCAAGACCTGCCATCGACGCGCAATATTCCCAAGTCGGACGAGCCGTGTACAGTGCGCGCCGTGGAGTGGGACGCGGAGGCACTGGAGGCGGAGCGGGAGCTGTGCGCTCGCGCCCACGCTGGTGACCGCGCTGCCATGGGTGAGCTCTTGAAGACCTACGGTCCCAAGCTGTTTCGCTCGCTGCTGTTGCCCAAGCTCGGCAATCACGCGCTGGCTGAAGAAGCGCTCTCCGCGACTTATATCAAGGTGGTGGAACGCTTCGATCGCTTCACCTGGCAAGACGTCGGGGTCTACCCCTGGCTGCGCGTGGTCGCGATGCGAGTGGCTCTGGACATGCTACGCAAGAAGAAGCGCGAGCGCTTGTTCGAGCCACAAGATCTGGAGCGTGAAATCGAGGCCTCCGAGGCCAATCCCCACAAGACCCCCGACGCACTCGAGCGCCACGACCTCGCGGTGGCTCAAGACCGCGTCAAGCGCGCGATGAGCCGCATCAATCCCCGCTACGCCCAAGTGATCCAGCTGCGTATCCTCGAGGAAAAGTCTCGGGAAGAAGCCGCAGCGGAGCTCGGGGTCAGCGTGGGCACGCTGGACGTGGTCCTGCACCGCGCCATGGCGGCCCTCAAGAAGGCGACTCTCGCCGATGGAGCAGACTCATGAGCCACAACGACTCGAAGAGCGAGCGCGACCTCGAGTGGCTGGCTCTCGAAGAGGAGACGCCCGATGACGCAGAATGGCTCAGCGACGAAGCAGAGAGCGACTTCGCCGAGCAGCTCCGCGCAGCGTTCAGTCCCGTCGAGCTCTCCCCTCAGCTGAACCAAACCTTGATCGAGCTGGCGCTGGAAGATCCCTTCGCCGAGGCCGACGAGGAGGAGCAGGCGGAGAGCGAGCGCCTCAGGGAAGCCTTGGATTTGGGGGAGAGTCACCCCCTGGCGGATCTAGCGCGCAGCGTTCACGCGGCCGCAGACCCCGGGCGCATCGATGCCGCGAGGAATCAAGAGCTGCTCGACGCAGCCCTTGAAGGTGCCAAGCCGAGCAGCAAGGGCGGCAACGCCAAGGTGATTCGCGTGGCGTTCGGCGCCGTGACCGCGGTGCTCGCCGCAGCCGCCGGCATGCTGCTCTGGGTGCAGACCCAAAGCGCTGCCCCAACGACTGGCGTGCAGAGCCCGCAGGCGTCCCAAGAGCTCGCGGTGTCGCGCTCCACGGCCTCGCTGTTCCACGAGAAGTTCGACACGAAGCACACCTCGGAGCGCGTCGATCGCATCGCGATGGCGCGAGCCAAGGAGCTACGCAGTAACCGCTACGCAAGCTGGGGGGCGCGGTGACGACGCTCTTCACTCCCCACTTCAAGCGCTGGCTCGCGGCCATCGCGCTCTGTGGCTTCGTCACCGGGTTCGCCGCTTGCAAGGGCGAATCGTACGATGAAGCGCCCCAGGTTTGCGCCTCGGCGCCCGACGGGCAACCCGTCAGCCCCGCGCTCCTGGCCTTCCTCTCCAGAGCGCGCAGCGCCCACCACTCGGCGGATCAGCTGGAAGAGGAGTCCCCAAAAGCAGCGATCGAGAAGCTGCAGGCCCTCGTCGATGGACCGGTTCCCGGAGGAAATACTCCCCTGGCCGAGGCCAGCGAGGTGCTCGCGGATACCTACGCTCGTCTGGCGGATTTGAAGAGCCAGGACGGCAGCTTCGAGAACGCTCTCAAGGACGTCGAGAGCGGCCTCGGCCACGCCAAGCAAGTCAGCTACTTCCGTGGGCACTTGTTCGAAGTGCGCGGCCTGGTGGAGGAGCGACGGGCGAAGCAGCTCGAAGGCGCAGGCGACGAGGTCGGCGCCAAGGCCGCCAAGCAACGCGCCCTCGAAGCCTTTGAGCAGTCGATGGACATCCAGGAGAAGGTGATCGAGCAGAACCTCCCGGAGCAGACGCCATGAGGCGACGGACGCGGCGCGCCCTCGGCGTGCTCTCGCTGGGCCTGGCATCAGCGCTCCTGGGCGGCTGCGGCGCCGGCGCTGCGCCGAGCCAGGAGGCGCAACCGCCGGAGTCTCCGCCCTACCCGCAACAGCCATACCAGCAGCCGGGCAGCGCGGAACCGACCTACGGGCAACCTGGCTATGGACCTCCACCGACGGGGACCAGCGAGTCGCCGATGGACTTCTCCCAGCCGCCGGAGCCGAGCACGCTGGCTGAATGGGAAGCTTACTTTGAGCGCAACGCGAACACGCTAGCCAGCGGGTTTCAGTGCCTCGATGCGTGCCGGGCACTGCAGAGCCTCGAGCGGGCGCAGAAGCGCATCTGCGAAATCCTCTCCGGTGGCGACGATCCCGAGCGTCGCTGCGAGCGCGCGAAGGAGCGCGTGGCCGCTGCGAAAAGCCGCGTGGAATCCCAGTGTCAGTGTCCGGCAACCCCTTGACGGAGCTGCAAGCACTCGCGCTCCGCGACGTGCGCGAGGGCGGCACTTGGTCCCGGCGTCAGCGCCTGAAGAACGCGGCGCTGCGAGTCATTGTGCGCGCGGCGCTGTGGTTCGCCGATCGGCTGCCCGCAAGCTGGTTGACCGGCGCGCTCGGCGGACTCGGCTGGCTGGTGCACTGGACGTCAGGCTCCCTGCGGCGACAAACCCGTCGGAACCTCGAGCAAGCCGGTGTGGCTCCAACGCTCGCCAGTGAAGTGTGGCGAAATGGTGGTCGCAACTTGGGGCGTTGCCTGTTGCTGCGTCGACCTGGCGCCATCGCCGAGCAAGTGGAGGTCGACTCCACCAGCGCCGACTGCCTAGAGCAAGCGATCGACGGCGGTCGTGGAGTGGTGTTCGTGAGCCTCCACCTGGGTCCCTTCGAGTGGCTCGCCGCGCGCATCGCCGAGTCATGGCAAGCCAGTGGGCGGGGAGCGCCGGGACCAGCCATCTTGGTTCGGGAGAGCTACGACCCCGGCCTCGACCCCCTCGTCGACCAACATCGTGTGGCGCGCGGCCTGGAGGTGATCCATCGGGGCAAACCCGGTGCTTCCGCGCGCATCCTGCGAGCGCTGAAACAGGGCCGCCCGGTTGGTTTCCTCCCGGATCTTGGCGGGCGCGTGCGTTCGGAGCGCGTGCAGTGGCTGGGAGGTTTGGCCGAGCTACCGGTCGGCCCCCTACGACTGGCCGAGCGCACCGGCGCCCCGCTGTTGATCGGATACCTGGAGCCAAAAGCTGACAGCCGATTCGCGTTGCGCATCTTCCGCTCGGCGGCGCTGACGAAACCACCAACGAAACCACTAACGAAACACAGCGAAGCCAGCTCGCCCGCTCCCAGCCAGGCCCTCGCGCGAGAGCTGGAAGAGCTGATTTGCCGACATCCAGAGCACTGGCTCTGGATGGGAAAACGTCAGACCCCGGCTGAGGGAGCTGAGCGCCTCCCCCACCTGGACGTTGCTTCCCAGCGTTAGCCCGGTTTAGATTCCCGTTTCGAGGAATTTGCGATCGCTTCGGGCCCGTCTCGAGCGCTCCCAATGACCCGCGGCCGGGTGCAGGAAAAGCCTGACGGCTTCGCAGAGTCGAAGCTGCCAGGACAAACGCGAACGAAAAACACCCACTCGGCGTTAGGCTTGAGGACTCTTGGCAGACGCTGTGCAAAACCCGAGCAGCACGACACCTCAGATGGTCCCCGGGGTGGACATGCGCAGCCTGCCCATCGGGCCGGAGGAGGCGTTCGTTCTCTCGCGTATCGACGGTCGCAGCCCGCTCTCGGAGATCGCCGCATCCACCGGCATGACTCAGGAGCACGTCTCCGAAATCCTGACTCGCCTCGCTCGGCTCGGCGCGGTCGCCTACGGAGACACGAAGCCGGAGCCCAAACCCGTAGCCGAGCCCTCGGAGATCCAGGGCGGCGCCAAGCTCAGTCACCCCGTGATCGAGACGGTGGAGGAGGGGCACCCGAGCAGCGCCCACCCCGCGGCAGCGCTCTACGACCCGAGCGAGCTTGACGAAGCGGTCGAACTGGAGCTCCAGCGCAAGCGGCAGATCCTCGATACGTTCTACCGCCTCGACAGCTCGGACTACTACCAGCTGCTCGGTGTAGAACGCCATGCGGAAAAGAAAGAGATCAAAGGCGCGTACTACGGCGTGGTGAGCCTGTTTCACCCGGACAAGTACTTCGGAAAGCGGCTCGGCAGCTTCAAGCCCAAGCTCGAGCGGATCTTTCAAACGCTCACCGAAGCTCACGACACGTTGACGCGCAAGACGACCCGCCAGGAATACGATGCCTACCTGACGAGCCAAGAGCGCACACGCGCGCTCGACAACATGATGACCGACGACCGGCGCCGCGCGCGTGAGGTCAACGAAGTGAAGCGCCTGATCGAACAACAGGCGCGCGTACTCGAACGCGCCTCGGCAAGGCCTCCGGCGCCCAATCGCGCCTCCTCTCCCCCACCCCCACGCAAGAGCGAACCACCGCCAGACGATGCGGCGCGGCGCAAGCAAGCCGCCCGCAAGCTCCGCAACTCGGTTCCGCCGGGAGGCGGCTCGAGCAAGCCACCTCCGAGGGACGGCGGCGTCCAAGAAATCGTGGGTGACGACATCCGGCGCCGCTACGAAGACCGCCTGTCTCAGGCTCGCGACAGCCAAATCGATCACTACCGCCGGGCCGCAGAGACCGCACTCGAGGCGAAGGACCCAGTGTCCGCGGCGAACGCCCTGCGCATCGCCGTAGGGCTCGCCCCGGATGACGCAGAGCTCGCGGCACACTTCGAAGCAGTCCAGAGCCAGGCGAATGCTGCGCTTGCCGAGAGCTATATCGAGCAGGCCCAGTACGAGGAACGCAACGGGCACTTCGCGGAAGCCGCGCTGAGCTACGAAAAGGCCGCGCGCGGTCGCCCCGGCGCGTTTCAGCTGTTCGAGCGCGCCGCTCACTGCTTGATTGAAGCCAACGTAAACGCGCACAAGGCGCTCGAGCTCGCGCGCAAAGCAGTCGAGCTAAACAACGAGCGCGTCGATCTGCGCGTCACGTTGGCGCGCGCCTTCCTCGCCTCCGACATGAAGCAAAGCGCTGTGGCAGAAATCGAGCGCGCCTTGCAGATTGATTCCAACGACGAAACGGCTCAAGACTGGCTCAAGCGTCTGAAGCGCGAGAGCTAACGCGCCCACTTCTTGAAGTGCGTCGCTAAGAGCGGGAGCGGCAAGAGCACGGCATCCAGTCCGCAGGATGCCTTCGAAGCGGATGGCAGTGCGGCGGCATCTCGCATGCGGAGCCGGACGCGAATCGCGCCAGCAACCGCTGATTCGCGCTCAAATAGCGGCCCCGCCGGCCAATTCTGCCAGCTGATCTGCGTCACGTCAGCGTCTCGAAACAGCGGAAATAGCCCGGGTTTGCCACGAGAGCGCGTCCGCAGGAGAGTCAGTGACGGGATCTGCCAGGCGCCACGCGCGCGCGACTCACGTGAGGCGGGCGAGAACGCAGCAACAATTCCCCCCCTTGCGTCATCCTGCCTTAAGATATTCTGCTTAGGAGTGCGGCCTTGAGCCGACGGAAAGGGAACTATGGAGCGCGTCATCGGGATCGACCTCGGCACTACCAACTCCTGCGTTGCTGTGATGGAGGGGGATGCGCCGGTGGTGATCCCGAACCGAGGTGGATACAAGACCACGCCAAGCATGGTGGCAGTGACCGAAGCGGGAAAGCGCTTGGTCGGCCACATCGCGAAGCGGCAGGCGATCACCAACGCTGAGAACACGGTCTACGCAGCGAAGCGCCTGATTGGTCGCAAGTGGAGTTCTCCTCAGGTGAAGAACTCGGTGATGACCTCGGCCTACACCATCGTGGAAGGGCCGCACGGCGACGTGCGCATCAAGCTGCGGGACAAGACCTACTCGGTGCCGGAGATCAGCTCGATGGTGCTGCAAGAGATGAAGATCATTGCCGAGGACTACCTCGGCGAAGAGGTCAGCAAGGCAGTCGTCACGGTCCCGGCGTACTTCAATGACAACCAGCGCCAAGCCACCAAGGACGCTGGCGCGATCGCTGGCCTCGAAGTCATCCGCATCATCAACGAACCGACGGCCGCGTCCCTCGCCTACGGCTTTGGCAAGAGCGTCGACAAGACAGTTGCCGTCTACGACCTTGGCGGAGGCACCTTCGACATCAGTATTCTCGAAATCGGGGCCCATGGCGTGTTCAAGGTCATTGCCACCACTGGCGATACCTTTCTTGGGGGTGAGGATTTCGACGCACGCATCATCGACTGGCTGGTGCAAGGCTTCAAGGACGAGCACGACATCGACCTGCGTCAGGATCGCATGGCGCTGCAGCGCTTGCGGGATGCCGCCGAGAAGGCCAAGTGTGAGCTCTCACAGGTGCGAGAGGCAGAGGTCAACCTGCCCTTCATCATTTCCACGGGGAGAAATGAGGCGCTCCACTTGCAGCGCACCCTCACCCGCGAAACCCTCGAGCGGCTCACGGAAGACTTGGTGGAGCGCACCGTCGACATCTGCAAGCAAGCCCTGGCGGATGCCCGCCTGGACATCGACGAGGTCGAAGACGTCGTGCTCGTCGGGGGCATGACACGCATGCCTGCCATCGTGAACGCCGTGTCGGATTACTTCGAGCGCGAGCCGAACAAGGGTGTGCACCCCGATGAGGTCGTGGCTCTTGGCGCCGCGATCCAAGGCGCCGCGCTGGTCGAAGACAAGCACGAGATGATCCTGCTCGACGTGACGCCCCACGCCTTGGGCATCATGACCTTCGGCAGCTACTTCGAAGAGCTGATCCCGCAGAACACGACGGTGCCCACCAGCCGCACCAAGATCTTCACCACGTCGCGAGATGACCAGACCGCGGTGAAGATCCTGGTCATGCAGGGCGAGAGCAAGAAGGCTGACGAGAACGAGCTGCTAGGCGAGTTCATCCTCACCGGCCTGCGCCGCGCGCCCAAGGGCCACGTGGAGATCGAGGTCACCTTCGAGATCAACACGGACGGTATCGTCAGCGTCCACGCAAAGGACCTCGACACGGGACAAGAGCAGTCGATTCAGGTCACCGCCACGAGCGGCCTGACCCAAGACGAGCTGCACGACATGATCGAGAACGCCAAGGACTACATGGTCGAGCGGCGTGTCGACGAGCAGTTCGAGCAGGCGAAGCAAGAGGCGGAGACGCTGATTGCAGACATCGAGCGGCTCTTTCCACAGGTGGAAAAGATCGTGGCCTCCAGCGACTTCGGTCGAGACGCCATCGACAAAGCAAAGGCGGTGCTCAGCAAGACCGAGCAGGCCATGAAGTCTCGCGACACCGAAGAGCTCAAGCAGCAGGTGGAAGCGCTTTCGCGAACTCACCGCATGTTCAAGGGCGTCGTCTCGCGTACCCAATGATCCAGCGCCCCGGTGACTCTGCGCCTAGTGATGTGGTGACCACTATCTGACAAGAAGCGAATGGTTTCCGACACTCCCAAACGTCCACACGTGAGCTCGTTGCCTCCAGAAACAGAGGACATCGACGCGTCTTGGGACGACGAGCCCTTCGGGCTCGAGCTGGAGGGCGGCGACCCGTTCAATCGCGAGACCGTCGTCCCTGACGAGCCCGTCGAGCAGTTTGCAGCGCGACAAATGGCGGAGAATCCCAGCACGCCGCCCAAGCCTGCGTCGGAGTTCCCCGTGCCGAGCTTGGACTTCGAGCCCGACAGCTTCCCGCCCTTGCCGATGGAACCCAGCGCAGGTCGCTTCAGCGATCCGGCTCCGGAGCGCTTGAGCCCGGCTACGCCGATCCCGGCGCGGCGCCCTCCGTCAGACGCATTTTCCACACGGAACTCAAAGACCAATCCGGAGCCGCTGAGGCCGAAGAGCCCACAGCTCGCCCCGGATTTCGCCGAGGCGCCCGACAGCTTTGGTTCGTTGCCGCCGATCGCTCATGACTTCGATCCCATGAGCGACGACGATCCCGACGCTGCGCCCAGCATTCCGCGGAGCGCAGTGCAACCGAGCGGCCTCGAGCTGGACGACTTCCGCTTGGACTCGGGAACCCCACCCAGCGGCTCCGCGCTCGACTTGGTGAGCCGGCCTCGAGATCCGGCGGCGGAGCAGAAGCCGTACGCGGCGCAATCGCTCGGCGCCGAGCCGTCGAGCCCTGCTCACTCGGCGCCGGCGGAGCGCTCCGAGTCCCCCATCGTGGACATGAAAGACCGCTACGCGGTCGGAGATTTCACCGGCGCGCTAGTGATCGCGGAGAGCATCCTCGAGACGGATCCAAACCACGCGGATGCGCGTCGCTACGCGGGTAGTTGTCGCGAGGTGCTCACGCAGATGTATGCGGCGCGCCTGGGCCAGCTGGATCAGGTTGTCTCTGTCGCCGTCCCACCCGACCAGATCCGCTGGCTTTCGCTCGACCACCGAGCCGGCTTCCTCCTGT
>JBFXBK010000205.1:0-15585 GCA_050183255.1 Polyangiaceae bacterium | reverse complement strand
CCGAGTCGTTGTCCTCTCCTCACCGCCGCGATGGCGGTGCACCGGGGACGTCGTAACCTACCCCCAGACAGACCTACCACACGGGAACTCTGTCGGTGTGCGATCGATCGGAGAAAACCTGGAACACGCGCACACTTGGTCCGAACCTAGCCTGATGAGTACCTCCGAAGCCGCGGAGCCGCGTTCCACGCGTCGGGTGCGGCGCCGTCGCCTACTCGTCATCGAGCCAGACGCGGACACCAGTCGTCGTCTGCAGCAGCGGCGCGAGCCTCAGTACGAGGTCACGATGGTGTCCAGCGCCCTGATCGGACTCCGCAACGTGCTCGAGACGGCGCGCTTCGACCTGGTGGTGTGCGAGCTGTCAGCCCTCGAGTTAACGGGGATGCGTCTGTTCGATGATTTGGCAGAACTCGGACAGAAGCTGGATCGCCTCGCGCTCATGGCCACGAGCATCGACTCCCCGCGCGCAGGTTGCTTCCTCGAGGAGTCCGGCGGACCGTGGCTGCGCAAGCCATTCCTCGAAGCGGACTTCTTGGCGTTCGTAGACTCACGAATCAGCTTTTAGGCTGTTCACGGCGGCCGCCGTCGGCACGGTCAAATAATGTCAGCCAGGAGCATTTGCCTCCTGACCTGTTGGCGAGTGCGCTAGCCTCGGCGCAAGTGGAAGCTTGGAAGCTCTTGGGGGAGCTCGCCAAACAGCGCGACTCAGCTGGCCAGCGCCGGCTCGCGGTGGTTGTCGGGAGTGGGCTCAACGTTCAGGCCGGCGTGCGCGACTCGTGGCTCGCGCTGCTGGAACGCATTGCGACCGAGGCTCGCATCGAACGCGCCGCAAAGGACCGCTTGATGCAGATGCTCAACCAAACCGGTGGCTCCGGGATGACTAGCATTTGGGAGGCCTTCTTATGCGAACTCGCGAACGCGGACGAAGCGCCCCATCAAGTGGAGCAACGACTGCAACGCGACGTCGCTGAGCTCCTCCGGGAAACGCACGAACGCAAAGCCGCGGAGCTCGAGTTCTTCCAGGCCTTCGTCGATCTAGGCTTCGCTGACATTCTGAGCCTCAACTTCGATCGCAGCCTATTGATCGCAACCGGCGGGGAGGACATCAGCGGTGACGGCACACTGACCCGTCGTGGACGCGCAGGAGGGTCGAGGGTTTGGTACCCGCACGGCGACACCAAGCTGTGTCGCTCTATCCGGCTCGGCGTGCGCTCCTACGGCGTCTACATCAAAGAACTCGACAGCGCCTACAGAGGCTACCGCCAGATGCGGCGCGCCGCAAAAGGTGCAGCGACCGCCCCCCAGCGAGGAGCCTCTGGAGCCGAGCACCGTCCAGCGGTCGCATCCCCGCGGAACTGGCTGGAGGCAGCAATGACCCAGCCCCTATTGTTCGTCGGCTGCGGTCTGTCTACGGACGAGTGGCCTCTCTGGTGGGTGCTCCACCAGCGCGCTCGGGACCAAGCCCGCCGCCCGCAGCGTCACCGTGATCCATGCTTCGTGCTGTGCGCGGGCGCGATGGAGCGCATCTCGCCCCACCTGCGCTCGGGGCCGGCTGGGCTGCGTCTGTTGCACGCCCCAAGCCACGGAGAGAGCTGGCGGCAGCTCTCGAGCACGCTGAAGGGCGGTTGATCCCTTGAGGCGCCATCATCGCGGTTCTATTGCGTGCCTATGAGGTACCACTACCCCGCAGCGGACCGAAACGCTGAGCCAATCCTGAACGTGTTGCGGCAAAGTCTACCAGCAAACGCCGAGGTGCTCGAGCTCGCCAGCGGTAGCGGGCAGCATGCGCTCTACTTCTCATCCCGACTACCCGGTGTGCGCTGGCAGCCGAGCGACGTGAGCGATGAGTCACTAGCCAGCATCCGTGATTACCGCACGGAAGGAGATCCAGAGCGGCTGCTAGATCCTATCAAGCTCGACGCCACCAATCCGCCCTGGAACGTGGGCAAATTCGACGCGATAGTCTGCGCCAACATGATCCATATTTCCCCATGGATCGCAACGCGGGGTTTGTTTGGGGGAGGAGCTCAATCCCTGAACCCCGGCGGCATGCTCATCACTTATGGCCCTTACCGCTTCTCCGGCGTATTCACCGCCGACAGCAACCGCGAGTTCGACGCGGACCTGAAGCGCCGCAACCCCGAGTGGGGAGTGCGTGACGTGGATGATCTTGAAGCCGTCGCGAGGAACGCCGGGTTTACTCTCGAGCGCACCCACACCATGCCAGCGAACAATCACACGCTGATCTGGCGCCTCCGCAGCGAAGCGTAGCTGCCTAGTGCAACGCCGCCAGCACCTCTTCGGCGGCGCGTTCCCCCGCTTGCACTGCGCCTTCCATGTAGCCCATCCATTCCGTCGCGGTCTCGGTCCCTGCGAAGTGGATCGGCCCGACGGGCTCACGCAGCGCGTGCCCACTGGTCGTCCAGACACCCGTGCCAAGCACGCCCACAGGGCATCCCTGGGAGTACTCTTCGGCAGCCCAATTTTGTTCGACGTAAGCTGTCGCGTCCCGTGCCTCGGGCCCAAACAAGCGCACGAACTCCGCCAGCGCGCGCCGCTTGCGTTCATCCGCGGGGAGGCGCGCGAATTCACGCCCAGGCTGCGCCACGCTGAAGCCCACGAGCGCGGGTTGGCGACCATTCACGTCGCAGTTGTCGAACACCACGCTGAACGGCCCGGAGTCGAGCACCGCTTCGCCGGAGAAGCCTTTGGCTCGCCAGAAAGGTCGTTCATACGTCGCAAGCACCTTGATAGTCATTCCCATCGGGAAACGCTGCAGCAGCTGCTGAGTCGGTTGGGGCAGCTCCGGCAAGTGGCGCATTCGCCCTGAGAGCAACGGCGGCAATGCCAGAATCACGCGCTTCGCTTCGAAGCGCTGGGTTCCGCTGAAGACCACAGCAGAGCTGCCCTGTCGTTCGATGGCGTGAACCGGTGTGCTCAGCATCACCTTGTCGCCCAGCGCCGCGGCGAGCCCTTTGGCGAAGCCCTGTGCTCCGCCTTCGATGCGATCTTGTTGTGCGCCACCGCGGATCTCAGCCAGCTTGAGCAGCCCGCCTCCGGCGTTCTGATAAGCCAAGAAATGGAGCACGCTGAGCTCGCTGTTTTCGACGCCGAAAATCACGCGCAGCGCGGCGTCGAAGCTCGCGTCGATGGATCTACTCAGCCACAGCTTCTGTTTCAGGGCCTCCACGCTGACAGCGTCCAAGCGTCGGGCCGCGCGGGCTGCCCAAGGCTTTGACGGGTCCACGCTGCGGCGCACCAACTCGAGATATGAGAGCGCTAGCCCGATCTGGACCATGTCCAATGGACCCACACGAGGAATTGCCGCACGGTAATATGAGATCTTGTCTCCGACACCGAGGATCTTCTTACCATCGTCGTAGGTGGGGAACGTCACGAGCCCGAGGCGCTTGGCCATCGCGTACATTCGCTGTTGGCCGGGGCCTATCCACTGCCCCCCAACGTCGAACACGCCGTTCCCGAGAGACTGGCTCCACAAGCGCCCGCCAACGCGGTCCCGCGCCTCGAGCACCGTCACGTCGACTCCAGCATTGGTGAGGTATTCAGCAGCGCGCAGACCAGACAAACCTGCACCGATCACCAGAACTTCCGAGGCCATCGCTCCTCGATAGCAAAACCGTGGATTGCTTCCCAGCCCGAGCACTGCATGCTCACGCGCATGGCGCCCGCTGAACCTTCGAACGAAATCGAGTTCTTCTTCGACTTCCTCTCTCCCTATGCCTTCCTCGCCTGGCACGGGGTAGAGCCGCTTGCGGCGAAGCACGATCGGAAGCTGAAGCCCAGACCGCTTCTCCTGGCTGCGCTCTTGAACCACTGGGGCACCAAGGGTCCAGCGGAGACACCCGCCAAGGCGCGCTTCGTGTTCCTGGACTGCGCGCGTCGGGCGCGAAGCCTAGACCTCGAGTTCCGTTGCCCAGTGTATCACCCCTTCAACCCGCTGTTGGCTTGTCGCCTGGGCACGCGCGCTGCTGCTGGGGACCAACAGCACACGGTGATTGGTTGCCTCTGGGAGCACGGGTGGCAGCGCGGAGGCGACCTGGGAGACCCTGACGCCCTCCGGCAAGCTCTGTCAGACGCCGGACTGAACGCCTCAGAGTTGATTGAGCGCGCCAGCTCCCCTGAGGCAAAGCAGGAGCTGCGGCGGAACTCCGAGGAAGCGCTCGAACGCGGCGTCTTCGGGGTGCCCACTATGTTCCTCGGGGTATCGATGTACTGGGGCTTCGACCAGCTCGACCTGGTCGATGCTGAGCTATCTGGAGAGCCACCGCTACGTATGGAAGAGCTGGTGGAGCGTCTACCCAAAGGTGCGTCCGCGAGTCGCTGAGCCTAAACCGGGCGCAGGCCGCGTGAAGTCAGGCGAAAGAAGCGCACCCCGAGGGTGAGCGCCACGAAGATCAGCCCGCTGGACAAGCCCCACCAAAGCCCAACGGCACCGCGGCCTCCGAGAAAGGCCAGCCCCAAGCCCACGGGTGTACCGACCAAGTAGTACCCAGCGAGGTTCAAGATCAACGGCAGCGTTGTGTCCCCTGCTCCACGCAGCGCACCTGCGAGCACGGCCTGAGCGCCATCGAAGATCTGAAACACGGCAGCGACCAACAAGAGCGGCACCGCCGCCGCGACCACCTCGGGTTGGTCCGTGATCACCCGCGACAAGGTATCAGGCAGCGTTAGGAACACCAAGGCCCCGAGGCTCATGAAGCCAACGCCCAGCGCCAGAGCGCAGAGCCCGGCACGGCGCACGCCAGGTTCATCGCGAGCGCCCACGGCCTGCCCGACGCGCACGCTCGCCGCTGCGCCAATTCCTAGCGGAATCATGAACGTCGCACTGGCCAACGTGATCGCGACCTGATGCGCGGCCAGAGCCGTCTGCCCCAGGTTCCCCATCGCAACGTTGGTCAGCGAAAAAATTCCGACCTCCGCTAGCAAGGTGAAGCCGATGGGCAGCCCCAAGCGGAGCGCGCTGCGCATCAAGACCGCGTCTGGTCGGCGAAAGCGCTCCCCCTGGGCGGCTTCAGGTACGCTCAGGCCGCGTACGGCTTTCACTAGAACGAGCAGCTGCAGCAGCGTGCAGAAGGCACTCGTGTAGCCCGCCCCAGCGACGCCCATTTCCGGGACTCCCAGCGCAGGCAACCCAAGACGCGTGAGTCCGGCGTCTCCGAACACCAGCACCCAGCTCATCGGCAGATTGATCAGGTTGGCCAGAACCGCACCGTAGAACATAGGCGTCGCTCGCCCCACGGACTGTAGGTAGCTACGCAAGGCGGCGAAGAGGAGGAATGGCAGGAGTCCCCAGAGCCGTGACCCGAGATATGCGCGCGTGTGATTGGCGGCTTCCGCATCGATACCAAGGTGCTCGAGCTGAGCAGCCAGTGCCAGGATCCCGATTCCGAGCGGAATCGTTCCAGCGAGGGCGAGCCACACTCCTTGCCACAGCGTGCGGCGCGCTTGGGCGTGTTGCTTCGCGCCGTGGGCCTGACTCACCAACGGGTCGAGGCCCATCATCACGCCCATGCCCAGGATGGACACGCAGAAGAACAGACTATTGCCGAGCCCGGCCGCGCCCAGTTCCACTGCTCCGCGGCGCCCGACCACGGCGGTATCGACCGCCCCCAAGAGCATCTGACCGAAGTTTGCGCCCGCTAGCGGCAGGGCCAGACGCACGAGTGCCTTCAGCTCGTCTAAGTATGCGGAACGAGTGGTGAACTCAGCACCGGGTGAGATGCGTTCTGGAGGTCGCGAAAGAGCCAACGCCGCTCCCTAGCACCGCTTCGCGCCACTCGGAACTAAAGGGTCCCGCAAGTGCGCCGTACAGCCTAGGTGATAAGCAGCCCGCTTGCGCGGGGGGCGAATCCAGAGCCGGGTCGGGGACCTCGCACCTCCCCCTCGACCCGGCTTACTTTTTTGTGCGCCGGTTCCCCGACACGGCCAGACGCTCGTGTTCAACAGTGTCTAGACTCGCGCGCATGCGACCGCTGTTTCTCTTCGCCCATGGGGCCGGCGCACCGAGCACGCACCCGTGGATGGAGGGCTGGGCCGCGCGCCTCGCCACCCTCGGCGAGGTGGTGCGCTTCGACTATCCGTACATGCGCGAAGGTCGGCGCACTCCAGACCGCCAGCCGAAGCTGATCGAAGCTCACAAGGCGGCGCTGCATGAAGCCGTCGGAGGCACCAACAAGCGCCGCCCGGTCTTTTTGATTGGCAAGAGCATGGGCAGCCGCATGGGCTGCCACGTCGCGCTCGAAGAGGCTGTTTCCGCGGTGATCTGCTTTGGCTACCCGCTCCAGGGCATGGGGAGCAGCGATCCGAAGAAGCGCCGAGACGCGGTTCTCAAGCAGCTCTCGACGCCGATCCTCTTCGTGCAGGGCACCCGCGACAAGCTGTGCCCGCTGGACGTGCTCGAAGAGGTCAGACGCCAGATGAAGGCACCGAACGAGCTCTACATCGTCGAGTCCGGAGACCACTCCCTCTTGTGTACCAAGGGGCAACTGAAGGCGTGGGGCAAGGATCAAGGCGCGGTGGACCAAGACATCTTGGGCGCGATCGCGGCGTTCGTCGCCAAGCACTCCACGTAGGCTGGGCGCTGGGCCTGGGCGCCGGCTTACCCTCGGCGATCCATCGTGCTACTCGCAATCCATGAGTGACACAGGAGAAGCACAACGCTGGAGCGGTAGGGTAGCGCTGGTCACTGGCGCGTCTTCCGGGATTGGACGCGCGGTCGCTCGGGCCTTGCACGGGCTCGGCATGCGGGTCGCGGCAACTGGGCGCCGCGAGGAGCGCCTGCAGGAGCTGCGCGCCGAGCTCGGTGAAGGCCTGCTCCCGCTCGCGTGCGACCTGCGCGATCTGGCCAGCATCGAGTCTGTTTTCGCGCGGATCCATGAGACCTGGAGCGGCATCGACGTGTTGGTGAACAACGCCGGAATCGGCCACGAGACACCGCTTATCGGCGGCAACGCAGAGCACTGGCGCGAGATGCTCGAGGTCAACGTGCTCGCGCTGTGCGAGTGCACCTCGCGGGCGATCTCCGACATGCAGCGCAGCGGAGTTGAAGGCCACGTGATCCACGTCTCGAGCATGGCCGCGCATCGCGTCCCGTCTGGCAGCGGAGTCTACTCAGCCACCAAGTACGCCGTGCGTTCACTCACCGAGGGGCTGCGCCAGGAGCTGCGCGAGCTGGGGAGCCCAATCCGCGTCAGCTCCATCAGCCCAGGCTACGTGGAGACCGAGTTTCACAGTCGCTACTTCCAGAGCGAGGAGCGCGCTCAGGCCACCTACCGACGCTACAAGGTGCTGCAACCCGAAGACATCGCCCGCAGCGTGGTTCATCTGCTCACCGCGCCGCCCCACGTGCAAATCCACGACATCCTGGTCCGCGCGACCGAGCAACCTACCTGAACTCCTCAGGCAGGCGGACGGCTACGCCGCATGCCTGGCGGCGGCAGGCTGGGCGGCTCCTTGTCTGGGTCGCCCCCCAGCATCACAGCGGCGACGTACCACTGACTGTTTTCCAGGAGGATTTTGACCACCATGGTGAGCGGAACGCTCAGCAGCATGCCCACGGGCCCCCAGAGCCAGCCCCAGAAGATCAAGCTGAGGAACACGACCAGCGTCGAGAGCCCCAGTCGGCGCCCCATCAGCCCCGGTTCAACCACGTTGCCGATCAGCATGTTCACGACCAGGAAGCCGCCGAGCGTCGCTAGCGCACGCCCAACCCCGAACTGCACCAGCGCAAGCAACACCGGGGGCACGGCTGCGATGGCCGATCCGATGTTCGGCACGTAGTTCAGCAGGAACGCCAAGAGCCCCCACAGCAACGGGAAGTCGACGCCGAGCGCCCACAGGAAGAGCCCGATCGTGATGCCTGTCCCCAGGGAAACGTAGGTCTTGATGATGACGTAGCGCTTCACCTCGGTCGCCATCTTGATCCAGCGACTCAGGTCTGCAGTGGGATCGCCCATCGCCACTCGCACCTTCTTACTCAGCGTGGTGGCCTCGAGCAGGATGAACGCCATCGTCAGCACCACGAGCAGCAAGTTGCTGAGCATGTTGGCGACCCCGCTCAAGGTGCCGCCCAGGAAGCGCATCAGCGCGCCGGGATTCACCAGCTCCCCGAGCTCCTTGCGACTGAACGAGAGCCCGTGTCCTTGCATCCATCTGCCCGCGCCACCGAACAGCTGATCCAAGCCTTCTTCGTAGCCGGGTGCTGCCGCGACGAACTGGTTCACGCTGGTGCCAACCACCGCCCCCACCAACACCAACACACCGAGCATCAGCAACACGACGACGGTGACCGACAACCAGGCCGGCAGGCGACGCTCCAGCCAGAAGACGAACGGCGCGGCCATCGCTGACAGAAACGCCGCAAACACCAGCGGGACCAGCAATGGCTGGGATTGCTTGAGGCCGGCGATCACCACCACCAGGGCAGCGCCAATCAACAGGATCCGGGCGGGACCTCGCACGACGTCGGGCATGGGGAGTGCGCACGATATCGCCCCTCGAAACAGCCGGCCCAGTTCGTGCTCGGGAGGCGCGCACGAACGACGCGACGAGCCTCAAGTGTCGCCCAATGCCGCAGCGGCGCGTCCAACGCCCCCTCACCCCCGATCCCGCATGGTCCGTGGGGCACGACCGTTTCCTAGGCGTCGCGCTTGGCTTCGTCCCCGAGGTCCGTCGACAAGAAGACCTCGTGCACCTCGAGCACGTTGGGCCCACGAAACATCTCCTTCGGCGCGCGATTCTTGTGCGCTTCGGCGAACGCCGGGCTGCGGGTCCAAGCCACGAAATCATCGAAGCTCCTCCACCAGGTCTTCACCTCGTAGAAGGCCTCCTTGTCCGGATCCGGAACGAAGCCTCCAGCCTCGTGATCAAATTTCATCGGACGCGGACGGTGCACTTCGTTGCGAACGAAGCCGGGCGATTGATCCACGAGGTGAACGCGCTTGCTGAAGCGGTCCTCGAAATCCTCTTCGTGGCCCTCGGCCACCGGAATGCGATTCGTGACGACGATCATCGCGGGATCCTACGCCAATCGAACCCGCTCCGGGCGCCGATCTCCGGGCTTCTCGTGGCAAATCGCGATAGCTTTCGCCTGCCACCAACCCGATCCAGGCTTTGAGTACCGCCGCAGACGAGGCACCCATGACGACTGAAGATCCGAGCTACGAAACCTTGAGCCTCAAGCGTGACGGCCACGTCGCCATCGTCGGCTTGGAAAAGCCCACGATGCCCCCACAGCTCTTCCGCGATGTGGGCGCGGCATTCGATCACTTGGCGCAAGATCAGGAGCTGCGTGCCGTGGTGCTGCAGTCCAACGTCAAGCCCTTCACCTACGGACTGGATCTGCAGGCAGCGTTCGCGGAAATGGGCGCGGCGTTCTCAGGAGGCAACGCGAAGCAACGCTACGAGCTGTTTCACACCATCAAACAGCTCCAGAGCTGCTTCGACAGAGTCGCCAGGAGCGCGGTACCGGTGATCGCAGCGATCCACGGCTGGTGCATCGGCGGGGGCGTCGACCTCGTGGCAGCCTGTGACATCCGCTTGGCCAGCGCGGACACCAAATTTTCCGTACGGGAAACCAAGATCGCGATCGTTGCCGACATTGGTACGCTGCAGCGGCTGCCCCCGATCATCGGCCAAGGCAATACGCGCGAGCTGGCATTCACCGGCAAGGACGTCGACGCCGCGCGCGCCGAGCGTATGGGTCTGGTGAACCAAGTCTTCGCCGACGAGGCTGAAGTGAAGGCCAGCGCCCTCGCGATGGCCCAGGAAATCGCCGCCAACGCGCCCCTCACGGTGCGCGGCGTGAAGCAGGTGCTCGACTACGGGGCGGACAAGAGCATCGACGCTGGACTGACCTTCGTGGCCGCTTGGAACTCGGCATTTCTGGCCAGTGAAGACCTCGGAGAGGCCGTCGGAGCCTTCATGGAGAAGCGGAGCCCGACCTTCAAGGGCCGCTAAGCACCGAATCTTCCCCAAGTTTTTTGATCGGGGGTGAGGGCACGAGGCGCGGCAGGATTATTCACGGCAAGCGACGTAGCCCATTAACTGCGTGGGGGAGGTTGGCATTCCTCCCCTGTATGTCGGACGCAACACTCGATTCCACCGTGGGCAGCTTGGGGCTGGTCGCCGGTCCCGCAAAGCGCCTAGAACGTGGGGTGATGGCTCAGGCAGACGTGGTCTCGCTGGAAGCGGAGTTGGTGGGGCGCGCCCTGGACGGAGACGGCCAGGCGTTCGCGACTCTGGTTCGCCCACACCTGGGCTTGATGTTTCGCCTCGCGATGCGCGCCTGCCACAACCAGGCTATCGCGGAGGACGCCGTCCAGGAGAGCCTGACCATCGCGTTCAGGGAGCTCCACCGTTACACGCCGGGCACGTCGCTCAAGGCGTTCCTCACCTCGATCGCCATCAAGCGTGCTCACACGTTGTTCCGCGGGGAACGGCGACGCAAGACCCGTGAGGACGCGTCGGCGGAGCCGGAACGTGCCGCGTCGCCTCTCGAGCTGCTCAGCGCAGAACGCACCGCCCACTTGGTACGCGAGGCGCTGTCGAGCATGCCAGAGAAACGCCGCGAGGCCGCCATGATGCGCCTGGACGGCAACCTGTCTTACGCCGAGATCGCCGACGCCATTGGCTCAACCGAAGGTTCTGCCCGTGTGCTCGTGCACTTGGCTCTCAAGGAACTGAAACAAAAACTCGCCGAAATCGGCGCTGTTTCCCCGCAGGCCGACGCGAGCGCAGAAGGAGAAGCGTCATGACTGACCAAGAACTCTCCGCCCAAGACGCGCTCGAACTCGAAGCACTCGAACTCGAGCTACAAGCAGGCTTTCCCACCCTAGAGCTAGAATCCGCAGTCGAGGCGCGGCTGTTCGCCTTCGCCGGACGTATCCCCGAGGTGATGGCGGATGAGCTGAGCGAGGACGACGCCGAGCTCGAGCAAGAGCTCGGCGCACTCTTCGACGACTCCGCCGCGCAACTAAGCGTCGCCACCCAGCGGCGCTTCCTCGATCACGCCGAGCTCGCACCCGAGGCGGATCTACGTGAGCTGTTCGAGCGCACGTCCGCCGAGCTGTCTGGCCCGGATCTCACTCGAGTCGCAGCGCGCTCGAAAGACGCGCCGCAGCGCGCTGCTCAAGAGAAGCGCCGCGGCTTCCTGCGCTTGGCCCCTCCCCTCGCCGCAGCGGCAGCTGCGGTGTTCGCGCTCTTCGTGGGCTTCGGTGGCGGCGCGAGCGACACCTCGGGCCCCCAAGCGGAAGTGAAGACGCCGAGCGCCGTGGTTGCCGAGACCACGCCAGCCAAGACTTCCGAGCCGGCACCGAGCGCAAGTACTCCGGAGTTCAGCTCGGAGGACAGCTCCCTCATGGTCGCCACCATGGTGGACGACGGGGACGACGACTTTGGCCTCGCGCTGGACGCACTGGATACCCCCGACGACGATGAGGATCTCGACGCACTCCTCGCGGCACTGGACGATGTGGCGAACGAAGGTGGCTGAAATGACTGGAACGAAACTCTCGCGCTCTGCCTCGACCCAGGGCGTGCTTGGAACGCAGCGCAATCGCTTGTCGCAACGCGGTCGGCGCCACTGGCTGTTCGCGCTGGTGGCGCTGGTTAGCATGCTCTGCACGAGCAGCTTTGCCTTCGCCAAGCCGAAGCGCGAAGAGGTCGAGAAGCGAATGCAAGAGGTCGTGCGCAAGGTGCTCACAGACAAAGTCGGCTTGGACGACAAGAAGGCGGACAAGGTCGCTGGACTCTTGAAGAAGGACCGTGAAGAGCAGCGCAAGCTCCGCGAGGAAATGCGCACGAATCGCAAGGAGCTAAAGAAGTTGCTCGACGCGGACAGCGACGATCAAAAGGCGTACGCGAAGGCCATGGCGGCTCTGCGCAAGAACCGCGATGACCTGCACAAGCTGCAGAACAAGCACTACCAGGCGCTGTCCAAGGAACTCACGCCGAAGCAACAGGCGAAGCTGTTTCAAGCCATGCAGCAGCTCCAACGCAAGCTCAGGAAGGCGCTCAGAAAGCACCGCGGCGAGTAGGCCAGTCTGGATCCCCCCGGAAGCCCTTCGGCACCCTCAAGTCAACGCACCACCAAGTCAGCGCGAGCGGTTGTACGCGAAGCAGGCGTCCACGTGGCTCATGCCGATGTGGGGGTAGTAGTCTTTGGCTTTGGGAGCGGCGACGAGCAGCAGAGTGGCTTGCTCCCCAGCAGCTTCACGGGTGCGCCTCAGCAGCTCCTTGCCCACACCCTGGCGCTGCACGGCTTCGTCCACCGCGAGATCCGAGCAGTAGCAGCAGTAGGCGAAGTCGGTCACGCAGCGAGAGATACCGAGCAGCAACCCTCGCACGGGTTCCCGCGCGGTCACGATCAAGTTCGAGTTCTCGAGCATGCACTTGAGGCGCTCGAGATCGTCCACGGGACGACGCTCGCCCAAGGTGGAGCGCCTCAGGACATCGCGGAACTCATCGGCTGTCACCAATGAGCGCTCCGTGGCCGCCCCGAAGCGAAGGGCGAACACCTCATACTTGAGCTCCAGCTGAGTCATGTCAGCAACGCTACGCCCGTGGGGCGCCGCCTCGTAGCAAGATCGTGCTGCGGGTGAGCTCGCGGTCAGTCACAGGACGGGCGGTTCGCCTCGGGGTCGCCCCCGTCCCCGAGGATCCCTTGGAGATAGCTGAAATTCTCTTGGCAGAACGTCACCCGCTCGCTGCCCGAGAGCCGCGCACGCTCGCGAAACTCCCGCGCGGAGCCGCCATCCATGAGTCGCCCAGGTGCGTCGCTTGTGTTGTGAAACCCTTCGCCGTCTGGCTGAGCGAGCCCCAGCGCGTGGCCCAGCTCGTGGGCCAACGTGTCTCCGATCAGGCTGCCCAGTGCGTGCACGGCACACGCGATCTGCACGGGTCGAGAATCAGCCGCGTCACACGCGCCGACGCCCGACAACGCCACGACCTGGGTCTCGGTCGCCAGCACCGGATGCTTGCCGACGTCCGGACGGAACGCATCGAATAGGCGATCGAACGCCGGATCCGCATTGCCCAGTTGGGCGGCGAACTTGCCGGGGTGCTGGCTGAAGCCAAACAAGCTCTCGACGAAGACGCCGCCAAACCCTGGGTCACCGTTCTCTTGGGTCACGGCGTTCACTCCACCGACGCGGTCGTCCAACCGAACGTTGTTCACGTCCTTGCCGGGGGTGTTGTCGTAACCCAACAACCCGAGACCGTTTGGGTCCAAGCCTCCGACCTCAATCTGCGTGTACAGACCAAAGTCCTCGGGCTCTTCCGTGCGGAATTCCACGCTCAGCCCGGCGTACACCGCCGCCGCTACCTCGAGCGCGCGCTCGCGGATCGACTCGTCCACGGCCCGCATCCCGAAATGGCGCAGGCTCTCGACGTAGCTCGGCAGGAAGCGCACGTAGACCACCTGTTTCACAGGCAACAGACCGAGCTCGACTGGCTCAGGCACGCCGGTGACAGTCTCCCCTCCGTAGCTGACGATTGGCGTGATAGTTCCAGACAGGGTGCCCTTGGTGCGGCGCAAATCCGCTGAGGTACCCAGCGCATCCTCCTCGTTGATCACGTAGACCAGCTCGTTGCCTGATCGGAAGCCCGGCACGAGCTCGAAGCTGACGGGGATCGAGACGCCACCCTCGAGGCTGAAATCACCGGCGAGCAGCAAGCGCGTCGCCGCTGGCGTTGGGTCCTCTTCACTCTGAGCAACGAATCCCCCACCGGTCACCGACACCTTCTGCCCCAGGCTGCCGCTCGTGGGTGACAAGCCAAACACACGGGGGGAGAGCAGCTCGAGCTGTAGTGGCAGCTCAGCACTGACCCCGCCGCTCGCTTGTGTCGGCGCGTTCTCCAGACGGACGCTGCCGTTGAATATCCCGGAGGCAATTCCGGCGATTCGCGGAGCGAACGCAAAGCGCGCAGACGTGCGTTCACCGGGCTCCGTCGGCTTCAACTCCAGGCGCTGCTCTGCGACGGGCTCACACGCCGCCGCCATACTGGCTTGGAAGCAGCCGTTCACGACCGCCACGCTGCTTCCCTCACCCCCACCAAGCAAGAAGCCACTGCCGCTGACTTCGATGGCGTCGTTGACGAAGGCGACACCACCTTGGACTGCGTCCAACACCGGCGCTAGCTGCGCCGTGGAAGTGACGCTCCAATCGCGCTGATTCGAGAGGTGTTCGCGGCCATCCACCGCGTCCACGCCGACCACCTTCGCCAGCAGCAATCCGCTTCCGTACGGAGCTGACGCAGGCCACGTAGCGACCAACGCATCGCCTTCGCGCGTCAGCGGGAGCTTGAGGTCCACCGGGCTACCATCGAGCGTACCAGCCAAGTGCAGCTCGAGGCCTTCGACGACGCCAGGAAAGCTACCCTCGACGCGCACCTCACTGCCAGGGAGCACTAGTCCGGGCGAAACTGCGCTCACCACCAAATCGGCAAGCGACTTGGTGCTCTCAGTCGGAGCGCTGTCGTCCCCGCTACATGCAGGGACGGCGCACAGCCCAAGGGCGAGTAGAAACGCCAAACGGCCGCGGTGCCGCGTGTACCGCAACGAACGACAGCGCCTCACAGACACTCGCTCGCGGACAGGCCAATGCACAGGTCGTAGAGGTTCTCAGCTCCGCCGTAGCCCCGCACGACCAGGTAGTAGGTGCCAGAGGTGGTGATCGGATAGGAGAACGACTCGTTGGAGTTGCTGCTCTGTCCGTTGTCCGAGCAGCCGCTCACATCCAGCTCGTCACACTGGGTCAGCAGCGTAGCGCCTTGATAGAGCAAGATGTCGAGGTCTTCGAGAGCAGAGGCTTGATCGAACGTCAGCTCAGCGTACAGCGTCTCCCCCGCAAACATATCCACACGGAACCAGTCCTCGTCCCAGCTACAGATGGCGTTGGTGCTCACCGTGTAGGGTCCACTGTCGAGGTCGACGAGGCGCGCTTGAGAAGCCTGGTCGTCGTCTTCCATCGAGTCGTCGCTGCACGTCGGGCCGCAGCTCTGAGGGCTGACGGACCAGCTCAGGATGTACTCGTTGCGCACCAGGTCGTAGGAGTAGACGCGCGCGTAGTACGTACCGGCTGACACGCAGCTCTGGATCGACTCCTCGGAGCTGAGGCTGCTGCTGCGCACAATCAACTTCCCCGCGCTGTCGTAGAGCGCCAGGTCGAGGTCGGACGCCAAATCGCCGAGCAGGTCGAGACTGAGCTGACCCTCGTTGGTCACGTTCAGCTTGAACCAGTCTTCGTCGTCCGTGTCGCCTGCCGGGCAAGACACCAAGAGTTCATCACCGGAGGGGAGCGCCCTGGCGGTCGCGAGGGAGTCGTTCTGCTCGTAGCCGTCGTCGACACACGTCGGAGGAGGGTCGCCGCTGCAGCTCTGGCTGGTGGGAACACACTGTCGCGCGTTGGCTCCGCTCTCGCTGGTCAGCGCGTTGGTCGAACACGTGTATCCCTGGGGACACGAGTTCCCGGCGCCACAGGCGGACAGACAACTGGCCTCTCCCCCAACCTGCACACAGAGATCGCTACTGCCTCCGCACTGGGCATCGGCGGAGCACGGCTCGCA
>JBFXBK010000204.1:0-15610 GCA_050183255.1 Polyangiaceae bacterium | reverse complement strand
CCTGACGGAGTTCAGTGAGCGAGTGAGCGCTGGGGAGCGCACCGCCGCTCCGCCGCCAGCGTTCGGTCGTGAGGTGACCAAGTTGACCCAGAGCATTGATTCCATGCGGAGACAGCTCGAAGGGCGGCCCTTCGTAGAGACCTTCGCTGCGGACCTGAGTCACGAGCTGAAGAACCCGGTCGCCGCGATCCGCGCCAGCGCGGAGATCTTGGACGAGGAAGGCGCCCTCGAAGATCCCGAGGCAGCGCGCCGCTTCGTCAAGCGCATCCGGGAGGCCACGGCACGCATCGAGCGCCTGCTCAGCGACCTGTTGAACCTCGCGCAGATCGAGGCGCGAGGGATCGACGAGTTCGATGTGCTCGATATGGGTGACCTACTCGTGGCGTCCACCAAGGGCCTCGAGGGGCGCGAGCGGCTCCAGGTGACGGTGAAGAAGGACGCGAAGGTGCGCGGCGACGCGACCTGGCTCGGACGCGCGATGGCGAACCTACTGGAGAACGCGCTGGTGCACTCACCCAAAGGCGCGGCTATCGAGGTGCTCCTGGAGCGCAAGAAAGACAACGTGGTGCTGCGCGTGATCAATGCGGGAGAGGTGCCACCACGCATGGTCAAGCGCGTGTTCGCGCGCTTCGTTACCACACGGCAAGACAAGGGCGGCACTGGTCTCGGCTTGGGCATCGTGCGCGCCGTCGCCGAGGCCCACAGCGGCCAGGTGGAGCTCGTGCACCCGGGGCCGCCCAACGTGGAGTTTCAGCTCACGCTGCCTCACGCGAGCTTGCGCGACGTGGCGCTCAAGGTTGGTGGCAGCATCACCAAGCTGTGAGCGCGAAGCAGGAACCGCCTCGAGTTTCCCGTGGAGGTGCGACGAGCTGTCGCATGAAGCGGGAAAAGCGGCGGGCGATGGCACTCACCGGCGCAGCACGCTCGAGCTCCAGGCGCTCTCACCCCCGGATAAGCTTTCGGAAACACTCATGTTTCTGGAAACCGCAAGTACGCCTGGGCGGTCCCGAGGGTTCTCCTCGAAACCTCCACACTCCCTGCCAAGGATCCGCGCAAAGCTGCTCTAGCTTTCGGGTGAGCCACGGTTGGTGGCTTGCTGCGACGTAGTCGCCGCGCTCTGCAATCGGCGCGGCGTGCTCAGTCATTCTTCGAGGTTATTCGTGAAAGAAGCCAATCCGCTGTTCGACAAAGCCGTTCGTCCCCGCCACGTGGCCATCATCATGGATGGCAATGGTCGCTGGGCTCAGGCGCGAGGGCTCGAGCGCGCTGAGGGTCACGCTGAAGGCGCCAACGCCGTGCGCGAAGCCGTCAGCACCTGCCGCGAGCAAGAGATCGAGTTCCTGACGCTGTACGCGTTCAGCAACGCGAACTGGGCGCGCCCGAGCATCGAGGTCGAGGCCTTGATGCGGCTCTTGGTGGAGTTCGCCGAGAAGGAGAAGGCGGAGCTCAGAGAGAACGGCATCCGCGTGAACGTGGTCGGGGAAGTCGAAGACCTGCCGAGCCATACCCGGCGCGCGGTCGAACACGTGATCGACTACTGCTCCGACGGCGATCGCATGACCCTCAGCCTCGCGCTCTCCTACGGTGGGCGGCAAGATATCGTGAACGCCGCGCGTGCCCTGGCGGTGCGTGCACGCGCTGGCTTGGTGTTGCCTGAGGAAATCGACGAGAACTTCTTCCACAGGGAAATGACGACTCACTCGCTGCCCGACGTGGATCTATTGATCCGCACCGGTGGTGAGGCGCGCCTCAGCGACTTCTTGCTGTTCGAGGCTGCCTACGCCGAGCTCGCGTTCCTCGACATCATGTGGCCCGACTTCAAGGAAGACACCTTCATCGAGTGCGTGCGCCGCTACGCCACCAAAGAGCGCCGCTTCGGTCGCACCTCGGCTCAAGTGGCTCAAGAGGGCAGCAAGAGCTTCCAGCCGCTGCGCCCAAACGGCCAGGGCTGAGTTTCCGCAGGCTCGGTTCACCCGAGAAGTACAAATCAAGGCACGCGAGGCTCCATCCGCCTCGCGTGTTTGCGTTTGTAGGCGCTCGCATCCTGAATCAGCGCGGCAGAGCGTGGTCGAGCTAGCGTACGAAGGCTCATATGCGCACCGCAGGTCTTAGCCTCCTGATCGTCGGCTTGTTCTCAACCGCTTGCTCGGACTCGATTCGCGTAGACCTCGGTAGCACGCACGCTGGCGGGACCGGGGGTGCGGGCGGAGCGACGGGCGGCGCGGGTGGCGACGCCACCGGCGGAGTCGGTGCCGGTGGAGCCGCAGGCGTCGGAGCCGCCGGGAGCGGCGGCGTTGCCGGTGGAGCTGCTGGCACGAGCGGCAGCGCGGGTGAGCCGCCGGTCCTGGATTGTACCGTCATCTCGCCGCGCGCATGTGACGACAGGAGCTTCGCAGCCAGCGCCCAAGGCGTGTGCGACGGCAACGGTTGGTGCTGGGAGAATCCGTTGCCGTACGGCATCGACGTATCAGCGATATCGACGGCCAAGGATGGAGACGCTTGGGCGGTCAGTAGCTCCCACGTGTTGCGCTTCGATGGCACGACGTGGAGCATCGCGCGCGACCTCCCGAAGGCGGGCGATAGCGTCTGGGTGAGCCCTGATGATTCGGTCTGGGTAAGCGCCGGGACCGTGGTCTATCACCTCGTGGGGCCGACCTGGGAGGAGACCGACCTCGGAGTCGACGTCGGCAAGCTCGGCGGTACCTCGGCAACCAACGTCTGGGCCTCGAGCCCAGGGCACACGCACCACCTAGTCGCCGGTTCCTGGCAACACACGACGAATCCTGCGAATTATGTCGCATCCCTGGCAGTGGTCGGCGACGACGAACTCTGGATCAGCGACGATTCGTCCATCTATCACTACCAAGCTGGTAGCTGGAGCGCGACGACCTTCCCGGGCGGAGCGTCGATCGCTGCGTTCGACGCGGCCGACATTTGGTTTACGCGCGGCAATCTGAGCAAACACCTCAGCGGCGGCACCTTCACGGACACGCTGCTGCCGACTGGCAAGGGGTACTACAAGTCGTGGGCGTCGCCCTCGGGGCAGCTCTGGTTGGCTGCCGAAGACGGCAGGCTATATCGCTGGGATGGCGCGACGCTGCACACAGAGCCAGCGCTCGAGAGGCCGCTCAGCGCACTCACGGGCAACAGCGACGCGGACCTTTGGGCTGTCGGGTCTCGTGGCCTCCTTGGACATTTCGACGGAAGCGTCTGGAGCAAGCAGACTCGGATCGAAGGCGACGCGCTGGCGTTCGTTACCTCTGTCCACGGGAGCGCCGCGGATGACGTGTGGGCGGTGGGGGAAAACCTGACGGCACACTTCGATGGTACGAGCTGGACCAATCGTCCCTCCGAATCCGGAGGTTTGTTCGCGGTGTGGGCCGACTCCCGGACTAGCGCGTTTGCTTCCTCGAGGAATGACATTCAGCATTGGGACGGCGCAAACTGGTCCACGCTCGTGGCGACTCCGTACCCGATCACAGCACTGCAGAGCCTCGGGGATGGGCGCCTGTGGATGGTGAGCGTCGAGACGGCCGAGTTTCTGGTGTATCGCTATCAGAACGGTGCCCTGCATGAGTACAAGGCGCAGGTTCCAGTGCTACCCACCAGGCCAGCGCTCTGGGCCAACAGCGACTGCGACGTGTGGGTCGGCGCCGAGGGCCTCGCCCACTTCGACGGCGAGAACTGGTCCGCCGTCCCGCTTCCCGGTGTTCCTGAGTTTCCCTACATCAGCAGCATCTACGCTCCGCGGCCGAACGATGTCTACGTGGTGCTCAACGGGGAGCTCGTGCACTTCGATGGCGCTGCTTGGTCGAAGCCGTACCAAGAGGCTTCTGAACTCGAAACGGTGTGGGGTTGCGGCGACGTGCTCTTCACCCAGGGTGACCACAGCGCGGCGCGCAACGACGGCGCTGGCTGGCGAGCGTATCCCAAGGCACCGCTTGGGCTCGCGCCCCAAGCTTGGAGCGCTGGCAGCGGTAACCTGATCTTCGCCGACTACGATGGACAGATCGTACGCTATTCGCCGCCCAGCGAAGCGCAGTAGCCCTGGTGTGCTTCTTCTGGGGGAGAGGTGCGATGTTCGCGCAGGGGCATTACCTCACGGCAATATCTTGCGGGTGAAGCATTCTCGCCACACAGCGACTCGGCGACTCGCGTTCGCAAGACGCGCCGGTAAAAACCGCGCGATCCTGGCGTATAAGTGCTCATGCGACGAGTAACCGCCACACTCGCTGTTTCGACGCTGTTGTTCGTTGCTTGTGGGGAGACCAAGCAGGACCCAGCAAGCAGCGGAACGGATGCCGGCGCCGGTGGTGCCAGCCAGGGCGGAGCTGGCGGGTCAGCCACGGGGGGAATCGGCGCCACAGGCGGCGGCGGTGCTGGCTCGAGCGGCAGCGCTGGCTCGAGCGGCGCAGCTGGCAACAGTGGTTCCGCGGGGGTTGGCGGCGCGGCAGGTACCGGCGGCGCACCGGAGTTTCCCGGAGCTTGCGTCGAGCGGGCACCGCGGGCGTGTGACAACCGCGCGGTGAAAGCGGCGAATCAGGGTGTCTGCGACCAATCTGGGTGGTGCCTCGAGAACCCAGTGCCATACGCTGGGAACCTCCTGGGCGTGTATCCGGTCGCAACGAACGATGTCTGGGCGATCGGCAGAAGCGACATCCTGCACTTCGACGGCTCGAAGTGGACCCGGGAGTTCGACCCCGGGGGGGACTCCATCTGGTCCGATGGCACCCAAGTCATCGCAACCCACGCGGTCGGATGGACCGTCTACGACGGGCAGCAGTGGATCCCATGGGCTGCCTCGACTCACTGGGTTGGCAAGCTGAGCGCGCTGTCCGCTACCAACGCGTGGGCTGCATATCGCTACCAGGCATCCCACTACGACGGAAACGACTGGACCGTGCACACGTCTCCCGTCACCGGAAAGATCACCTCGGTCGGTGCGGTGTCGGCGACCGAGGTATGGCTGGGCAGCGATGACGGCGAGGTGTACCGCTTCAAAGACGGCGACTGGACCTCCTTCGGTTCGACGACGGGCAGCTCGGTGAGCATCCAGGTGTTCGCTCCGAACGACGTGTGGATCACGAGCCCCGGCGACGCCAGCGGTGACGTGAGGCACTTCACCGGCGGCACGACGCTCGAGCCCACATCAGTTCCCGACGGAAATAATATTTCGTTGATATGGGGTACCGCGCCGAACGACGTGTTCTTCGTCTCGACCACCCGTGGCATCCTGCATTGGAACGGGACGACGCTCGTCGAGATGCCTCAGGGCAAGCCCGGCACCGTGACGGACATCCGCGGCACTTCCCACTCCGATGTGTGGGCGGTGGGCGAGGATGGCTTGGTGGTGCACTTCGACGGCCAAAAGTGGTCGAAACCTCAAGCGCTCGTGCCGCCGACGGATCCGGCGGCGCTACGCAAGCTGGACGGCACCTCGACGGAGGACGTGTGGGCCGTCGGAGGCAACCTGGCGGCACACTTCGATGGCACGGCGTGGACCAACCTCTCGCCCACACTGATCTCGCAGCCGGCGTTCAGCGGTGTGTGGGTCGAGTCGACGAGCAGTGTCTACCTTACGGATGCGGGCGGGGCGCTACTCCACTACGACGGCAGTCAGTGGTCGGAAGTCGCGCGTTCGGAGCTCACACTTGGAGACGTTGTTGGCGTCGGTCCTGGTGAAGTTTGGATTTCCGCCAAGCAATCTAACGACGTGTTCGCCGTCCACTATCGGGATGGTGTGCTGAAGGAATTCCCCGTTGGCAGGACCGTCAACGCGGGGGACTCACCAAGCGCGATCTGGGCCTCGTCCAACTGCAACGTTTGGATCGCCGCGCAGGGCGGAGCGTTCAGGTTCGACGGCACGAAGTGGGACAAGTTCCCGCTCAAGAGCGACTACCGCGCTAGCGCCATCTGGGGCACCCAGGGCGATGACGTTTGGGCCAGCGTCGATTTCGACACCTATCACTTCGACGGTTCGACCTTCCAAGTCAGCGAGGGCTCTCAGGGTGGAGCGATCTGGGGCTGCGGCTCGGACGTGTGGACCTTCCGCTCGAATCGGGAAATCGAACACTTCACCGGCAGCGGCTGGGAGAGCGTCGCGCAGTCTGAGTTCGGCGAGCCTCGACGCGTGTGGTCCATCGGCAGCGGCTCTTTCCTGTCGGCTGCGGGGAACACCATCGAGCGCCTAAACCCGTAGTCGCCTTGAGCCCGCCGGGCGGCGTCAGGCCAAGAAGCGGCTCAGCGACTCGATCACACAGGCAGGCTTCTCCTGCCCTTCGACCTCCAGCGTGATCACGATGGTCACCTGGACGCCGCCTTTGACGTCTTCCACGTTGGCGATCTGCCCACGGGCCCTGAGGCGACTGCCAACGCGCACAGGCGCTGGGAAGCGCAGCTTGTTGACGCCGTAGTTCAGGCCCATCGAGATATTTTCCACACGGATTAATCTCGGCATGAAGTAGCTCGAGAGCGACAGCGTGAGGTAACCGTGGGCGATGGTGCCGCCGAAGGGCCCCGACTTTGCGCGCTCCACGTCGACGTGAATCCACTGGTGGTCGCCCGTCGCGTCAGCGAACTGATTCACCCGCTGCTGGTCGATCTCAATGTAGTCCGTCGGCCCCAGTTCCGCGCCGACCGCCGCCTTCACGGCTTCCAGGGAGGTGAACACCTTCGGGGAGTCGCTCATGCCATCACAATAGGCGGGGAGGCTCGCGAGCCCAGAGTTTTCACGCCCTTCAGGGAGCACGACTCACGAAAAAGCCAGATATAGACTCCATGGGCCGCGGGGCTGGCCGTTCTACAGATACGTCGAGGCGATGAAGCCTGCGATGGCTGGCGCGCAGTGGCGCAAGAATCTGAGAAATCCCGTGAGCAATCTGTCCCTCCCCCCCGAACAACCAACCGTCGATGCGGTTGAGAAGCCCATGTTGCGGCTGTTGTCCGGGCAAGGGGCAGTCCGCCTCTCCGATCCACCTCCTCCTCTGAGCGGCCCCATCTTGCTGGTGATGCCCGACATCGAGCGCGCTTTCGTGGTGCGCCGCGCCATCCGCACCATCTGGGGCCGCCACGCCAAGGTGCACCACCTGGAGAGTTTGGAAGCGGCCACCGAACGGGCGACGCGGTTTGACTACGCAGTCAACCTGGTGGACCTCGCGCCCTCGGATCAGCGCTGGGTCGATGCAGTGACGCGCCTGACTCAAGCGGCGCCCGCGTGCCCCACCGTGATGCTCGAGGAGGGCGCAACAGACGCCTCGAATCAGTCAGCGCGGCGCCTCGCCCGGAGCGTGAAGCACGCCCTCGAACGCGCGAGCTTCCGCATGAAGGCGTCGGGGCGCGTGCCGGGACCCGGCCTCGTGAATCGCCATCGCATGCTGGCGACCATCACGGAGGCGCTGGAGCGCGCGCTCCCATCCCAGGCCCAGGTGCCCCTCGTGCGGGTGTGTATCGGCCATGAAGATGAGAACGAGCGCTTCACTGGAGAATCTGCACGGATACTTTCGGACGCGCTGATCGCGCGCTTCGTCGACTGCCTTGGCCCGTCTGATCTGGGTACGCTGATGGACGACGGCACGCTGGTCGCCTGGGCTCGAGGGGTACAACCGCTGGAGCAGACTCGGCTGTTGGTCGACCGCTTGCGAGAGGCGCTGAGCCAGCCTTTCAGCGTCCACGGCGAGTCCGTGTTCGTGTCCGCAACGCTGGGGACGGCAGTGGGTCCGCGCGACGCAGACTCAGCCTTGGAGCTCGTCGACCGCGCGTACACCCGCGTCTAGCCGCGGCCCCGACGCCGGGCGGCGCGCCTCAGACGCCGCGCCAGACCGCCTGCCTCGAGCGGCTGAGCGACCACCTCCAGGGCGCCAGCGGCGATCAGCGCATTGATGCCCGCGGTGTCGACGCGCGGCAGACAAACTACGACTTGGTGGCCTTTGGCACTGGCTAGCCAACTCACGGCGCTCGCCGCGTCAGGCGCGTCCAGCAAGCGCAGCGGCCCGTCTGGCACCAAGCGCACCCCCTGAGCGCTCAAGCCGATGCGCAGCGCATCGTCCAGCGCGTTACCTCCCGGCAACGTTGTCAACACGACACCAAGCTCGCCTTGCTCGAGTGTGCTCGGCTGGGTCTCTGGCGGCTGATCGCCCAGCAAGCCAGCCCGCTCTTCGCGGTCGCCGCTCGGCACCTCACCCTTGCGATTCGGTACGCGCTCGGCGTTGATCTCCGGGTTGAGCGCCTCAGTGAGTCGATGCCGGACTTCGTTCGCGTCCGCAGGACGCTTGTGAGCCTTCTTGGCCAGCAGCTGTAGCCGCAAGCGCTCGAGCAGCGGTGGAATGGGCTCAGCCCCCTCGGGCCGCGCCAGCGCGGGAGGCTCCGCGAACATCTGCTTGGAGATCACGTCGATAGGCGTCGCGCCATCGAAGGGCGGGTCACCTTGAAGCAAGCAGGTGAGCAGACAACCGAACGCGTATAGATCCGTCGAGGGACCCACAGCGAGGGAGCGACACTGCTCCGGACTCATGAACGTCGGCGTACCGGCGACGGCGTCTCGCTGAGTCAGCGTTGGACCGCTGTCTCGAGGGTCGTCGACGTGGGCGAGGCCGAAGTCGCTCACCTTCGCGAGCCACTCGCCGTCGCTGCCCAATCGGCACAGCATCACGTTCTCTGGCTTGAGGTCGCGATGCACGACGCCTCGCTCATGCGCCAGCGCCAGGGCGCTCAAGATCTGATCACAGATTTGGCCTACCTGCGCCAAGCTCGGCAGCGCAGGCAGTGACTCCAGCCAACCATCCAGATCCTGCCCTTCAACGAACTCCATCACGATGAAGGGCGTCCCCGCGTCTTCACCATAGTCGAGCACCCGGACGACGTTGGGGTGGGCCAGCAGCGACGCCGCACGCGCCTCCCGGGCGAAGCGCCGACGATAGACGCTGTCCCCGGCGACACTCCTTCGCATCACCTTCACCGCGATCGGGATGCCGAGCGCCTCGTGGACCCCCCGATAGACCTGCCCCATCGCGCCCTGACCCAGTAGCCCGGTCAGCGTGTACTTTTCCGCGAGGCAACGACCCAACATCGGGTCCGAGCGATCGGCACCGCGCAACGACTCCGGCGGCTGGTCCGGGGAGCGCTGGGTCGGCACGCGGGAGATGCGAGGGCGCAGCGCTTCGGGAGGGGCGCTAGAAAACGCGCCAAACAGCCCAGAGTCGGCCTCACTCGGCGGCACCGACGGCGCGGCGCTCGGAACCGCAGGCACCGGCTGAGAATAGACGGTCTCGTCGTGCGCCAGCTCGGCGTGTTCCCGCTTCGGCGGCTCCGTCATGTCGACGGTTGTTCCGGGAGGATCCGACTTAGAAGCCACGGAAGCCAGCTCCCACCTGCACCAACAGCGGGTTGTCCAGCTCATCCCAAGCGGAACCGCGTAGGCCTAGCGTGGCGAAGGCCTGCCCCCCGTCGCTTGGACGCCGACCAAACTCCACACCGGCACCGATGCCGCCGCGGGGCGCGAGGCCGTCGGGCACCACGCTGTCCTCTCCAACGATCACGTGAGCGTCGAGCAGCGCGTAGGCTCGCAGCCAGCTGGCGAGCGAGTAGTCAGCGCCAAGCAGAAGGAAACCCGATCCGTCGCCGTGGGGCGCGCCGTCGGCCAGCGCTGCGCGGCCGCCCAGATTGACCAGCCACGACCACTCGTCGAGATCGCGTCCAAGGGCGACGCCTAGCTCGAGCACGCTCGCGTCACCGTCCCGAGTTGGCAAACCGTACCGCGCGGCAACGCCTAGCGACCCACGGCCGTCAAAGGCTTGCCAGAGCTCCACGCTCGCGCCCAGCCAGGCCAGCGTATCCACAGCGTGACCATCGCCGAGTCCGTTGCTTGGCACTTGTGCGTCGAAGCCAAGCTGCGGGAGGGAGCCTCGCCCGGTGCTGCCCTCCACGCGCGCGCCGAGCTGCGCCGTCTCGTCGCTGGCCGCTCCTCCGTACACCGACGCCGAGCTCGTGCGTTGCGCCGACCAGGGGCGCGCGCTCACTGCAGGGTGAAGCCCGGTAGCGCTGAAACTCGGGCCAATCATCGGCTGCTCGAGGCGTAGCCGTGGTGCACCGGGCGTCAGCGGCGCGTCCCAGGTTGCGTCTCCCAGTGGCCGACCTTCGGCGTCCACCACGGAAACGACGACGTGGTCCGCATCGATCATCGGTAGCTTCGCGGCGTAGCCGGAGTGGCTCGTGCCGGGTTTGGGGGGGAGGTCCGCCTGCAAGGCGACAGCACTGCCATCCACCGCGACCGGATCACCCTCCAGATAGGCACTGCGCACGCGCACCTGGGGTTTCATGCGAGCCGTGACCGACTGATCGTCGATGCCAGGAAAGCTCGCGGCGACCAGCAAGGCACCATCTGCGTCTTGGGTCACCTTAAGCGCGGCTCTGGGTTCCACGTAGTGGACGTTGAACGTCTGCTCGCGGCTCTCTCCTCTCCCCCTGAAACTCAGGCGCTTGGGGTTGACGAGCCCAAAGTCGATGAGCTTTGGGGCGGGTCCAAAGGGCCCCTCGTCGACGCGCACCTCGAGGCCTTTGGGCACGTCAAAGGCGACTTGCTGATAGCGATGCACGTTCAGTGTCTTGCCCGCCTCGAGGCGAGCTGAGCCGGAAGCGTTCACCTCGACGATGCTCACCTCTCGCTTCACGCTGGCGATGCCGAGGAAGTCATCACCGTCGATGGCGCGTACCCGCAGGTAGTAGCGCCCGGTCGGCATCTTTTCCGCGCGAAAATTCAAGATCTCGGGTCCGACCTCTTCGCGCACCACGAGGTCCTCGAAGCGCGGATCCGTCGCAAGCTCGACGCGATACTTCACGGCGCCGGGGATGGCGCTCCAGGCACCCTTGATCAGGCCGCCTTGCTTCGCGTCACGCTCGACCAGCACGATCATCGGCGACGTACCAGCGTCCCAGGCGGGCGGCGGCGGCAGCGGCTGCGGATCGCTCGGCGCCTGCCGCTCGACGAAAGCCGAACCGTAGTTCTTCGGAACTTCGACCTGCTTTCCGCCGGAGCGCACGTTGGCTTTGCCGTCGAATACGCTCACCGTCGTGCGCTTCTTCTCGGCGCTCTTTCTGAGCACGGTGTCTCGGCTCTCGGAGGAGACCTTTGCGCCGCCGCTCACGCCAATTTCCGCGCGTTTACCGGCAATCGCTGCGAGCCCCGCCTGGAGCTCACCGGAGTCGAGCTCCGCGATCACCTCCTTCTGCCGCGCGACCTGGCTCTGCCGGGCGGTACCGTAGATCACGACCAGGGTCTTTTCCGAGAGGAAGATGCGGGTGCGATCCACGAAGCGAATATCCGCGCGAGCTTCTTCGCGGGTGTTGACGCTGTAGCGCTCATGCAGCGGCATGCCTGGCTCGGCGGACTGCCAACCGCCGCCTGGTGGCTTCGCTCGTACTTCAGGCTTGATCGAGCGCACCTCAGCCGTGGCGAGGCTCGTGACCTCCGCAGGCACCACCAGCGTCAGCCCCGGTTTGAGCACCAGGCTTCCGCCGCGGCAGTCGACGGATGAGTAGCGCTCGACCAAGTACGCGTAGCGAGAGCTACCGTAGAGCGCGACGGCAATGTCTCCGCAGGTCTCCTCCTCGCCCACCGTCCACTGGATCACTTGTTCGGGGTAACCTGGCGTCTTGGGTTTGGCATGCGCAGTGCCTATGAGTCCGAGAGAGCATCCCAACGTGCTCAGCGACGTCAGCCACTTCTTAATCCCCGCCCGTCGCACTAAGGTGCGAGCTGGAGGGCACCGCCAGCGCCGAGACGCCGCAGACTCTTGCTTCAAGCGAAGATTCATGACCACCCGTAGTCTTAGCCAAATAGTGTACGCCAAAGGAAGTCGTGTCGGCTGGCTGCCGACCTTCGCGCTCGCAGCGCTAGCGCTCTGCAGCTGGAGCCGCGACGCGCAGGCTCAAAACATCGCGCTCGATCGATTCGAGCCGGCACCCGTAGGACAAACGGGTTTTGCAAGCGTCGAGCCACAGGTGATCGGCACGCTGCGCCCGAGCTTCGGCCTGACGCTGTCCTACGCTCGTCGGCCACTGGAGCTGGTGAGTCGCGATGAGACAGTTGGTCTCGTGGTCGATCATCAGCTGCAGCTGCACCTGGGGGCTGCGCTCTCGCTGTTTGATCGCGTCGAAGTCGATGTCGATGCCCCGGCGACGCTCAGTCAGGGCGGCGAGGATCCGAGTCTCGGCGTGCAGAGCCTGAGCTCTCCCAGCGGAGGGAGCTTCAACGACGTGCGCCTGGGCGCCAAGGTCGCGCTGTTCACCGACCCCAAGAGTCCCTTCTCGGCCGCGCTGGGGCTCCGCACTTGGCTTCCGTCGGGCAATCAAGACGCATTCACCGGCAGTGGCGAGGTGCGGTACGAACCGTACGTCAGCGTGGGCGCGCGGTACGAGCACCTGCGTTGGGCGCTGAATGTCGGTCGCAGGCGACAGCCTGAAGGTTCGGGCCTACAGCAATCGACTGGAAGTGAGTTCACCGCACGCGCTGGTGTGTGGTGGGTGACCGACCTTTGGTCCGCTGGGCCGGAGGTGTTGTTTGCCACCGCGGCCAACGGTCAGACCGACGCGTTCTCACAGACGGGCACCGCCGGCGAGGCATTGCTCGGCGGCCATGTGTTTCCGATCCCCGATCTGGACGTTGGAGCCGCCATCGGGCCCGGCCTGACGCGAGGGATTGGTACGCCTCGCTACCGCGCGCTGCTCAGCGTGAGCTGGTCGCCGGGCCGCGCTGCGGCCGAGGAAGCCTGGAAGCGCCGAGGGGAAGACAGCGTGCAAGACGCTCCCCCCGAGCAGCGTATCCCCACGGCAATCGTGAACGATGAAGCCAGCCGCGATCGCGACCTGGACGGCCTCCCCGATGCGGAAGACGCCTGCCCCGACGTTCCCGGTGAGCGTGAGCCAAAGGGTGCGAAGCCCGGCTGCCCTGGGGACCGCGACCTGGATACGATCATCGACCGCGAAGACGCCTGCCCCGACGCAGCTGGCGTGAGCAGCCTCGACCCGGCCAAGCACGGCTGTCCTTCAAACAAGGACGGTGATGGCTTCATCGACTCGGAAGATGCCTGCCCTGAGGAGGCAGGCCCCGACAACAGCGATCCCAAGCTGCGGGGCTGCCCACCAGCGGTGCGCCTCGAAGGCAAACAGATCGTCATCCTCGAACAGGTGCAGTTCCAGACCGGCAGTGACGTGATCCTCCCGGAAAGCGACAGCTTGCTGGGTCAAGTGGCAGGAGTGCTCAACGGCCATCCGGAGATCACGCGCATCGCCATCGACGGACATACCGACAACGTCGGGCAGCTGAAAAAGAACCTCGCGCTGTCCCGCCGCCGCGCCGCCAGCGTGCTGCGCTGGCTCGTCGCCCACGGCGTCGATGAGCGTCGCTTGGAGGCCCGCGGCTTCGGCCCGCGGCGCCCGATCGCGCCGAACTCAACGGTCGAGGGCCGCGCCAAGAACCGCCGCGTGGAGTTCCAGATCCTCAAGCGCAGCGCGAGCGGTGAGAGCGACTGGAAGGACGGCGACGTCGAGGCGGAGTCGAAGAGCGCCCCGCCTGCAGCGCAACCAAAGGCGAAGAAGTGAGCGAGGCGCCCCGCGCGCCCGCTCGACAGCCGAGCGGGCTATCACTCCGCATCAAGCTCGCGCTGCTCTTGGCGCTGGTCGCCCTCGTGCCGACGACGCTGGCGAGCCAGCTCCTGCTGAGCGTCAACCGCGACGCCGTCCAGAACAGCGAACGCCAGCTGCAGAGCTCGGTAGTCGCCGAGGTCACCGGGCTGACCACGCGCAGCCTCGAACGCGGGGAGCGAGATCTGCTCACCATCGCCGGGGTCGTCTCCAAGACCGCGACTGACCCCAAGCTGCTCGAGAGCAGCCTGCGGCCGGTTCTGGAAAACAGCCGAGATCTTGCGGGTGTGCGCCTGGAAGTCCCCAGCGCGGAGGTGAGCCACGTGCTCTCGCGCATCAAGGGCTCCGGCCCGGAACCTCCAGCATCGACGCCGGAGCTGCGCAAGCAGGCCGACGAGCACGGCACGGCTTTCCGCGTAGAAAATGGGCAGGCCGTGATGGTAGCCAAGGTCCCGAAGGTCGCCGACGACGGCGCGGACGCCTACGTGTGTGCGCGGGTCGACCTCTCGCCGCTTCGGGAGCAGCTCACGACCCTCGCGGAGATGCGCTTCGAGGGACAAGGCACGCACATCATGCTGGTGGACCAAGATCGTCACTTGATCGCTGGTCACGGCGTGGAGCTCGCCGAGGGAGCCGACGTGTCCGCGCTTCCGGTCTGGACGCCGCTCAGCCAGCATCGCTCAGGGCTGGCGCGGGTGGGCATCGTGGAGGAGTTCGACGCTGACGGCGAGAGCTGGGTCGGAGGCCTCGAGACGGTGCCTGACCTCGGCTGGACCGTCGCGCTCTGGCGCCCCCAAGCCGAAGCCTACTTGAGCCTCAGCTTGATGCGCCAGCGCGGCCTCTTGGTCGCGGGCATCAGCGCGGCGCTCGCGTTGCTCCTCGGCTTCGTTGGAGGTAGCGCGCTGGCGCGGCCTATCCGTTCCTTGGTCGACGTGACCCGGCGCATCGCTCGGCGCGCCTGGGGAGAGGTCGAGAAACCGCATCCGCGCGGAGATGAGTTAGGGCAACTCCAAGGCTCGATCTACCAGATGGCCGGAGAGCTGAAGGCCAGTGAAGAGCAGATCGCGGAGGACGCGCGCCTGCGCGGCGACCTCGGTCGTTTCCTCTCGGGGGAACTGGTAGACGCGATCGTCAAGGGTGAGCACTCCCTGGCGCTGGGCGGTGAGCGTCGCGAGGTCAGCATCGTGTTCGCTGACGTGGTCGCGTTTACGCCTCTCGCCGAGAGCCGCCCGGCGGAAGAAGTCGTCGCCCTGCTCAACGAATTGTTCAGCGTGCTCACCGAGATCGTGTTTCGTCACCACGGCACCGTCGACAAGTTCATTGGCGACTGCATCATGGCGGTCTGGGGTGCGCCCGTTGCTCAAGCGGATCACGCGGATCGCGCGCTAGCTGCTGCGGAGGACATGCTGCACTTCTTGGAGACGGCCAATCAGGGCTGGCGCGAGAAGTACGGCGTGGAGGTGCGCCTCGGCATCGGCGTCAATTCCGGCGAGGCCATCGTGGGCAACATCGGGAGCGACAAGCGCATGGAGTACACCGTGGTCGGCGACGTCGTGAACGTTGCCGCGCGGTTGGAGTCCATCGCGAAACCGAATCAGATCCTGGTGGCCCAGTCGTGCGCCGATCAGAGCAGCGCCCCGGAGCTGCTGCGAGATCTGGGGGAGCACGACCTGATGGGTCGCCACCAGGCCGTGCGCGTGTACGAGCTGACCTGGGAGTGACGCTCAGTAGAAGGCTCGCCCGTCGAGGATCGCGGAGATGCGCCAGTGCCCCTCGCGGATGCCCAGCGCCACCACGCTGCCGGGAGCTAATCCTCGCGGCAACGTCGCCTCGCTCGGGATGCGACGCCGTCCAGGTGCTCCCGCGCAGAGTCCACACGCCATCAGCTCTATCTCGAGCGCACAGGTCACGATCAACTTGGCCGTGCTGGCGCGCGCCACCACCGGAGTCGAGCGCCTCAGCACCGCGGGTCCCA
>JBFXBK010000203.1:0-15678 GCA_050183255.1 Polyangiaceae bacterium | reverse complement strand
TGTGTGCGGGAACATGTCGTAGGCCGCGATTTCTTCGATCACGAACCCTGCTTGAACAAGCGCCTTCAAGTCACGGGACAGAGTAACTGGGTCGCACGAACACATGCAGAGCCACCGCGCGTCGCTCGCAACGACGAGCGGGACACTCTCCTTCGCGCCGGCCCGTGGAGGGTCGAGCACGATCAGATCGAATCGAGGGTCAGCAATCTCTCGCAGCACCCGCTCCGCGTCGCCCGCGATGAAGCGCAGCTCGAGGGGTCTCCCCAGGCGTTCGGTCTCAGCCAGCAGATTGGCTTCGGCCGCACTCACAGCCGCTGCGCTGATCTCGACCCCGACTCCCGCAAACCCGCTGGCTGCGAGCGGGAAGCTGAAGTTGCCCGCTCCACAGTACAGGTCGAGGAAGCGGGTGATCTGGCGCGCCTGGGCGCCGCTCACCACCGCGGAGACCATGGCTCGATTCACGGCTGCGTTGACCTGCGTGAACGCGGCCGCGGGTGCCGCCAACACCACGTCATTCCCGAGGTCCCAGCGCTGCATCATCGCAGAGTCGTCTGGGGATCCTGCGATCACCAAGCTGATGCCGGCCGCAGCGAGCCTGGCGTCGAGGGACGCACTTGGCCGCGCGCCACGCTTGCCGCGTTGCTTCGCCGGAGTCGCACGCACGAGGCGCTCCGGTGCATGATCGGCGACGCGCAGCTCAAGCCTCGAGAAGCCGCGAAAGTGCCCTTGGCTCGCGAGCGTGCGGAGCTCGCTCAGCATCTCCTCGAGGCGTGGGTCGCACACCAAACAGCGCTCTACCTCGACCAGCTCATGTGTCCCCGCGGAAAAGAAACCAATTCGACCCCCAGGGTCCACTTGGAGCTGCGCCCGACGCCGATAGCCCGTGTCGGGCCCGGCGCTCTCCAGTCGAATCTCGGGTAGCGTAGCGGCCTGAAAGCCGCCGGTACGCACCAACGCCTCACGCAATATCTCGAGCTTGGCGACGCGCTGAGCGCCGAGCTCGAGGTGCATCCAATCGCAGCCCCCGCAGCGCTTTTGCACCGGGCAAGGGGGTTCGCTTCGGGACGCACCAGGTGAAACCAGGCTCCAACCTTCGGCGCGCTGAAAGCCGCTGTGTCGCTTGACAGTTTCTACCCGGATTATGTCACCGGGCACCACCCCACGGGCGAACCCGACGCCGCCACCTTCCAGGCGACTCATCCCTTCGCCCCCGGGGATGAGCTTCTCGATCTTCCAATCGGTCACCTGGAACTCCGCGACTTGGCTCGCGCCGCGCTCGCGAGCTTCCTGCGAGCCGCGTCTAGGCTCTTGAGTGCTTCCCGCTTGGAGAGTGGACTCAGGCCCTTTTCGCGTGCCACGTAGTGTTCGACGTAGTCGGGATTGACCCAGCCGTACTGTCGGAGGGCCCACCCCACCGCCTTCCTGATGAAGAACTCCGAGTCGGCCAGGTTCTTCGAGAGTACCGACTCCAGCAGTGCGATGTCCGTTGTCTGCTTCAGATCCAGCTGACACAGAATTGCGGTTCGGCGCTTCCACAGGTCGGCGTCGGCAGCCCAGCACAGCATTCTCGGCTTTATTTCCTCAGGGAATCTCTTTAGCAGCTCTCCGACGCCGTGTTTGGCCAGGTGGTCCACGAAGTCCCACCACGCACCGTCGACGATGAGCTCTTCGTACACATTCAGCGTGTCAGCGTCCCGCAGCGCCTTGAAGCGCGCATGCGTCAGAATCTCCATCGCGACGTAGCGCTCCTCGCGGAACACTTTGTGTGAGCCTCGCGAGCGTCCGTGCCACAGGGAACGCACCACGGAATAGAGCTCTGCCTGTGTCTCCACGGCTGGCAGCTGCTCCCGCAGCGCTCGCCGGCGTGGGCCCGCCTGGACGCCAAGGAACGGCAGCTCGCTCTTCATGTAGGCCCGCATGGGTTCTGCTGCCTCGGGGTCGGCGAGCGCGGCTAGGCCCGCGCGGATGGACTCGACCCAACGGGAAGTCGGAGGCATGCCGCGAACTTAGGCCTTTTCGCCGCCACTTCGAGTTTTTTCGGGGGGGAGGGTCACACATCCCGCGTCACGCGCGACGCCGTACTCGTGACATGATGGCCGCAGTGTCCGAGCCCCCCGCGCCCCCACCAACTCCAGCGCTGCTCAACGATCCCGAGCTACTGAGGGATCTCCGGCGCTTCATCGGGGGCCGCGTACCACGTGACGAAACCGACGACGTCTTGCAGATCACCGTCGCAGCCGCGCTGGAGTCCGAGCACGCGCCGGAGGACCCTGAAGACTTTCGCCGCTGGCTGTTCGGAGTGGCCCGCAACAAGGTGGCGGATCACTTCCGCAAGCGCGGCCGCGAACCGCTGCTGTACGACGAACCGCCAGACCAAGCCGCGCCAGATAGCGCAGGCAACGACGCCCGAGAGCTGATGCGCTGGGTGGAAAAGGAGCTCCCCGAAGGCGACCAGTCCGAGGACACCCTGGAGTGGATGCTGCGCGAAGGCGCCGGCGAAAAGCTCGAAAACATCGCGCGCGAAGAGAACCTACCAGCGCCTCGCGTCCGGCAACGCGTGTCACGCTTGCGGCGCTATTTCCGCACTCGCTGGGCAGCCGCCGCGGCAGTCCTTGCCGTGTCCATCGTGATCGGCTTCTGGCTGCTATCGACGACCGACGAGAAGCCGCCCGTCGTCGAAATCCGCCCGGAAAAAGACGCCGACGTGGAACGTCCCGAGGAGCTGCGCAAACAGGCGCGCAGCGCGTGTGAAGCCGAGCAGTGGCGTCGCTGTCTGGTGCTCTACGACGAGGCCAAGGCCCTCGACGAGAAGGGCGACGCGCTACCGGCAGTTCAGGCTGATCGCAAGGCGGCGCAGGATGCGATCCAAAAGGAGGTGCCGCTACCACCTCCAACCACCACCAAGCTCGATCCGACCCCGGGCCCCAAGGACGAACCTGATTTCGAGGCCAAGGCCGACGACACGAAGGAAGCGCCACCCGCGCCCAAGAAGGCGGCACCGATCTCTACCGAGCCGCCACCCGCAAAGCCGAGCCCCAAGGTCTCACCGAAACCAACCGCGCCGCTGCCCACCAACGCCCCGCCCGCCAAGTCGAAAGCCAAGGCCAAGGTCGACTCGAGCTTCGAGTCCGAAATGCAGATGAAGAAGAAGTAGCCGCCGTGGCGGCTACGCCTTGAACATGCGACGCGCGTCCCGCCGCAGCCAGAAGACCAGCAGAGGCAGCGCGCCCAGCACGCAAGAAGGCAAGCCCAGGAGGATCAGCACCAAGTGGTAGCGCCAAGCCCAGGGTTTCCGCGGGGCAAACGGTGCGTAGCAATAGGCAATGCCCAGCAGGACGCTCAGCACCGCCACGCTCGACCCAAACGCCACCGGTTCGACCTCAGGGCGTGGCGCCTCATGCGCCATCACGACCATCCAGGTCCCGATGCCAGCCAGGGCGAGGTGCAGTACACCCATGCACACAGCGAAGAAACTGTAGTAGGGCCAAACGGGAGCGTAGTCCTTCGGCGCGCTGACCTTCGCTGCGTGGGTCATCGAGCGGCACTCTAGCCAAACGCGCCTGCGCCGTGGTGCTTTTCCGCCGGCGAGTTCAGTCGATCTGGCGTTGAATACTTCCTGGGAGCAGAAAGCCGTAGGGCCGCCGGCGTACATAGCGCTGCCAACCCCGATCCATTCTGCGCAAGCGCTGCAACAGGGACCAGGTGCGCGCGTCATCGGCGTAGTGCGCGCGTACCTCGCTGATCGTCAGCTCGGGTGTGACGCGAGCGTTGGCAAGCCCAAGCCAACCATCCAGATGCTGCTCGAGTTGCTCCTTGATTAGGTTCCCCAACAGATCGCGGAGCACGCTCCGCAGATCGTAGTAGTTCGCGAGAATGTCTCCGAGCATGAAGCGCCGCACGATGGGTCGAAGCGCCGCTGGCAGGGAGGCCAAGAAGAGCTCCGTGTCCAGGAGTTCTTCACCCGACGGACCACGCAAGAGAGGCGTCGTCAGGTCCAGATAGCCCAGCTCACGCGCCGAGTTTGCCTCGCCACGCACGAACCAGTTCGAGAGCTGTGCGTCCAGACCAAGCCGTTCGCTCACGGCACCGGCGATGACGCCGAATAGCTCGCCGCCAAAACGCCTGGCCGCAGTGAGATCCATCGTTCGCAAGCGGGCCACGCACAACATCGACTCGTCTACCTGGGGTTGCACACAGTAGGCGACAATCTCATTTTTTTTCCTCGTGGCAATAATAACAGTGGACTTGATGGGCTGGATGCCGACGTCCTCGAGCGCCGTACGATAAGCCTCGAAGGTAGCGACGTAGCTCCGAAGCCGAGCCTCGCTTGCAAACAGCGGAAGGCGCTTGACCGCGTAGCTCCTCCCCGCCTCGCGCAGGCGCAGCACTGGGGAGATCTCCCCGCTGCCGATCACCTCGAGCTCGGAATCGTCCTGGCGCGCGAGGGCGCTCTGCACCCGAAGTTCCAGCGCCTCCAACCCCCGCTGCAACGCCGCTTCGTCCTCCCCCACCCGTCCTCCTCTGTCGGCCGGCCGCGGCTCAATCAGGAAACGCGGCGCGAAGTCGACTCAGGACATCATCGGCTTCGTCGGGTTGCAAGATGAGCGGGGGAAGGAACTGAACCACGGAGGTGTCATTCGCCGCGTACAGCACGAACAGGCCTTGATCCACCAGCAGGCGCATGGCGAGCAGCCCAGCGCCTTCGATGGGAAATTTGAGCCCCATCATCAGTCCGCGGCGACGGAGCTCGAACGGCAGCCCGCGCATGCCTCGCTCGAGTTGCTCCCCCACCGCCTCCACTCGCTGCAGGAACTCGGGCCGATCGACTTGGTTCAACACCTCGAGCGCCACCCGACACCCGAGCTCCGAGCCGCCAAACGTCGAGATGTGGATGAACGGATCGGATGCGAAGAGTTGGTGAAGCTCCGAGGTCATGAGGGTTGCGCTGATCGGGTAGAGCCCCCCGCTCAAGCCTTTTCCGCTGACCAGCACATCCGGGCGGAAATCATGGTGTTGATAGGCCCAGAGGCGCCCCGTGCGCCCAAGCCCGGTCTGCACCTCATCCACGATCAGCTTGATCCCGCGCGCGGAGCACAACGAGGCCACGCCCTCGAGGTAGCCGGGCAACGGCAAGGGCATGCCAAGCGTCGCCGGGATTGGCTCGAGCAAGACCGCAGCCACATCGTCCGTCAGAGCTCGATCCATCGCGGCTAGATCATTGAACGGCACTTGCTCGAAGTCTGCGTTGCTGCACAAAACCTTCTCGCGAAAGGACGCATCCCCTGCAGCGACCGCAAGGCCCGTGTGACCATGGTAGCCACCAATCAGGGACACGACCCGTGACCTAAGTGTTGCCGCACGGCAAACTTTGATCGCGAGGTCAATGGCTTCCCCTCCCCCCACCCCGAACACGACGCCGCTCAAGTGATCGTGCGTCGAGTGCGCCAATCGCTCAGCGAGCGCCGCACGCCAGCCGCTGACGAGGTGGTGGTTACCGATGTCGACTTCGTCCAGCGCTTGCTTGAGACACGCGATGAGTCTCGAGTTTCTGTGTCCCAGATTGAAGACACCGCCGTTGGAGTGGCAGTTGACGAAGTGCTGTCCGGTGAACGCGTCGCGAAAACCGATGCCGTCTCGCTCACCCATCACCAGCGTCAGGCCGAACTCGCGAAACAGTCGGGTCTTGCCCGGAGAAACGTACTCGCGCGACGCTTCAAACGTCGCCGCCCCATCCGGGTACGGCTGCGTAGAACGGCCCTCCATCGACCGATGGTCTCAAGGCGATCCGGGATGGCGCAATCAAGCGCCCGTGACTTCCGCTGACCTCTCGGTATCCCGGGAGTCGGACAGCGCCTCAGTTCATGTCCGACGTGTCTTCGTCCTGGACTTCGATGCCGCAGTGCTCGAGGAAGCTCGAGAGCCACTCCCGCTGCTCGGCGCTCCAGCGAGCGGAGATGGCGTGCTCCACCAACTCAGCAAGCTGCGCTTCCAGCTCATCCAGGTGCTCGTCGTCCAAGCGCTGAATGTAGAGCCCGACACGCTCGAGGTTCGGGGTCGCGAACTCAGCGCTCACCACCTCGTCTTCCGCCATGTCTAGAAAATAGGCGACCTGGAGCAGCGCGCACAGCACTGGATCCAGCCCGAGCTCCTCGGGGATCTCCGGCAGCTCCGGAGGCGCTGCATCAGCCATGTCAGGATCCTGCCGGGGGTTCGACGGGAGCGCGGCGTGCGGGTTGCTCCCCCACGGTACCGAACGCGAAGTCCCAGAACTTCGAGCTCACGCCGTAGCGCACGTCGGGCGTCTTGAAGTGGTGCAGCATGTGATGCTTCTTCAAGCGCAGCCAGTACTGCGACTTCGGGTTGTAATGGTGGATGTAGTAGTGGATCAGGTCATAGGCCATGTAGCCGATGGTGAATCCCGCATGGAAAGGCCACACCCAGCGCGCCCCCAGCAACGGATAGAAGATGCCGAGGAAGATGAAGAACAGCGAGATGCTCACCGCGGGTGGCATCACGAGGCGGTACTTGTCCTTCGGCCACTTGTGATGAACCCCATGCACCAGGAAGTGCATGCGCTCCCCAAGCTTGCCCGGCGGCTCCCAGTGGAAGAAGGTTCGATGTAGCCAGTACTCGGTGAGTGACCACACGAGCGCACCGCCAATGAACAACAGCACGGCGGCCACAGCGCCAACTCCGTGACGCACGACGCCCCAGTACATGCAGGCGGACGCGGCCGGCACCATCACGATGGGCACGACCATGGGATGCGTGCGCGAGAAGAAGTCGACCAAGTCGTTCTCGAACATCCGCGGTGAGTCTTCGGTTGCCTTCATCATGGGGGTAACGCGCGGACTGTAGGAACCGGCCCCGGGCTTGGCAAGGCAACACGCTCCGCTAAAAATTCGTTGTTTTCAACGACCTGCGAAGCAGGTTACGCACTCGACCACGCGCTTGAGTGTTTCGAGCGTGACATCCCCGTCATGCAGGCTGCGGAATCCCGCACGTCGGTTCCAGCGCCACCGCGAAGCTGCGTACGCAAACTCAAGACAGGCGGGACACGCGTGTCGTTCGCAGGCGCCTCACGCAGGGGCTTTTTGGGGGGAGGCGGCACCGCGCCGGCGCTCTACACGGAGCGCACTAACGCCGCGCCAACGTCCGGCGTCTATCCATTGACCTCAGCGCGTGTCCCGGCACCCACGCGAGGTCAATCCCCCTCCTCGACAGATCGCCTAGTTCCCTCACACGTCCACTGAGAGCAACCAAACCAAGAAGCGGAACAGTTCCTGCACTGCATTGGTTGCACCCGCAAAACCACGCCCCAGCCCCCGCCGACCGTCGTCGCGCGTTGGACCTGGTTCGGCGACTGCGTTCCTACGTCCGAGCACCGCCATGTCACCCATCGAGAAACCCTCCTCGCGCCCGCCCATCGAAGAACTCGATGATGAGCAGTCCGAGGTTCGTGCGCGCGTCACTCGGAGCTCGACGATTCTTCCTCCTGCCCTGGATGCAGACACGCCGGAGCGTCAGACGACGGCGATCACTCCCCTGGCACCGCCAAACCGCGCGCAGCTGGGTGAAGTACTGATTCAGGCCAAGGCGTTGCTCGCGACGCTGCCGCTCAAGAGCCGGCGTGCTCAGTTGCTGCGCCTCGCGATCATGCGTCGCGACCTGATACTGCTCGAGGCGCTGCTGGCCAACGTGCAAATCGCGTGATTTCCGCGCCCTAAGGGCCCGCGAACGGGGAACTCGATCGTCCTCGCGCCCGATCCTCTTGCTGCGGCGGTCTCAGCCGCGATCATCGATCGACTTCCCCGTGCGCGGGCCCTAACCCAGCTTGCGCAGCTTGCCGCGATCGATCTTGCCGAGGTGCGTGCGGGGCAAGTCCGCCACCACGTGGACCACACGCGGCGCCTTGTACGGCTCGAGCTGGTTCCGCACGAAATCGACCAGCTGCGCAGCCAGCTCTGGAGTCGACTCGCGGGCGATCACGAAGGCGTGGGGCTTGACGAGCCCCTGGGCATCGCTGACTCCAACGACAGCGCACTCCTTCACCGCGGGATGCTCCAGCAGGCAGTTCTCCACCTGCGCGGGGCTCAGCCACTTGCCTCCCACCTTGAGCATGTCATCGCCGCGGCCACCGTAGGTGACATAGCCATCGGCATCCATGCTGATCATGTCTCCGCTGACGTACCACTCACCGCGGAACGCTTGCAGGGACTTGTCGTGCTGCTGGTGGTAGCAGATTGCGCGCGAGTCTCCCTTCACCCACAGCCACCCAGTTTCTCCGCGCGGCAATTCTGTGCCTTGGTCGTCGCACACCTTGACCTCGAAGCCATCCACGACCCGCCCGAGGGTGCCGGGTTTGACGTCGCCGAGACGGTTAGTCAAAAAGACGTGCCACATTTCGGCGGTGCCGAGGCCATCGAGCAACTCGACGCCAAAGCGATCCTTCCAGCGCTGGTACAGCTCGACCGGCAGCGCCTCGCCTGCACTCGTCGCGAGGCGAAGACATGAAAGGTCAGCGTCTGCTGCTTGCTCGCTCCCCAGCAGCTTGCTCACCATTGTCGGCACGTTGATGAGCATCGTGGGTCGATGCCGTGCAATCAGTTCGAACAGTTTCTCGGCGGTGCAGCGCTCAGGGAACAGAATCGAGGTCGCGCCAACGGAGAACGGGAAGAGGAGATTCGAACCCGTGGCGTAGCCGAAGTACAGCTTGGGCACGCTGAGCGTGATGTCGCTCTCCGTCATGCCGAGCACGCGCTTGCCGTAGAGCTCAGTCGTGTTCGCAAAGGAGCGATGTGTCTGCACGACAGCCTTTGGGCGCCCGGTCGTTCCGCCAGAGAACAGCCAAATCGCTGGGTCGTCGCGATGAGTTGGGAAACACGTCAGGTCACTCGCGAGCTCGGCTTTCTGCGCTTCGAAGCTCACAACCCGAACGCCCGCTGCCTGCCTCCCTTCGGCGTCGCCGACCACGACGATGGTCTTCAGGAGCGGTGCGCTCGCTGCTGCCGCGAGGAACACGTCCAACTGCTCCGCAGCAACCACGACCAACTTCGCGCGGGTGTACGCGTAGAAGTACTCGACCTCATCCTGCGACAGGTCCTTGTTGACCATTACCACCGCGGCGCCGAGCTTCAGCGTACCGAACAGCGCACCAGCGAACTCCGGCACATCGGGCAATGCGATCAATACGCGCTGCTCCGGCTCCACTCCGCTCGCGCGAAACAGGTTGCCGAACTGATTCGCCATCGCGTCTACGTCGGCGTAAGTGAGCAGCTGATCGCCGCACAAGATCGCAGTCTTGTGCGCATGAGTCGTGAGGCGCGCGACCAGGAAACGCTCGGCGATGTTGAGTTGCTCTGGGAGGTTTACGGGATCGCTGGCTGCCATCGGCGCCGAGGGTACCCTTTAGACTTCAAGTTTCCAACGGCTGTCGTCGTGGACCAAGCCATCGACGATTTCCACCCTGCTATCGCAACGCTCGGCGATTCGTGAGTCATGGGTGACGACGATCACCCCGGTTCCCCGATCGCGATTGAGCCGCCTCAGCAGCTCGAACACCGCGTCGGAGTTCGCCGTATCCAGATTTCCGGTAGGTTCATCCGCAAGCAACAGAGCCGGATGCGCAACCAATGCTCGAGCCACCGCGACGCGCTGTTGCTGGCCTCCTGATAGCTGCGCCGGCCTCGCGGACGCGCGGTCAGCGAGGCCGACCTGCTCCAGGGCCTCGGTCGCCTTGGCAAGCGCGGCGCTCGGCCGTACGCCGCCGCGGATCAGCAACGGCATGGCGACGTTCTCGGCGCATGAGAGCGCACCTATCAGGTGATGAAACTGAAACACGAACCCCAGGTGCCGACTGCGCAGCCTGGTGAGTGCGGCGTCGTCAAGTCGACTCGTCTCTTGCCCAGCAATCCAGAGCGCACCACTCGTCGGCTTCGCCAGCAAGCCGATGATGTTCAGCAGCGTGGTCTTCCCAGAGCCCGATGGACCGGTGAGTGCGCACAGCTCCCCACGCCGCAGCTCGAGGTCGATGCCATGCAGGACTTCGACGATGCTCCCTGCTGCCTCGAAGGCCTTGGTAATACCCGCCAACTTGAGGACCACGTTCTCGTCGTCGGTGGTCGTCGCCTCAGCCATTGCGTATCGCCTCCGCGGGGTCGAGCGCAGCCGCGCGACGAGCGGGCACAACGCCGGCAATCACGCCCGCAATCGTGGCCACGACTAAGGCGAGCCCAAACAGTTGCGGCGTGATCGAGAACGGGAAGAAGGGTGTGCCGTCGGCATTCGTGATCAAGGCTCGAAACCCTTGGGTGAGCGCAAAGCCCAGCAGCGAACCAACGACTGCGCCTGCCGCACCGATCACGCCACCTTGAATCAGGAAGACTCTGAGCACGACCGCGCGCTCAGCACCCATCGCGCGCAAGATCCCCACCTCCTTCGAGCGCTGAATCACCGAGACGACGAGCACGCTCGCTATCCCAATCGCAACACTCACCAGTACGAAGAAGCGAATCATGGTCGTGGAGGCACTCTGCGAACTGAGCGCCGTCATGAGCTGGGCGTTGCTCTCCATCCAGCTGCGTGACGTAAGCCCCGTTTGCCCAGCGATCGCGCGGCTCGTACCCTCTGCCGCGTAGATCTCTCGCACACGCACGTAGATGGCCGAGGCTCGACCTGGCTGCGCTGTCAAAGTCTGTGCCGCACGGAAAGACATAAGAACCCAAGTCCGATTCATCTCGCGGCCGCCCATGTCCACGATGCCCCGGATCACATAGACTTGCCCCTCAGTGGACGCCGTCCGGAGACGCACTCGATCGCCGACGCTCACGCCAAGGTTCTTCGCGAGCTCTACACCGAGAACCACGTCCACGCCGCTCACGTCGTAGCGCCCGACTCGCAGGTTCTTGCGAATTGGAATGACCGCGTCCAGCCGCGCAGGCTCGGCACCGATGATCAGCACACCTTCCTCGGTGTTCCCCCGCACCGCAGAGCCAGGGCCGATGGCCAGGGGAACGCTGGCTTCGACTTCCGGCAACAGGCGGATCACGCGCTCTGCCTTTTGCCATTCGTCGATTGAGCGAGCCTGCTGGATGGGGCGCTCTACGTGGCGTACCAGCACCTCGCCTCCCTCGGCTCGGCGCACCGGACGCCCTTCACGTTCCAACGGGGTCACGATCACGTGGGGCTGACTTCCCAGCGTGCGCTCGATCAGGCTGCTCTGCAACCCTGTGATCAGCGCGGTGATGAACACCATGACCGCGACCCCGATCCCCACACCAGTGACGATCAGCGCGCTCTGCAGGCGCTGGTCCCACATGAAACGAAGCGCGAGGAACCACTCGAGCCTCATTTCGCCGCTCCAGGCATCTCGGGGCCCTGCGCGGTCGAAGCCGCGATTGGCACCGCGATCTCTTGCCCTGGGGATACACCAGAGAGCACCTCGACCAGGGTGTCCCCTCGGAGCCCAAGCGTCACGTCCTGACGAACCTCGCCATTCGTGGACCAGGTGGCGACCCATGGCTGTCCGCTCTCTAGCCCTCGCACCACGGAAAGCGGGACCACCAGCGCGTCCAGCTTGTGGGCAACCGTGACCTCGACGGAGACCGTCATGTTCGGGCGCAGATAGTCGGGTGGATCAGGTACATCGAGCCGCACTTCCACGGTGCCGCGCTGGGCGTTGATAGCAGGCGCGATGTAGGCCACGACGCCCAGGAAGTGCTTGTCGGGGAACGCCTCCGCACTCAACATCGCAGACTGGCCTAGGGCAAGAGTCGCCAAGTTGCGTTCATCCGGCTCGATGCTGACGCGCGTCCTGCCCTCCGATGAGAGCACATAGAGCCGCGAACCTGGGCGCACGGACTCACCAGACTCCACCAGGCGCTCGACGATCGTCGCGTCGGTGGGCGCTCGCACCTCAGCTCTCCTCAGGTTCGCCTTTGCAACAGCAACCTGAGCCTCCGCGAGCTCCACCTGGGCTTGGGCACTCAGGCGCTGGTTTCCGCCAGGCTTGGCCGCTCTTACCTGTAGCGCGGCCGCCTTCGCCTGGCTCTCGAACACGGTTAGCGCGCGACTCGCTTCCTCGTACGCCTCCCTCGTGATCACGCCGGCATCGAGCAGTGCCTTCTTCCGCCGCTCCTCGGTGCGAGCGTTGCTCAAGTTCGCGTCGGCCCGCACTGCGGCCTCCGTTGCCTCCGGGAAACTTACCTGGCGGACTGACGCGTGACCCACACGAGCTTGCGATAGCAGCGCTTCCGCTTGCTTGAGTTGGGCGCGCAGGTCTGCGTCATCCAGCGTGATGAGCAGCTGCCCCGCCTTGACGTGGTCCCCTTCGCGAGCCTCCACGCTCGTGACGGGAGCGGTCACCAGAGCGTCAATGTGAATCTCGGACGGCGGCATCACTTGTCCGCTGGAAACGATGGTCTGGACGATCTCCCGGCGTTCCGCGGCGGTGAAGGTCGGTCGCCTCCGCTCGCGCAGAAACCAGACGGCGACTGCCAGCGCCGCGAGCGCGCACACCACGACTACGATTCGACGCCTCACGCGGCCGTTCTGACGTTGGCCGCGACGAGGTACAAGGCCGTTGTTTGGGAACCTATGCGAGCGGAGCGAGCAGTCTCATCCCGTCCTCGAAACGGCGCAGAAGCCAGCTAGGAACGGGGGCACCCGAGACGCTCTCGGAAAAAGTTTCGTGAAACCACTGCTCCAAGAAATCGGCATCTTGGGTTCGCCGAGCAAACAGCGAGACCTCGTAGTTCCAGAGCAGGCTGCGCATATCGAGGTTCGCCGAGCCGACGATGGCGAGCTCCGAGTCGATCAACACCGCCTTCGCATGCAGCATGCGCGGGGGCGCTCCGGCTGGGACGTCGGTCGCACCATAACGCCAGATGGACACGCCCTGCTGCTCCAGCTGCCGCAGGTAGGGCCCCGCGATGCGATCCGCTAGAGGGTGGTTCGAGCGCTGAGGGACCACCACCCGGACGTCGACCCCACGCCGCACGGCGATCTCGAGCGCCTTGAGCAGGCTGTCGTCGGGCGAGAAGTAGGGCGTAGCAATCCAGATACGTTCCTCCGCGCGGAAGAACAGCTCCAGGAAGGCGTCATAGATTGGGTCGCCGCGGAGATCCGGACCACTCGGGACAACCTCGACCGAGCCGAGCAGCGCTCCGGGGTCCACCTCCGCGGCCGTCTCCGCGAGTGTCTCGTTAGCGGCGAACTCCCAATCCGCACGGAAAATTTTGTCAAGGTCGGCCACGCAGGGTCCCTTCACCGCAACGCTCAGGTCGCGCCAACGCTGCCCGCTCGGCGTCTCTCCCATGTACTCATCCGCCAAGTTCATCCCGCCCACGATCGCGGTGGCACCGTCGAAGAGGGCGATCTTGCGATGATTGCGCAGGTTCGCTTGCCCGCGGAAAGGCCAGTGCCAGAGCGGCATGAAGCGCGCCAAGTGTCCCCCTGCCGCCTCGAAGGCCCTGAGCTCGCGCTTCGGCACACGAAAGAACAAGAGGTCGTCCACCAGCAAGCGGACATCGACGCCCGCGCGCGCGCGCTCGGTGAGAGCCTGCACCAGAGCGCGCCCAGTGGCGTCGTCGCCGATCACGAACGTCAGGATGCGAATGCTGCGCTTCGCATCTTGAATCTGCTTCAGGAACGCAGCGTATGCAGACTCCCCCGTCTGCAGCCAGCTAAGGCTGGTCGCCTCGGGGCTCGCACGGTCGACTCCTCGAGGAAACGTCTTGTAGGTTCGGTGCTGCAGGAGCCGCTTGCTGCTGAGGCGCTGGCGAAACTTGCGTCCGCCAAACATCAGGAACAGCGGGATCGCCAGGTAGGGCAGGAGCACGATCCCGAGCACCCAAGCGAACGCGCTACCTGTCGGACGCCGCTGGTGCAGCACGCTACCGATCAGCACTACCGACAACACGAGCACGAACAGAGAGAGCAGCTCGTGACTCAACAGTAGCCCGATGGTTCCCATCGCCAGTCAACCTACCACGGGCCGTGCCAAACAACGGAGAGCCCACTCATCCGGTCGCCAGCGCTGGGCCAACGACCGCCACACGATCGCGGTTGTCAGCCGGCATCCGAGAAAGCGAGGATGGCGCCATGACGCCCCTCCCCTCGCACGTTCGCCTCGCCGACCTCACCTACCAGGAGCTCGAGCGGCGCGACAAATCCAGCCTGGTGGTGCTGCTCCCCGTGGGTGCCACAGAAGCCCACGGCCCGCACCTTCCCTTGGGGACGGATGTGATCATTTCCGAGGCGATGGCGGAGCGAGCGGTTACGAGCTTGGCCGCATCCGGCGTCGATGCCCTGATTGCGCCGAGCTTCGCCTACAGCGTCGCGGACTTCGCGGGCGACTTCGCAGGCACCATCTCGATTCGCGCGGAAACGGCGACGGCGCTCTTGGTCGACCTTGGAACCAGCCTCGCGCGCCACGGCGTGCGCTACCTGGCGCTGGCGAACGCGCACCTCGACCCGACTCACATCGGTACGCTGTACGCGGCGCAGAAGCAGCTCGCCGGCAAGCTTGACGTGATCTTCCCCGACGTCACGCGCAAGCCCTGGGCGCTGCGCCTGAGCGACGAGTTCAAGAGCGGAGCCTGTCATGCGGGTCAGTACGAAGGATCGGTGGTCATGGCGCGAGCTCCCGAACTGGTCCGCGAGGATCTGCGGCGCAGCCTGCCGTCGAACCCCTCGAGCCTCTCGGTCGCGATTCGCGAGGGCAAGCAAAGCTTCCAGGAGGCCGGCGGCCCGCTGGCCTACTTCGGTAGCCCGGCCGCCGCCAGCGCCGAAGAGGGCGAGCAGACCATCGACACCCTGGCAGGCATTCTGTCCGAAGCGGTGGTGGCAGGGCTGCGGGGGGACGCGGGCTAGTCCACGCCTGCACCTGCTTGGCCTCTCCCCCCACCCCATAATTTCCGCTCGGCAAATATATCCGAACCGGGAATGGGGCGCGGGACGCCAAGCCGAAGCAGTAAGACACAGAACATTACCCTGAGACTAGATCCTCCGGGAAATAATCCATAGAAAAGGAGAAGGCGCGGCGGTGCCCAGGTAGCCCGCGTGTAGGGACTAGCGCACCCCAAACACCACCGCGCCTTCAAAACTCCTGCGTGAGTCCCAGCCTGGCGGGATGAACGATCCAAGCTCGCCGACGCGCCGCATCGGTTGCTTGTTCGCGCCTCCCGGGCGCGGCTTCACGTCGCCTCACGCGCCCCAGTCTGACCCTGACTCGAAGGCGGGCTTGGGGGGTGAGGTGCTTTTTTTCAGATCTTCGGGAACTTTCGCGTACACCCGATGCCACTGGACAAATCGGCCGTGCAGCACTGGTTGACGTTGAGCGGGTGTCAGCGATAAGCCCCCAGCGATGCACGCCCCTCACCGCACTCGTACGCTTTTCTTACCTCTGCTCACGTGCGCCGGGCTCGGCCTGAGCACTGGCTGCTCGCCCGCTGCACCCGAGCCAGCACCGCCGCCCACCACACCGACCGCCACGGCAACCGAGGCTCCACCACCGCCGCCAAAGCTCGACGTATTGAGCCGGCAGCGTTTCAACGCGTTGGCCGCGCAGAGCTACCTACCTTTGTTCTGGCGGGCGGACGAGAACGGCAACAAGGCGGTAGATCCCAGCGAAGTAGCGATCCTGTGGGGCTACGGCGAAGGCGCTCGCGACACCTGGCT
>JBFXBK010000202.1:0-15713 GCA_050183255.1 Polyangiaceae bacterium | reverse complement strand
GCGCGCACGCCCTCGCAGCGCACGGGTTGGTGCGGGCGACCAAGGACCTTGACGTGTGGGTGCGACCAACGCGCGAGAACGGCGTTTCGGTGGTCGCCGCCCTTCAGGACTTCGGCGCGCCGCTTCACGGTTTGACGGCGGAGGATATCGCGGGTGGCCAGGTAGTGTTTCAGATTGGAGTAGAGCCAATCCGGATCGACGTCCTTACCAGCATTGATGGGGTTGAGTTCGATGATGCTTGGGCCGATCGCGTTGCCTCGCGGTTTCACGATCAAGAAGCTTTCGTGCTGTCGCGACCTCGACTCATCCAGAACAAGCGCGCCGCGGGCCGCGAGCAGGATCTGGTGGACGTTCATTGGCTGGAGAAGCATCCAGCCGGTGAGCCGTAGGTCAGCTAAATCGCGCCGCAGTTGCCGCTGCACAGGTAGCGCAGGTCGTCTTCGCGGATGGCGCCGCAGTTGCCCTGGCAGGCGTAGCGGGCGTCGTCGTTGCGAATGGCGCCGCAGTTGCTCTGGCAGGCGTAGCGGGCGTCGTCGTTGCGGATCGCGCCGCAGTTGCCGCCGCACAGGTAGCGCACGTCGTCGCTACGAATGGCTCCGCAGTTCTTGCTGCAGAAGTAGCGGGCGTCGTCGCTGCGAATGGCGCCACAGTTGTCGCTACACAAGTAGCGCAAGTCATCCCCGCGGATCCCGAGTAGGAATGCTGCGGCTGCTTTTGCGCTCGTCTTCGGCTTGTCGTCGTCCCCTGCTGAAGCTGATGCGGATTGCACCAGCATGAACCCAGTCACTGCGCAGACAGCGAGCGCGCTTCGCAAGAGACGCATGTCGGGCACTCTAGCTCCCGCCGCTGGCGACGCAAAATCCGTGAGTCTGCTTGACTCACCCCTGCGAGATTCTTGAGGATGCGCCATGTTTTCCAAGCCGCATTTGCTCTGCCTTCTGCCGTTTGCGCTGCTCAGTGCCTGTGACAAGAGGGAAGCACCCAGCGCCGCGAGCTCGGCGACTGCGGCGCCCGTGGACTCAGCGACGATGTTGGAGCGCACGCTGGCGGGAGCCGAAGCGAAGGCTCACTTGATCGCCATCACGCGCGGGGTGATGGCGGCGGCGCTGAAAGTTCCTACCGCTGGCGACCTGCCCACGGACGACGACAAGGGCGCCGGCAAGAAGCTGCCTGACTCGATGCCGCCAGTCCCAGCCAGCGCCGACGCCGTGAAGGGCAAGGCCTACAAGAGTAAGCCGACGGACTGGGAGGCCTGGGCCGCTATCGGGTTCCGCTTGAACTCCCCGCAGAAGTGCCAGTACGCGTGGACCCGTGAAGAGGACACCAAGGGTTACGCGAGCGCAAAGTGCGACTTCGATGGTGACGGCAGCCTCGACTTACACGCCAAGCAGGCCGTGTCGATCATCGACGGCGCGCCCAAGGTGGGCGTGCTCGAGGAAGTTGTTTCCCTGAAGAAATAATGCAGGCGAAGGTCAGCGCCGCGCCTTCGGTGCACCGTTCCGTCGCCGCGCACGCTTGCGCATCGGCTTGCCATCTAGTACCGCGCGGATCATGTGTACGGCCTCCGTGTGGAGCTGACACACGCGGCTCTCGGTGACGCCCAGCACCTCGCCGATTTCACGGAAGCTGCAGTCCTCTTGGTAGTAGAGGGCGAGCACCATCTGTAGGCGCTCCGGCAAGTCATCGATGGCGCTGGCGACGGCGCCCACAATCTCTTGCTTGGCGGCTTGGGCTTCGGGTGACGCCTCATGGGTATCAGGCTCCGCGATGTCCGTCAGTTCGAGGCGCGCAAAGCCCGCCTCGCCGACCTGACCCAGCAGCTCTTGGTACTCCTCGAGTGGCAGTCCAAGCTCCGCGGCGACCTCGTCCTCGGCCGGCGCGCGACCGAGCCGCGCGGTGAGCTCCGACACGGCCTGGGTGATCTTTCGCGACGCCCCGCGCATCTTGCGGCTCATCGGGTCCAGCATGCGCAGGTAGTCGAGGATGGCGCCGCGCACACGGTACGAGGCGTAGGCCTCGAAGTGATCATCGGTCATGTCGTCGGTGCGGCGGCCCAGGGCCTCCACCATGCCCATCCAGCCCGCGCTGATCACATCATCGATGGTGATGGAGGAGGGGAGCGTGCGCACGGTGCGCATCGCGATGCGGCGCACTACCGGGAGGTAGCGGTCGTAGACTTCGCGCTGCGCGCGTACAGATGTGGCGAGGGCGCTCGGGCTCTCTGACCCGGTGCCCAGCTGGGGCTCGTTGTTCATGATGCCTCCGGAAGGATCGCCTCCAGCAGGGAGTCGAGCTCGGGGTTGTGGATGTCTTCTGGGACCCGCGGCCCGTCGCACACGAAGGCGATGGGTAGGCCGCTCGGCATGGCTGCGTGGAGCACGCCGCCGAGCTGTTCACACTCGTCCAGCTTGGTGATCACCAGAGCGCTGACGCCGGGGTCCTCGTACTGGCGCTTGATGCGCTCCACGTCGCGCGCACGCATCCAGCCCGGCAGCACCAGGAGTGTCTCCTGGGTGATGGAGCAACTCTGCAGGCAGCGTGCGAGGAGCGCCGTCGGGCCGTAGTCGTTGGGCGTGCGCCCGGGGGTGTCTACCAGAATCACTTCCGCGCGGGTACGCGCGACGGCTTCAGCAAAGTCTTCCTGGCGCTTGATGACTTCGAGTTCGATTCCGAGGAGCTGCGCGTAGCGGCGCCACTGTTCCACCGCACCGACGCGGAAGGTGTCGAGGGTGAGCACGGCAACGGAGCGACCGAGGTCGAGCTTGGCCTGCGCCGCGAGCTTCGCGAGCGTCGTGGTCTTGCCGACACCTGTCGGACCGATCACCGTCAGCACCTGACGCCCTGGGCGGTTCAGCAGATTCGGCAGGAGCAGCAGGCGCTCGCCGATGCGCTTCTTCAGCCAACGCTTGAGCGCGGCTTCGTCCTTGGCGACGCGCCCCGCACCGCGCGCGAGCTCCTGGCCGAGCTTGCCCTCGATTCCGATGCCGTGGAGGAGTTGCTGTGCGCGCTCCTTCGGCGGGCGTGAAGCGTTGATCTCTTCCAACATGGCGCGGAGCTCGAGCAGCTCCCGTTCGATGTCCGCGGGCGCCATGTTGCGCAGTGCTGAAGGCGCTTCACGCTCGGTTCCGCGGCGGGGCGTCTTCGGCATGTTCCAGCGCCGCACGCTGCGGCGGGGCGCCTGCTCGTCTTGCAGCTCCGGTGCGAACGGCTTGGCGCGAGAGTTCTGGCCCGGGCCCGCAGTCACTTCGACATAGCCACCGCGACCGCCGCTTGACACTTGCCGCGTGGATTCGATGACGGCGTCAGCTCCCAGTGCAGCGCGTACGTGGGCGAGGGCTTCGCGAACATCGTTTCCTCGAAAGACTTGCTGGGTCATGTTGGGGTTCCTAGGTCAGAAGGGCGAACTCAGGCGTTCGCGCGGGGGGCCGCGTTGAAGGACACGGTCTCGACAGGACGAATGGGGGCGCCGGGCTCGAGCTCTCGGAAGGAGAGAACTCCGAGTTGGGGACAGCGGCGTTCTGCAAACGCGCGCACGTAGCGCCTCAGGTCAGGGCTGGTGATGACACAGGGACGGCGACCGGTGTTTTCCATGCGCTGCACGGCGGCGGCGAGCTGGTCGCCGAGTCGGCGAGCTAGCTCCGGGTCCAGCGCGCCGCCCGTGCCTGCGGCTATTTCCTGGAGGGAACGCCGGAACATCTCCTCCACCTGGGCGTCGAGCACCAGCGTCGCGAGGTGTCCTTCGTTGTCGGTGTGAGCGGCAGTGATTTGACGCGACAGGCGCTGGCGCACCATCTCGGTCAGCTGCTCGGTGTCGCGAGTGCTCGGAGAGATCTCGATAAGTGCCTCGAGGATCGTCCGCAGGTCGCGAATCGAGACTTGTTCCTTGACGAGATTGCGCATGACCTTGAGCACCTCCCCGAACGTCAGCAAGTTCGGTACCAAGTCATCCACCAGCTTCGGGTTGCCCTTGGAGAACACGTCGAACAGGTGCTGGAGCTCTGCTCGACCGAGGATCTGGTGGGCGGAAGTACGAGCCGTTTCCGCCAAGTGAGTGGCGATCACCGTCGTGTGGTCGACGACCGCGTAGCCCAGTGCTTCGGCGAGCTCGCGCTCTCGTGCGGGGATCCAGCGCGCAGGCGTACCGAACGCCGGATCGCGTGTCGGCTCGCCGTCGATGGGCGGAGCGGTGCCGCTCGGATCCAATGCGAGCAAGCGACCCGCGCGCAGGCTCCCTTTCGCGAGCTCGGTTCCGAGGAGCATCATGCGGTACGTGCTCGGCTCGAGCTGCAAGTTGTCGCGAATGTGCACTGGCGGGATCACCACGCCGAGGTCCATCGCCAGCTGCTTGCGTAGCCCCGAAATGCGGTCCACGAGGTTTCCACCTGACTTGGGGTCTACCGCGTGGATCAGCTCGTAGCCGACCTCTAGCGCCAGCACATCAAGCGGCAGCGCCTCTTCGAGCTCTTCTGTCGGGGACTTTGGCTTTTCTATCACCTCTGGTGGAGGTGCGAGCTCGAGCGCTTCTTCTTTCTTTCCGCGCTGATACGCGGTCCAGCCGAGAGCCGCCGCGATGGCGAGGAAGGGCACCGCCGGCATGCCGGGAACCAGCGCCATGACGGCCATCATGCCGCCGGTCGCTGCTACCGCCTTGCGACTCCCGAGCAGCTGGCCGCTCAGCGCCCTGCCTAGCTGTTCGCCGGTCGCGGAGCGGGTGACGACGACGCCGCTCGCGGTGCTCATCAGCAACGAGGGCATCTGCGAGACAAGCGCGTCACCGACGGACAGAATGGAAAAAGTCCGGGCTGCGTCTCCGATATTCATCCCCGCGGCAACACCTAGCGCGAGGCCCGCGACCAGGTTGATCGCGGTGATCAAGAGGCCCGCTATCGCGTCGCCTTTGACGAACTTGCTCGCGCCGTCCATGGCGCCGAAGAAGTCTGCTTCGCGCTCGAGCTCTCCGCGCCGCATCCGCGCTTGCTCGGGGGAAATTTGTCCGGCGTTGAGATCGGCGTCGATCGCCATCTGCTTGCCGGGCATGCCGTCCAGGGCGAAGCGCGCGGCGACTTCAGCGACGCGGCCTGAGCCTTTGGTGACGACGACGAAGTTGATCACCACCAGGATCAAGAACACCACGAGGCCGACGACTACGTTGCCGCCGACCACGAAGTTGCCGAACGTCATGATCACTTGCCCGGCGGCGTCTTGGCCTTCGGAGCCGTGCAGCAAGATCAAACGCGTGGTCGCGATGTTGACCGACAACCTGAGCAGCGTCGCTACGAGCACCACGGCGGGGAACGCGCTGAACTCCAGCGGCTTCTCCATGAACAGCCCGATCAGGAACACGCCGATGGCGAGGGCCATGCTGACGGCGAGCAGCACATCCACCAGAAACGGTGGCATGGGCAGCACCATCATCATGATGATGCCCACGACGCCGATCGGGACCGTCAGGTCGTTGGCCGATCCCTTCTTGCTGCTGGCGACGGCGGAGCTCACGCGGCCAGTTGTGCGAGACCCGTGCCACGGCCCGACGCGTCAGCCCGCTCACTCGGTGGGGGAACCACACGGGTTTTTGGGGGTGAGGTCAGGCGGTAGGGCGCCGGGACGTCAGCGTGTTGGCGTTCAGCTGGTGGGCCGAGTGTCGGCGTTTTGTCACCGTCCTGGCTTGTCGCCCTCGCGATACCGCGGTTCGCTCTCGCTCCTGAGGGGGCCAACGGCCTCAATCCCGTTTGTTTTCAGTGTGCGGCGTAGGGAGCCTCTGAGTGCCTGCGTCACACCCTACGAGTCTCGAGAGCGGTGTGAGTCAGCCCTACGGCAGCCTCACCCACCCCAAAATCCCAGTTAACACCCTCTCGAGACTCGGCATTGACCGCGGGCTCTGCGCCCGCGATTCGTTGATCGAACAGCGACCCCGCCGAGCGCGGGCGCCAAGGAGAAATCTCACATGCGTCGTATCCAGAACAGCTCGCTCCTCGTGGCCCTGGCCCTGGCCCTCGTCCCGGTCGCGTGCTCTCAGCAAGACCAAGCCCCGGAGTCGAAGGAGCAGAAGCAAGAGGTCACTCAGCCCGCTGAGGCGCCCAAGGCCATCGACAAACAGAAGCTCGGCAAGAAAGGCTTCGGAAAGTTCGGCAAGGACCGCCACGGTAAATTCGGGCGCGGAAACAAGGGGCCCGCGCAGCTCCTCATGAAGACCGCCCTGAAGGAGCTCGAGCTCACTGACGAACAGAAGACGAAGATCGCCGCCCTGAAAGACGAAAAGAAGGAAGCCAAGGGCGACATGAAGGCGGATCGCGAGTCGATGAAGACCGCCATGGTTGCCGCTGCCAAGGCAGGCAAGGTCGACGAGAAGGCCTTCGAAGCCCAGATGACCAAGATGAAGGAGAAGCAGGAGGCGCGTACCGCGGCTCAGGTGAAGCTCCTCAACGGCCTGTATGCCGTGCTGACTCCCGAGCAGCGCACGACCTTGGTCACCAAGGTCAAGGCTGAGATGGAAACCCGTCAAAAGCGCATGGAGGAGATGCAGGCCAAGTGGGCCGAGCGCGCAAAGGATGGCGACAAGCCCGCCGGTGAACCGGACGACACGAAAGGCCCGCATCGCGGAATGGGCATGAAGGGCATGGGTAAGCACGGCATGAAGGGCATGCATGGCATGAAGGGCGGCGCCTTCGGCATGCTGGCCCGCGGTCTTGAGCTAACCGAAGATCAGCAAGCGAAGGTCGACGCACTCGCCGAGAAGAACAAGCCCGAGATGCCCGACATGGCGGCCATGAAGGCGCAGCGTGAAGCGATGCACAAGAACGTGCTGGCTCTGCTGGATGCGTTCGCCAAGGACGGCTTCGACGCGAGCAAATTCGATCTGTCCCCGAAGCACAAGGATGCCGGCGACATGATGAAGCAGCACCTCGCGCAGATGAACGAGTTCCTCGCCATCCTCACGCCTGAGCAGCGCACCAAGCTCGCGGACAACCTGGAGAAGGGGCCGGCGATGATGGGTCGGGGCCATGGCATGAAGCGGCTCGATCGCGATGCTCCCAACGCCGACGATCAGGGAGCGGATGAGGACGACGACGACATGCTTGGCGGCGGCCTCGATCAGGGCCTCGACGACATCGAAGACGACGTCATGGGCGACGATCAAGCCGCCGAGTGATCGAGATCGATTCCATACGGCAATAGAAGAGGCCCGCACGTCCCAAGACGCGCGGGCCTTACGCATTCATGCGGCTGACTCGCCCCTCGCCCCGGCGCCGCGGCAGCGAATCACTCTTCGCCGGGCGCTGGTTCGATCACCGGGAAGGGATACACCCGCCACTGCCGGCGGTCCTCGTCGTAGTAGGCTTCGAAGCCACGATAGAGGAAGTTCGAACCCTCGCAGAGCAACAAGCCGTTCACCGACGTCGAGCTCTCGCTTGGCGCGGGACCGAGCGGCTCGAAGTACGCGCCGCGGTTGTAGTCGGAGAGATCGCCCGGTACGTCCCAGACGATGCGCACCCGCTGAGGCGGACACGGTGTCTCGCTGTCATCGGTGTACACCCAGCCGTACTTCTGGGCCTCTTGCATCACCTGTAGATCGAGCTGAGCCGTGCGTGGCGCGACCTTGGGTGTGGTGACGAGGGGAACCTGCGCAGCCACCCCCGCTGGTTGGGTCGCTGCGCCATTCGTCTCGGGCTCCGTCGGACGAACGCTGCGTGCAGTCGCCTTGCGCACCGTCGGTTCCGCGCGGTGCGCAACCGGTGTCTGCAAGTCCTGCGGAATCACGCGCGCCTTGCTCTGGGGCTCCGGAGCTGCGTCGGGGCTCCGCAGCAGCCAGTAGCCTCCAGCGACCAAGCAGACTGGGACCAACCAGAGCCAGCGCTTGCGGCTCCCGGCGTCCGTCGTTTCAGGAGGGCGTGCGCGCACCACCTTCTTGCCGCTCATCGCGTCCTCCGACGGCGCGTCAGCGCGACGCCCACGCCTGCAAGTACCAGCCAAGGCAAACCGGTAGGGCTCCCTGGTTGTTTCCCTGCGGTAGAGCATGAGCAGCCGGAGTCGTCGCTCAGCACGCTAGTGGCTGGGCCGACTCCAGATCCGCCCTCAGCGCTGTTGGCGCCTCCGGCTTCGCCTGAGGCTGTTCCAGCTGCGCCGCCGCTCGCCCAGCCGCCGCCGTCTCCGCCAGATCCGCCGGTGCTGCCACCAGCGCCGGGCGGCTCACCCCAGTCGTCGTCGAGCAAGTAGACCGCCGGACCGCTGCCTTGGATCAGCACCGGGCGCGCTCGTACGTCTGGACCCGGCTCCAGGGCGTCGAGATCCGCGGCTTGCCAGACCTCGATGCTGTTCCAGTCGAAGCCCCACGCGTCCATGACCGCCGCGCTTGGGATGTGTCGCTTTGCGCCGCCCTCAATCAGGTAGACGGCGGGGCTGCCGTCGTCTGACTTGGCGAGCACCGGCGCCGGCAGCATGTCGTCACCTGGGTCGTGGTTCGCGAGCTCTGCGTCAGAGACCGGCATCACGTCCCAGAAGTAGGAGAAGCCCCAGCTCGCGAAGACATCCTGGTTGACCACGTGTCGCAGCACGCCCGCGGGGACATTCGGCTCGCAGCGAAAGCTCTTGGGACTGTTCGTCAGCTGAGAGTTCGCGCCGCCAGCGGTGTCGATACCGTAGGCGTAGACACTGTGCTCTTGGCCGTCGTGCAAGCTTAGGGGTGAGGCGATCTCGTAGGCGTGCTCGCAGGAGCCAAGCGCGCCGCACAGATCCTCACGGTACTGACCGGCGGTGAGGGCGAAGGAGGTTGCGCCGGCGTCGCCTGCAGGGCCGTCGAAGTACAGGTGGACGTCGTTGGGGCTGCCGGCCGTGTCCACGTCCTGGCTCCAGCCGCCCACAGACTCACAGTTTGCCCGGTCGAGGTAGCCCTTGGGCGGCTGATTCGTGGGCAGCGGCGCCGTCCACCAGGTGGTTTCTTTTCGCGCACCGGGCCAGGCCCAGCTCAGGTGGATGTGATCGGTGTGAGGGTTGGTGCCGGTGTACGCCTTCCAGCCAGCGGTCGCGCAGCTGCCGTTCGGGGAGCGATAGCTGCCCCAGATCTGCTTGTTCCAGATGAAGTACATCAAGCCAAAGCGCCGCGCGAGGGCGCAGGCGTTTCCGTGCTCGTCTGTCTTCAAGAGCCAGTTGATGGCGGTGTTCGCGATGTCGCGCTGGTTCGCGTCGTTGTAGTTGAGACCCCAGTCGAAGGCGCGTCCTTCCTTGTGTTCACTGGTACCTCCCACATTGCATGCTCGGATGATCCCGAGGTTGCTGCTCACCGGGTAGGTCGCGAGCATCAGACTGCGGAAGTCCTTGGGGCCGGGCTTCTCACTGGGGTCGCAGGTGGTCTGCTCCGTGTAGGAAGCGAACCCGTCGATCGCCGCGCTGAAGGCGGGCGTCGGGGGCTCTGGCGCGGCGGCTGCGGGGGGGCTCGAGAGCACTCCACTGAAGCAGAGGCTTGCGGTGCTGGCGGTCAGGAGCCGGATCCACCGAGAGCAACACACGGGGCGAAGGGGGGGCATGCGGGAGCTGCTGCAGCCGATGTGCCAGAGCTAGAACCTTGTGATTCCCGAAACTTGGCTCGCTTGCATAGGCTCCGTTTCACACATTGTGCAAGTGCATTGCACAACCTCGCGGACCGTTCGTCGACTCGAGCAGGGTCCTTGGGGGGGAGGAGGCACCGCGCTGCACGGTTGCGTGTCCGTTTTCGTGCGGAAACAACTGCGGTGCTGTGGAGGTGCTGTGGTGGCGAAGCGCCGTGGATTTGACGCTCCGAGTGGCGTCTTGGCGTCAGGCGTTCGGCGCTCGTTGGGTGGTGTCAACGGGCTGACATCCAAGGGGCGAGACTCCCAGCGCACCCCGTCGGTGTTGACCCAGGGGGCCAAGGGCCTTGTTTTTGGCTCGGACGCCCTCGGGAGCAGCTCACCCCCAAACCCGGCGCGGAGTCAAAGTGAGACTGGCACACCGGCTGCAAACGTTCGTGACGTCCACGGCGGGCTACCCGCCTTTCGAAGGAGTCGCGTACATGATTATCGAGAGCCAGCGCTTCGGCACCATCGAGTGCTCCGAAGAAGATATCATCAATTTTCCCGCCGGAATTATCGGTTTCCCCGATGACACCCAGTACATCCTGATCCAGCACAAGACCTCCAGCGCGATTGGCTGGCTGCAGTCGACCACCTCGGAGCATGTGTCGCTCCCGGTCGTGAGCGCCCACGGTCTGGCGCCAGAGTACCCTGACGTGCCGGTTGCCAACGCAGCGCGTGCGATTGGCCTCGAAGGCGAAGAGGGAGACTTTGCTGTGCTCGCGGTGCTGTGCGCCCGCTCGGGTCTGCCCGCCACCGTCAACCTGCTCGCGCCGATCGTGATCAACGCGGCGACTCGCACTGGGGGACAGGTGTTCCTCGACGGCTCGCGCTTCACCACGCGAGAGCTCTTCGTGATGCCCACGGCGGCTGCTGAGTCGGCAGCCGACGACACTCAAGACGCCTCTCCGGAGCTGGCCGAGGCTGCTACTCCCTGAGCTCTTCACTCCGCCGTGGAGCCTGTCGCCACGGTGATAAAGCCTGAGCGACGATGCGCTCCCTCGCCCGCACGGTGAGGGGGCGCTGGCACTTTGTGCGCTGGACTTCCGTCCGGGATTGCAGCACGAGGAGGCGGTGCCCACGTACTACCTGACGCCCGCCGGCGCGAAGAAGATCGCCGATGAGCTGAACCGCCTGATGCACGTCGATCGTCCGAAGATCGTGCAAGAGGTGAGCGACGCCGCGGCCCAAGGCGATCGCTCGGAGAACGCCGAGTACATCTACGGCAAAAAGAAGCTGCGGGAGATTGACCGCCGGGTGCGTTTCTTGCGGAAACGCTTGGACAACTGTGAAGTCGTCGAGACATCGGGCGCGTTGCTCGACAGCGTCCGCTTCGGAGCCAGCGTCAAAGTCGAGGACGAAGAAGGCGAAGAGCGCGTGTACACCTTGGTGGGTCCCGACGAGTCGGAGCCGAGCCTCGGCTACATCAGCTTTCAGTCGCCGATCGGACGTGCGCTGTTGAAGAAGAAGGTCGGCGACACCGTGGTCGTGCAGCGGCCTGCGGGCGAGCTCGAGCTGACGATTCTCGACATCCGCTACGAGTGACCCACGGCCGCCGCCCAGTGGTTCATGCGCGAGCTGGTGTGGCGCCGGAAGATGTACAGCGCGGTTTGCCTTCCAAGCTGACAGCGGCGCGATGGGCCGCGTTCTCACTGGAGAGGGCCAGGCTCTTGGCAGCGCCGATCCAAGGAAAGCGGGCCGGAGCTGATCGAGACGGATCTGAACTACGCACGAGGCAGCTGGCGTGTTCCCAGGCTTTTGAGCAGCTCTCGAATCACACTCCAGTTGAGCTGGGAGGCGTCTGCAATTACCGTCCGGCCGTCCAGATTTTGGCCCGGCGGAGACTCCGCCCGCGCCGAGCATGAAACCGAGGAGAAGACATGGCTGACATTCGTTTCGACAACCGCGTGGCAATCGTTACTGGCGCTGGAGGCGGCTTGGGTCGCAGCCACGCGATGCTCCTCGCGAGCCGCGGCGCCAAGGTCGTCGTCAACGACCTCGGCGGCTCCTTCGACGGCACCGGTTCAGGTCACAACATGGCCGACAAGGTCGTGGAAGAGATCAAGGCGGCCGGTGGTGAAGCGGTCGCGAACTACGACGGCGTGGACACCTACGAAGGCGCCGAGAAGATCGTCGCGACGGCGAAGGATGCGTTCGGCAAGGTCGACATCGTGATCAACAACGCTGGCATCCTGCGTGACGTGTCGTTCGTGAAGATGACCCTCGAAGACTGGGACAAGGTGCTCAAGGTGCACCTGACCGGCACCATGAACGTGACGAAGGCCGCGTGGGGCCTCTTGCGCGACAACAAGTACGGCCGCGTGATCAACACCACCAGCGCCGCCGGCCTGTACGGCAACTTTGGTCAAGCGAACTACAGCGCCGCCAAGCTCGGCATCGTTGGCCTCGGCAAGACGCTGGCGCTCGAAGGCGCGAAGTACGACATCAAGGTCAACACCATCGCCCCCATCGCCAAGAGTCGCATGACTGAGACGGTGATGCCGCCGAACGTGCTCGAGAAGCTCCTGCCGGAGTACGTGTCGCCCCTCGTCGCCTACTTGGCCTCCGAAGGCTGTTCGAGCACTGGCGAGACGTACGCTGTGGGTGGTGGCTACATCAGCCGCGTGGCGGTCGTCGAAGCCGGCGGTGTCGCGCTCAAGCAGCACAGTCCGGAAGACGTCGCGAGCGCCTGGGAGAAGATCAACGACCTCTCGGAGGCGAAGCCGTTCGAGAACGCGATGCTCGCCGCCGGGCAGGCGATGAAGCACGTGATGGGCTGATTCTCTCAGCTGAGCTCTGAACGGCCTCCCGTTGGGGGGCCGTTTTTTGTGCCGTTTGACGGCTCGGGGAGGCTGCGGCAAACGGCGTGTTTGCGTGGCTCTCAGAGCGGCTCTACAAGCGCTCTCGATGAGTGAGCCGGAGCAACACGTTTCGCCTGCACCGACACCTCCGTCCCAGGCTCGGCGCTTGGGCAAGCGTGTGCTCTGGATCGCGGTGCTGCTGGTTGGCTTGCCTGGAGTTGCGATCGTCGTGCTCACGCTGACCAGCATGCGCGCGACGAACCTTGAGGCGCTGGAAGGGCGCTATCCGGCGTTTGACGTGAGCAGCGGCCGGAAGCCGCTACCCGCCGGAGCATGCGGACTGAACCAGCAGAGGGTCGCGGAGAAGTGCGAGTTCATCGCGCTCTCGGAGCTCAAGACGGAAGAGATCAAGTATCCCTCCTCACTCCCCGAGAAGGGCGTACCGGAGCTGGCGGGAAGTCTAATATTACCGCAGGGAATCGAAGGAAGGCGACCGGCGGTGCTCTTGGTGCACGGTAGCGGACCTGCCGATCGCCACCTAGCCGTGCCAGGGGACTTGGTGAGGAAGCTGCCGGACAACTTCGCGGTGTTCGACGCGCTCGCAGACTGGCTTGCGCGTCAGGGCTTCGTGGTGCTGGCCTACGACAAGCGCAGCTGCGGGCGCTGCTACGGCGCGAGCAGCTTCGATCCCCAGCGCTTCAGCTTTCGGGATTTCGAAACCGACGCCATCGACGGTCTGAAGTATCTGAAGACGCGCGCTGAGGTAGATCCCAACGCCCTGGTGGTGCTCGGTGCGAGTCAGGGCGGAGGGCTTGCGCCATTCATCGCCAACGAGACGCCGGGCGTTGCCGCGGTGATCAGCCTGTCCGGCCTGTTCGAGAGCTTCTCCCAAGCGCTGATCGATCAGCTCAGCCGCATCTCCGATGTGCGCAAATCCCAGTGGGACTACTTTGGACCGCTCAACGTGTTCTTTCAGAAGTCGAAGCTGCAGGACTGCTTCGACAAGCTGAGCGGGCCGAATTACGTCCCCGAACAAGTCTGCATCGGGGGAGGCGTGACGCAGAAGGCGCTCAAGGAGTACAGCGAGCGCAGCGCCACCGGCGTCCAGGAGCTCAAGAAGCTGAAGGTGCCGGTGTTCCTCTCCCAGGGCACTCTGGACCGCAACGTGAGCCCAGCGCTGTTCGAACAGCTGAAGACCGACCTGGCCGGGCAAGACGCCCAGCTACACTTCATCGCCGGCATGGATCACAGCCAGACTCAGGCGCTCCCCCCCGTCAGCAAGCTCGCTCTCGACACCAAGCTGCTCGAGCATCTGCAACACTTCTTGGGCACCGTTCCGATGCCGGGCGGAAGTGAACCTCCCGGTGAGTGAGCATCAATCGCGCTTTACTTCCGCCGCCGGAAGCTGAGCCAACACAGCGCCTGGCTTCAACCACTCGACCAGCACGAGCAGCGACTCGCGAGCCATCGCGGTGCAACCCACCGTGGGACGTGGCACGCTAGGCTGATCCTCGAGGAAGCGCCAGGTGTGAAGGAAGATGCAGCTGCCAGCGCCGCGCTCGTGGGCGCCGTTGTGCTCCACGAGCACGATGATTTCGTACAGCGGATCGCTGCGCTGGAGCTTCTCGGCGCTCTTCCAGTCCTGGTTGACACTGGCAGCGTCCAGTAGCTCGCCGTAGTGCGTCGACTTGACGTCATCCACACAGCGCCAGCTCGGCGTGACGCTCGTGTGCTCCAGCCCAGTCTGAAGCCTTGCGCCAGGGCCATGGCCGTAGCTCTTGTTGAGCAAGAAGAGGCCAGCTGGCGCCTTGCCATCGCCTTCGCGCTTCTGTGCCCCAGTGGCCTCTGCTGCGTGCAGGCCTCGACCCCAGCCAAGGCCGCTCTTCCCGAGGACGACTCGCGCGGTCGCTCCCGCCTGTCGCCACGCGGAATCAAACAGGGCGTAGCGCCGTAGCTCACCGTCGGTCGCCGCCCAGCTCTGGCTCGTGACCACGACGAGCTGCTGGGTGCCATGAGGGAGCTGAGTTGTCCAATGCCGTCCGAGGGGCGCTGCTAACTCTTCAGACGGCTCCTCCTTGGCTTTTCTTGGGGGGGAGGAGCCTTGGGCATGTTCCGCGGTTCGCGGTAGCGCCGGTTGGCTGTTCGCGCTTTGCGGTGGCTCAGTGGAGCCGCTCGGGTTACGGGGCCCGTCGCACGCCAAGCTGATGGCGGCAGCTGCGGCGCAGCTCACCCCCAAAAAGAACAGCGAAGTAGGCGACGAGCGAACCATCACAGCTTCTTCGCCCAGTGTTGCGCGAAGCGATCCAAGTCGACGAGCAGTACGCCGAGGCGCTCTCCTTCGGGGGTCAGTGCGTAGCCCTCATCGGTGGACGTCAAGAGCGCGAGGTCGCGGAGCTCCGTCAGCCGCTGGTTGAGCACGCTGGGGGATGCGTCGTCGCAAGCGCTGCGGAGCGCACGGAAGCTCAGTGGCGCCCCGCGCAGCTCCCACAAGATGCGTAGCGCCCAACGCCGACCGAGTGCATCGAGCAGCACCATCACGGGACGCCCGCTGCTCGAGCCGCGCGCTTGCTGACCTGGCTTGGGAGTCGCCATCAGCGGATGCTGTGCTGAGAAGGCGAGCGCCCGCAAGCGGCTTTTCACTGCTGTTTGGTCCCTGAGCGGCTTGCGCTACGAATTATGTAGCGCTATGGCTTGGGTGCTACTAAAAACGTAGCGAAAGGAGTCTTGCATGCAGCCGCGAATCGAACCGCTCAACGAACCGTTCACTGAGTCCGTCGCTGAAGATCTTCGGCGCCTGATGCCGCCGGGGATCCCGCCCCTCAAGTTGTTTCGGGTGCTCGCCCACAACCCGCGCGTCCTCAGACGCGTGCGTCGAGGCGGCCTGCTCGACCCAGGGAGCATTTCCCTGCGACAGCGGGAGATCGTGATCTTGCGCGCGACGGCGCGTGCGGGGGCCGAGTACGAGTGGGGTGTCCACGCGATGTTCTTCGGGGCAGCTGCGGGCCTGGGGCCAGCACAGCTCACGCAGCTGACGCGAGTGCCGCTACCCCCGGGCGACTTCGCCGCGGAAGAGCAGGCGTTGATCGCGCTGGTAGATGAGCTGCATGACCAGAGCGACGTTGGCGACGCGGTGTGGGCGCAGGCGACGCGGCATTTTAGCGCCGAACAGCTCGTGGAGTGCGTGGTGCTGGCGGGGCTCTATCGCATGGTGAGCTACGTGGTGAACGCCCTTCGAGTGCCTCTCGAAGAGGCGGCACTGCGCTTCCCCGTGGATTAGTGCTTCCCAGTGGATTAGCGCTTCCCCGTGGATTAGTGCTTCCCAGTGGAT
>JBFXBK010000201.1:0-15765 GCA_050183255.1 Polyangiaceae bacterium | reverse complement strand
GACGCCACCGGCGCCCAGGGGACGCAGTCGAGCTGTCCCTCGAGGCTGAAGCCTTCGCTGGTCTGTTTGGCGCTGACATGGCTGGTGGCGGCGCACAGCACGTGTTCCCCGCGGATCACACCGGGCAGGATCGCTTGCCGGAGCGTGTCGCTACCGAAGCGATCGAGCGCGGGCGCAGCCATGGCCAGGCAAGCGGTCAGCGGCAGCGGCGCCGTCACCCAGCCCGCCTGCTCGTGGATCAGGCAAACCTCGACCATGCCGAGCCCCAAGCCGCCAACGTCCTCCTTCAGGTTTAGACCGAGTAGCTCGCTCTCCGCCATCCGGGACCAGAGCGCGCGATGAAACACCGGCTCGCCCGATTTTTCGAGGGTGGAGATGGTTTCGGGAGAGCACAGCTCGCCGAACATCTGGCGGCAGAGCCCAACCAGGCCCTGTTGGTCTTCGGTGAAAGCAAAGTCCATTTCAGCGCTCCTGCCTGGGCATTCCGAGGCCTGCCATCGCGATGATGTCGCGTTGTATTTCGTTCGTGCCGCCGCCAAAGGTGAGCACCAGCGTGGCGCGGTAATAGCGCTCGAGGCGACCATGAAGCAGGGCGCCGGGGGAGCCACCCTGAATGGTCGACGCCTCACCCATTATTTCCATGAGGCAACGCGCGGCCCAGAGGTAATACTCAGATCCGTAAATCTTCACCGCGGAGGCTTCGTGGGGTGGAAGCTCACCGCGCTCGATGTTCCAGGCTTGGCGCCAGTTGAAGAGGCGCAGCACATCGGTGCCTGCCTTGACCTTCGCCAGGTTGACCTGCACCCAGCCTCGGTCGATGACTCGACCGCCTTCCGGGGCTGCCGTTGCCTTGGCCCACTCAGTGACCTCGACCAGGAAGCGCTCCACGATGCCGGCAGTGAACAGCGCGACGCGCTCATGGTTCAGCTGGTTCGTAATCATACGCCAGCCCCCGTGCTCTTGGCCCACCAGCATATCCACGGGGACCTTCACGTCTTCGTAGAAGGTGGTGAAGCAGCGGTTGTCGCCCAGCGTGCGCGTGGGCGTCATGCTGACGCCCGGCAGCTTGGTGTCGACCATCAAGATCGAGATCCCCTTGTGCCGCGCGGCATCGGGGTCGGTGCGCACTGCCAACCAAATGTAGTCCGCGTGGTCCGCGAGGCTCGTGAACACCTTCTGGCCGTTCACCACGTAGTGATCGCCGTCGCGCCGTGCCGTCGTCTTCAGGGCGGCCAAGTCGGTGCCGGCCTGAGGCTCCGTGTAGCCGATGGAGAAGTGCAGATCGCCCTTGAGGATGCGGGGTAGGAGCGCCTGGCGCTGGGCGTCGCTGCCGTACTTCATCAGCGTTGGCCCGACGGTGTTCAGGGTGAGCAGCGGGATGGGGAAGCCAGCCCGCTGCACTTCGTCGAAGAAGATGAACTGCTCGATCGCCGGACGGCCCTGGCCGCCGTACTCCTTGGGCCAGCCGATACCAAGCCACCCGTCGGCTCCCATCTGCTTGAGCGCCCGGCTGTAGAGCGGGCCGCCGCTCTCCGTGAGAGCTACTTCCTCCTGTAGCTCTGGGGTCATAAGCCGCCCGAAGTAGCTGCGCAGTTCGTCGCGCAGCTGCTTTTGTTCGGGCGTGTAGTCAAGATACATGCTGCCTCCCGGAAGGGGTTGGATGCGCGGCCTTACCAAAGCCGCCGCGTTGATCGCCCACCCAGTAGAACGTGTTCTACACCGAAGGACCGCGTGCCCACAAGCCACCGAGCGCTGCTTCGCGCATTGCTTTCGGCGCCACCCTGCGAGGGACGTCGGGGAGCGCCGCTTTTGCGTGCCTCCCTCCAGCATCGAGATGCCCGAGTGAGCCAAAAACAGCCGGAATGGGCGTCTGGAATGGCATGCCGGATGGCTCGACTCGGGCGCCTGCTTGTGACCCGAAGTGTACCTCCCCCCCAAATTCGCGGAGGCTCCCCGGCTCTGCCGCAGCGCGTGATCGTGAAACGCGTTCTAAATGCGCGTGGTCGAATCCAGGTCAGGGGCGCAGCACGATGCGACCGTGGAGGTTGCCTTCGAGTAGTCGGCGCTGGGCGGCGTCCGCCTCTGCGAGGGGGCGCTCCTCGTGGATCACGGCGGTGAGCGGATCCCTGGCGTGAAGCTCCAGAAGCGCACGCATGTCCTCCGGCGTCGCGCCGCTCGAGCCATGAATGCTGAGCCCCGTGGTGATGATGTACCCCAGGTTCAGCTCCGCGCGCTTGCCTACCACGTTCCCGATGCTGACGATGCGACCGCCCACGCTCAGGCTGCGTAGCGCGGCGTTGAAGGTGGGCTCGCCCACGCAGTCCAGGGCAACCTCCACGCGCTGTCCGAGCTGGCGGTGAAAGTCCCCAGCGCTGTTTACCAGCACCTCGTCAGCGCCGAGTTCCTTGCAGTACGCGGCGTGCTCCTCGCTCCGCACGACCGCAACGACGCCCGCTCCGAGGCGCTTTGCGATCTGGATCGCCGCGGCGCCAACTCCGCCGTTTGCGCCGGTGATCAGCGCCCTTTGCCCGGACTTCAGCTGACCCCAGCGCACCAGGCCGCGATACGCCGTGCCGTAGGTGCAGTGAAGGATCGCCGCCATTGCCGCCGGGATTTGATTGGGCATGGGGTAGAAGCAACGTTCGGGCGCCAGGATGTGACTGGAATAGCCACCGTCTACCAGTAGCCCGAGCACGCTCGCCGCGAATGGGCAGAGCGAGGTGTCGCCCGCCTGGCAGCTGGGGCAGGCTCCGCAGGAGTCGCGGTGCATGCTGGCCACGCGATCGCCGGCCTTCCAGGCGCTCACGCCGCTGCCCACAGCGACGACGCGGCCCACGGCTTCGTGCCCCGGAGTCACGGGCAGCTGGATGAAGGCGAAGCGCCCGCTGCGATCGATGGTGTCGCGGTAGCAGACGCCGCAGGCCTCCACCTCGACGAGCACCTGGCTCCCGCTGGGTTCGGGGAGCGGCGCTTCATGCGCCTCGAGCTCGCGGTTGAAACCCGTTTCAAGCATGCGCATGCGACGCCACGTCATGCGCTGAGTGGAGCGTGGTACAGTCGACGCGTCAACGCGCTGTGGCGCGGACGAGGCACGCATGAATCGAAGATCGCTTTTCCGCCCCCTTGCTGTGAAGAACGGCGGCGCATCGCTTGGAGCGCTCGGGCTGCTCGGCTGTGTGTTACTGAGCGTGCCCACGGCCTGTGGCAGCAACCCCGAGGTCACTCAGGGGAGCGGCGGAAGCGGCGGCGCTGCGGGTTACAAGTGTGACCTCCCCGAAGCGAAGCCGTCGAGCTACGTGGAGTCGCGTGAGCCGTGTGCGGACCACAACCCGCTGCGCAACGCATACTTTGGGGATCTCCACGTCCACACGCGGCTCAGCTTCGATGCCTACGCCGACCAGACGCGGGTCGGGCCTCGGGAAGCCTATCGGTTTGCCAAGGGCGACGCGATTTCCGTGGCGCCCCTGGATGCGAACGGGCAGGGGACACAGACGCTGCAGCTCAAGCGTCCACTGGACTTCGTGGCCGTCACCGATCACGCCGAGTTCCTCGGGGAAGTGCTGGCCTGTATCACACCAGGAGCCACCGGCTACGACAGCGAGTTCTGTCAGAACTACCGCATCGGCGGTCCTTCAGCCGTGCAACAGATCGCGCTGCCGTTGAGCGCGCCCGAGCCGAAGCGCCGGGAGGATCTCTGCGGAGCCGACGGTAATGGCTGCGAGTCCTTGGCGCGCGACGGCTGGCAGACATTGATCGACGCTGCAGAGGAAGCCTACGACAAGACCTCGAGCTGCTCGTTCACGGCCCTGATCGGCTACGAGTGGACCGGTGCGACCGGCGTCAGCAACCTGCACCGCAACGTGATCTTCAAGAACGATCGCGTGCTGGACTACCCGGTGACGTACATGGAGACGCCGAAAGCCCAGGAGCTGTGGGCGCGTCTCGAGTGTGAGTGCCGCCGCGCCATCGATGGCTGCGAAGTGCTGGCGATCCCCCACAACTCGAACCTGAGCAATGGCAAGATGTTCATCCCGGAGTACCCCGGGGCGACTTCTATCGAGGAAGAGCGAGACCAGGCCAAGCTGCGAGGGGCGATGGAGCCGTTGGTCGAAGTCTTCCAGCACAAAGGCTCGAGCGAGTGCAGCTACGCGCAGAGCTCGAACTACGGTGAAGTCGATGAGCAGTGCCAGTTCGAGCAGTTCCGCGAGGGAATGGACTGCGGTGAGACGACCGGCGCGCTCGGCATGATCAATGGCGGCTGTGTTTCGCGCTACGACTTCGTGCGCGGTGCGCTGCTCGCGGGGCTGAGCGAAGAGGCGCGCCTGGGCACGAACCCGCTGCGTCTGGGCATGATCTCAAGCACGGACACGCATCTGGGGGCGCCTGGCGCCGTGGACGAAGATCAGTTCCTCGGGCACACCGGCGGCGAGACCAAGCTCGAGGATCGGCTGCAGAAGATCATTCAGCCTCCGAGCGGCGTGATCTCCACTCCCGGCGGTCTCGTCGGCGTCTGGTCGACGGAGAACAGCCGCAGCGCGATCTTCGAAGCGCTCGCTCGACGGGAGACGTTCGGTACCAGCGGGCCGCGCATCACACCGCGATTCTTTGGCGGCTTTGGCTTGGACATGGCTGCTTGCGGGAAGGCGGACTGGGTCGCGACCGCGGACGCCCAGGGCGTGCCCATGGGCGCGACCCTGGACGCGAGCATGAATCCTCAAGGTAGCGCGCCTAGCTTCATCGTCAGCGTAGACGCGGATCCTGACTCGAGCGCCGCACCCCTCGAGCGCGTGCAGATCGTCAAGGGTTGGGTCGACGCTGACGGCAAGTCCCACGTCGCCGTCTACGACGTGGCGGGCCAAGCTGGGCGAGGCACGCTCAATCTAGACACTTGCGAAACCGGTGGCGAAGGCGACAGCAACCTGTGCGCCGCGTGGGTCGATCCAAGCTTCGATCCGGGCGTGCGCGCTTACTACTACGTGCGGGCGCTCGAGAACCCAACTTGCCGCTGGAGCTGGCGTCAGTGCCTGAGCCTGCCCGAAGTGGAGCGACCTGAAGCTTGCAGTGATCCCAGCGTCGCCAAGCAGATTCAAGAGCGCGCTTGGAGCAGTCCAATTTGGTACGAACCCGGAGCGGGCTGAAATGCGCGCGCTCCAGCAGGGCTTGCGCGAGCCACTCCTGCACTTCGCGTGGCTGGCAGCGCTGTTGATCTGGCTGACTCCGAACACTCGAGAGGCTCGCTCGATCGAAGTCTCCCAAGTCCAAGTGACCGAGCTCTCCCGTGCCTTCGAGCTCAAGGCCAAGCGGCCTCCCTCGGACGCCGAGCGAGAGGCGCTGATCAACGAGTACCTGAGCGACGAGGTGTTGAGCCGTGAGGCACTCGCAATGGGGCTTCACGAGACGGACCCCGTGGTCAAGCGTAGGTTGATTCAGTCGCTGAATTACCTTGCAGAAAGTCAGGCGGCGTCCGCGCAACCTACGGACGCCGAGCTCGAGGCGGAGCTCTCAGCGCACCCCGACCGCTATCAAGTCCCCGAAGAGCTGGATTTCGAGCAAGTCTTCGTGCGCAGTGGGCCAGACTTCGCTGCGCGGAGCGCGGCCATGGCTGCCAAGCTCGCCACGTATTCACCCCACGCTGCCTCGCGATCGGGGGGGGAGGTGCCCCATCCCTCACCAAGCACCCCCGTCGCAAACCTCGAGCTAGGTGATCCGTTCCTCGCGGGCAGGCGCTTTCGCAGCAAATCCGTACAGCAAGTCGAAGCGCGCTTCGGCGCGCCGCTCGCGCAGGCGCTGTTCGAGCAGGCGCGACTCGCGAGCAGCACCAAGAAGTGGCTCGGGCCGTTCAGCTCGCGCTACGGCAAGCACTGGGTGTGGGTCGAGGCGCGCCGCGCGCCGCGCACCAAGAGCCTGCAGGAGGCGCGGAGCGCCCTGCTGGCGGCCGTCCTCGAGCATCGACGCCAGGCGTCCCACGTAGACTTCATTCGCAAGACCGCTGCGCGCTACCGGATCCGCGTGGAAGGCAAGCCGTGGCAGCTCACACCGCTAGAGCACGCGCCGTGAGCCGTTCTGCGAGTTGGCTCTACGTGGCCGCGCTGCTGTGCGCGGTGTTGCTGACGCCTGATCGCGCTTCCGCGCACGCGTTGGCCCCCATCGTCGTGCGCACGCTGGACTCGACCCCGGGGAGTCTGCTCTTCAGCGTGCGCTTTCCGACGCCGGAGCAAGCCGCGAGCGGGCTCGCTGTGAGTGGTTGCGACACCGCGCCACTCGCCGCCGCACTCGCTCGCGGAACGACGTGGTCTGGGACGCTCCGCTGCGAGCCGGGGGCGGCGCGCTATGTTAGTTTCCCTGCGGGAACACCCACGGGAGTGCTGTGGGAGGATGCCCGCAGTGAGCACCCGGAGATCGTGCTGTTTGGCGATCAACCAGACGATTTTCGCTTCTTGATCCCAGAGCAGGCGGGCGCGAGCCCGCAGCTGGCGGGCTATTTCACTCAGGGGGTGAGCCACGTCTGGTCGGGGTGGGATCACCTGCTGTTCGTGGCCTGCTTGGTGCTGCTCTCTGGCCCGTGGTGGCTCGGGAGCAGCGTGCGGCGCTTGTTCGGCGTGGTGACGCTGTTCACCGTGGCACACAGCCTGAGCCTCGCGCTGAGCGTCGCCGTTGGTGGCCTCGGCAGTCCCGGCGTGGAAGCGGCGATCGCGCTCAGCGTGGCGTTTGCGGCGCGCGAGGTCGTCGTGCGCTTGCGAGCGCGCGAGCTCGAGCCTGACATGCAGGCTGCGCGTCGGTTGTATTGGACGGCTGCGCTGTTCGGCTTGCTGCATGGCCTCGGCTTCGCCTCGGCCTTGCTCGAGCTCGGCCTGCCCAAAGGGCAGGTGCCGGCGGCGCTCCTGTTGTTCAACCTGGGCGTGGAGCTCGGTCAGATCAGCGTGGTGAGCGTCTTGCTGGCGCTGCTGTGCGCCGTTCCCCGTAGGGGCGTACGCCCCGCTGCGCTGGCGCTGAGCTACGCCGCCGGCTCGCTCGCCCTGTTCTGGATGGTGGAGCGCGTGCGCGGCGGCTGAGCCGTCAAATGGCGCGGTCGCGACCCTCCCAGTGGGGGTCGCGTAGCTTGCGCTTGTAGAGCTTGCCGTTCGGATCGCGGGGCATCTCTGCGATGAACTCGATGCGCCGCGGCATCTTGTACTTTGCGACGCGATCCTGCGCGAACTCCCGGAGCTCCGCTTCGAGCTCTGCGCCGGCTTGGTTGCCCGGCGTCGGCTGGATCACCGCCATCACTTCCTCCCCCCAGTCCTCGTTGGGAATGCCGAAGATCGCGACATCCTGCACCTTGGGGTGGGTGACGAACACGGCTTCAATTTCCGCGGGGTAAATGTTGACGCCGCCGCTGATGATCATGTCCGCCTTGCGGTCACACAGAAAGAGGTAGCCGTCCTCATCCAAGTAGCCGGCGTCGCCCACGGTGAAGAAGCCTTCGTGCCAGGATTTGTCGGTCTTCGCTTTGTCCTTGTGGTACTCGAACTTGTGATCACCCATGCGGATCCACACGGTACCAATTTCGCCTGGCGCGAGCGGCTGCTGCTCGTCGTTGAGCACGCGGATCTGCGAGATCGGCCAGGGTGCGCCCACGGTGCCCGGCTTCTTGCGCCAGTCCTGAGGGGTGGCCAGGGTGCCGCCGCCTTCACTCGCCGCGTAGTACTCGAAGATGCAGTCGCCCCACCAGTCGAGCATCTTCTGCTTGATGTCGATGGGGCAGGGGGCCGCGGAGTGGATCACGTGGCTCAGAGACGAGACGTCGTAGCGCGCCTTCACTTCTTCCGGCAGCTTGAGCATGCGCGTGAACATGGTTGGCACCATGTGGCTGTTGGTGACCTTGTGCTCCTGGATCACGCGCAACGTGTCTTCTGGAGCCCACTTGTCCATCAGCACGACGGAGTGCCCGAGGTGCAGGTGGTTGGTGGCAAAGTTGAGCACCGCGGTGTGATAAAGCGGTGCCACGACCAGGTGGACACCTTTGCTGCCTGGAAACATGCCGAACAAGCTGAGGAACAACGCCTGCTGTGTCGCGACGAGCTCGGGCGCAGCTTGACCCACAGGGCGGCGCACGCCTTTCGGATGTCCGGTGGTGCCCGAGGTGTACGTCATCGGGCCGCCGGCGCTGCGATTCTCCGGGAGGGTCGTCGGCTGACCTTGCCACAGCTCATCGAAGTTGCGGAAACCGGGGATCGGCTCACCAATGTAGAAGCACTTGTCCGCTGGCAAGCCGGCTTCCGTGGCGGCCTTCTGAGCGGTTTCGCCGAAGCGGGACGAAGCGATGAAGATCTTGCTCTCTGAATCCTTGAGGATATAGGCGATCTCGCTCGCCGTGAGGTGCCAGTTGACCGGCGTCAGGCGCCAACCAGCCTGGGCGGCCGCCATGAACGTCTCGATCACCTGGTGGCTGTTGGGTGCCGCGACGGCCAGCGTGTCGCCGCTGGTTAGACCTTGGGCGCGCAGGCCGTGCACGAGTTGATTGGTGCGGTCCCACGCTTCTCCGAAGGTGTGCTGCGTGCCATCGGGATCGACGATCCCCGTCTCATCGCGCTTCTCTGCGGCAACTTTCCAAAACCCAAGTTCGACGTTCATGGCTCCTCCGGTGCACGAGCGGCGTCCTCCCGCCGTCGCACACGCTCCACGTGTACCTGAAGGCGCCGCTGAATGAAACATGTTCTACACGCTGGCGCGCGTCGTGAAACCGCTCGCGTGCGCAAGACGGTTGGGACTCGGATTCAGCGAGTACGCCTGGTGCGTGCGTTGTCGCTCAGGCGTCCCAGTCGATCTCGATGTCTTCAGTCAGTGGGTAGGCCTGACACGCCAGGATGCAGCCGTCCGCGATCTCGTCGTCGCTCAGGCAGTCGTTTACTGCCATCTTCACTTCGCCGGCGGTGAGCTTCGCTTGGCAGGAGCTGCAATAGCCCTCTTCGCACGAGTACGGAGGGTCCACTCCCGCCGCGACCGCTGCTTGAAGCAAGGTCTGACCCGCTTCATAGGGGACCAGGTGAAGCTTCTTGTCCCAGCGCACGCGGATCTGCGCGGGGGCCGCGAGCTCGCCTGAGGCCTTGGCGCTGGCTTGCTTGGCGCTCACTTCATCCGGATCGCTGGGTGAGACGAAGCGCTCCACGAAGACGTGCTCGCGAGGCACGGACGCGCTGAGCAAGGTGTGCTCCACCAGGTCCATGAACGCGCTCGGCCCGCAGATGTAGCAGTCGGCGTCGAGCCACCCAGCGAGCTGGGTTTGAACATCGCCGGCCTGCAGAAAGCCGCGCTCCGCGTCCAGGTGGTGAAAGAGCTCGAAGCGAGCAGCGTGGGATGCCTGGAGCGCCTCGAGCTCGGCCTTGAAGATGATGCTGTCCACGTCGCGATTCGCGTAGATCAGGCGCACTCTGCGCGCCGTCGTTGCGAGGGCTGTCTTCAAGATGGAGAGGACTGGTGTGACGCCGCTGCCACCGGCGAACAGCAGGAGGGGTGTCTCCCGATCGCGCAAGGTGAAGCGGCCCGCTGGAGGCAGTACGCGCAGCGTGTCTCCGACCTTGACCGAGTCGTTGAACCAGTTGGACACGCGGCCGTCGGCCACGCGCTTGATCGTGACGCGCAGCTCCGAGTCGGTGTCGGGGGAGCTCGACAGCGAGTAACAGCGCGTCAACACGCGCCCAGAGTGCTCCACCTTGAAGGTCAGAAACTGGCCCGCTTGATAGGCGAACTGGCGGGCCAGGCCTGCTGGGATATCGACCACGACGGAGCAGCTGTCAGAGGTCTCGGGGATCACCCGAGCCACCTTCAGGTCATGATAGGCCTTTGAATCCGCGCGGAACGCGTCTTCAGCTGCTGCTACTGCCGCCGTTGTCATGCGTGCTGGGGCCCGTGTGTGTGGGCGCGGTGGGGAGCGCTGGCTTGGTGGCTGCGGGCAGATCGAGACCGATGCCCTTCAGCATGGTGCGCAGGGCGAGGCCTGGTAGGCCTTGCTGGACTGCTTGGGGATCCGTGGCGCCTTGCAACGCGAGGCCGTCTGCGAGCGCCCACACCGCGCGCGCGATCTGCTCGGCGTTCAATTCCGGGCGCACGCCCACTTGAGAGAAGTGGGACTCGAGCGCCGCGCCGAAGCCCTGCATCAAGGCGTTGTCCCGCTGCTGCAGCTTCTCACGCGCCTCGGGGTGCCGACGCGCGTAGAGGCGGAACTCCATGTCCAGCAGCACGAAGTCATCGACGCTCGCGAGGTTCCGCGCGTGATCGAAGAGGACGGCGAGGCGCCGGTCAGGGTCCGCGTCTTCGAAGACGCCCAGCAACATCGTGACGATGTTCTCGACGTGCCGTTCCGCAACCTCGAGGAACAACTCCTCCTTGCTGCCAAAGTTCGAGTACACCGCGCCCTTGGTGTAGCCCGCGGCCTCAGCGACTTCGTCCAAGGACGCGCCGTGGTACCCGCGCCGGCCAAACACCGCGGCGGCCGCCTGTAATAGGTCTTCGCGCGTGCGGGCCCGGCGCTCGTCACGGGTCAGCCTACGCGGGGGAGTGTCAGTAGTTACGGACATTTACAGCCTCCAGTACTCAAGAGTATCCCAATACCGAGGAACATATACTTCAAAGTATACCGATACTCCAGGGTATAAATTGTTCTTGACACATTACGGCAACAGTCGCTAACTCCACGTAGAACGTGTTTCAGAGGCGGGGGCAACTACTGCTCCCGCGAGCAGCGTGGCTGAACACTCAGCCAGCGACGGAGGGTTACGCATGGTCGACCGTATCGACAACTGTCAGCAGTACTTCGACACCATCCAGGATCGTTTCATCGCGGATCAAGCGAAGGGCGTCGAGGCGACCTACGTGTATGAGCTGAGCGGCAGCGGCGGTGGGACTTGGACTGTTTCCGTGAAGGATCAGGCGGTGTCTGTCGCAGAGGGCGCGACGGACAACGCCAGCGTCACTTACACGATGAAGGCTGAGGACTACGTCAAGCTCGCCAATGGCGATCTGGGCGGCGCGAAGGCGGTGATGACGCGCAAGCTCAAGGTGAGTGGCAGCATCCCGCTCGCACGCAAGATGAACAACTTCTTGCCGCCGCTCAAGGGCTGAGCCCCGCGGAAACAAGCAAATCAGCGCGCGCCGTCACCAGAGCTCGACCTTCACTGTCGAGCGGGTCACGGCGCGGGCGCGTGTCTAGCGCAAGGCTCGAGGGGGAGCCGAGCGACTGCCAAGGGGAACGGGAGCGACCATGGAATTCAACATCGCAGATCTGTACGAGTCGTTGGTCGATACGTTCGGGGAGCGCCTCGCGCTGGTTTCTGGCGATCGCCGCCTGAGCTACGCCGAACTCGACGAGCGGGCCACGCGGCTCGCGAACTTCTTGGCGTCGCGGGGAGTGAAGGCTGGGGACCACATCGGCCTGCACCTCTACAACGGTACGGAGTACGTCGAGGGCATGCTGGCCGCGATGAAGCTCCGAGCGGTGAGTATCAACCTAAACTACCGCTACGTCGCGCACGAGCTGCGTTACCTCGTGGAAAACGCAGATCTGGCCGCGATCCTGAGCCAGCGGGAGTTCGCGCCAATCGTCGCCGACGCAGCCCTGGGAGCGGAGAAGCTACGCACCTGCGTGCTCTTGAATGACGCCAGCAGCGTAGAGGTCGACCCGCGCCTCGAGGCCTTCGACTACGACCAAGTGCTCGCAGAGGCCTCTCCGGAGCGCAGGTTCGAGAAGCGTAGCGGTGACGACCTGTTCATCATCTACACCGGCGGCACTACCGGCATGCCGAAGGGCGTGATGTGGCGCCAGGAGGACCTGTTCTTCGCCGCGCTCCAGGGTGGCAATCCCGGCGGCGACCCCATCGAGACTCCCGAGGCGCTCGCTCCCTCGTCAGCGGAGGGCGGCGTGACGATGTTGCCTTGCGCGCCGTTCATTCACGGCGCTGCGCAGCTCACCTGCTGGATCTGCCTGCTCGCAGGCGGAAAATTGGTGATTCAGCCAGGCAAGAGCTTCGACGCCAAGCGCATCTGTGAGCTGATCCCCGAGGAAGAGGTCAACACCATCATGTTGGTGGGCGACGCGATGGGCCGACCCATCACGGACGCGCTCGAGCGCGGCTCGTACGACGTGAGCAGCATGCTCGCCATCGCTTCGTCAGGTGCGGTGCTGAGCCCCGTCGTGCGCGACAAGCTCCAGGAGCTCTTCCCTGACGCGCTGGTCCTCAACAACTTCGGCGCCAGCGAGACCGGCCACCAAGGGTCGGCGGTTCCCGGCGAAGACACCGGTACGGATGGTCGCCCCTCGTTCTTCATGGACGAGGCGAACAGCGTGCTCGACGATGACATGAGGCCAGTGGCTCCGGGCTCTGGTGTGATCGGGAAGCTGGCGCGCAGCGGACACGTACCCCTCGGCTACTACAAGGACGAGGAGAAGACCCGCGAGCGCTTCGTGACCATCGACGGCGTGCGCTGGGTGCTGCCGGGTGACGCAGCCACCGTCGAGGAAGACGGCCGCATCACGGTGTATGGCCGCGGCAGCAATTGCATCAACAGCGGCGGCGAGAAGATTTTCCCCGAGGAAGTCGAAGAAGCCCTCAAGTCCCACCCCGACGTCTACGACGTCCTCGTGGTCGGCGTCGAAGACGAGAAGTGGATGCAGCGCGTGGCAGCCGTGGTCGCGCCGCGCGAAGGCAAAGCCCCTGATTTGAAGGCACTTCAGGAGCACGCGCGCAAGTTCATCGCAGGCTACAAGGTGCCGCGGCAGCTCAAGCTGGTGAGCCAGGTCGAGCGCTTCCCGAGCGGCAAACCGGACTACAAGTGGGCCAAGGCCGTCGCTCAGGACGCACCCGACGAGGTTCAGGTTCGCTGAATGAAGGAGTCCGGACCAGACGTGATCGCCGTCCCTGGCGCGTTGGCGAGCGGCGATTGGCAGCTGCTTGATGAGCTGCCGCACGGATTCAAGGTTCCAGTTCAACCGGAAGACCTGGCGTGGCGCGCGCGTCGCGCTCTGGTCAGCGAACTCCGTCAGCTCGGCGACCAGCTGATGCGGAGCCAGGGGGATGCCACCTGCTTCGAGGCTGCTACGGCGCTGATCGTCGCGGCGCGCGAGGTGATCCAGCGCGCGCCGACCCGCAGCTTCTTCGAGGCGCACCAAGCCCGGGATACATCGGCTCACGAAGAGTGGGCCGATCGCAGCCCAGTGATTGGTCACGCGAACCCAGCAGCGCCGCCCTTGTCCCTCGAGATCGAGGGCGACGAAGTCGCTGGCCGAGGAACCTACTGCGAGCTCTTCCAGGGCGGCCCGGGATGCGTCCACGGAGGGCATATCGCGGCGGGCTTCGACCATGTGCTCGGTGCCGCCGCCCTGCGCCGGGGCGTCGTCTGCATGACCGGGAAGCTCAGCGTGAAATACCGCAAGCCGGTGCGCTTGGGTGTGCCCGTGGAGTACCGCGCGCGCATCAAGGATGTGGTCGGACGCGCCACGCTGGTCGTCGGTGAACTGCACGGCGCAGGGCAACTCCTCGCGGAAGCGGAGGGGATGTTCGTGGAGCTTGCGCTAGACCAGATGCGCGATTTGCTTGATCGACGTCCCAAGGCAGCTCCGGCGGAGAGCGGCGCACCTCACCCCCAAACCCCGAAATAGCGAGCGCAGCGCGTCTTCAGCGAGCGCTGTTTCCGCCAACTCAGAACGAGGCAAGCCATGCACGTAAGAAGCGTCAAAGAGAGCCCGGGTGCGGTGATGAAGCGACCTCCGGGGCCGAGGGGGCACCGGATTTGGGGGAGCACCGTCGACTTTCAGACGGGGCAGCTCGAGTTCGTGGATGGGCTGTTCCAGAAGTATGGGCATGTCGCTCGCTTCTCGGTGGCGTTTCACGAGTGGGTGCAGGTGAGCGATCCCGAGGCGGTGCACGAGATCCTCGTCAAGCGACCGGACCTGTTCCTCAAGCCCAAGGTGAACAAGCAGATCTTCAAGCTCTTCCTTGGGCAAGGCGTGCTCAGCGCCGACGGTGAAGCCTGGAAGCGCCAGCACAAGATGATCCTGCCAGCGTTCCACAAGCGGCGTATCGACGCGTACGGCGAGGTGATGACTCGCTACACCGACCAGATGATTGACGCGTGGAAAGAAGGTGAGCGCGTCGACTTCTGTCACGAGATGACCGAGGTCACTCTGGGCATCGTCGCCAAGACGCTGTTCGACGCGGACGTCCGCGGTAGCCAGGCGGAGACCGTGCGCGAAGCGATGAAGGTGATCAACCAGGTGCTGGTGGATCACATCGAGCTGCCCATCCCGGTTCCCGGCTGGTGGCCTAGCCGCAAAAATCGCCGAAAAATGGCTGCTATTGGCGACATCGATCGCATCGTTCAGCGCATCATCGATGAGCGCCGTCGCACCGGCGAAGACCGCGGAGACCTCTTGAGCATGCTCATTCAGGCGCGCGACGAATCGGGCGAGGGCATGGGCGACAAGCAGGTGCGCGACGAATCGATGACGCTCTTCTTTGCGGGTCACGAGACCACAGCGCACGCGCTGACGTGGTGTTGGTACCTCTTGGGGCAGCACCCCGAGGTGGTGACCAAGATGCAGGAGGAGGTCGCCCAAGTCTGCGGGGACCGCAAGCCGAACATCGACGACAACCTCACCTACATCGATCAGGTCTTCAAGGAGGCGATGCGCGTCTTGCCCTCGGTATGGACCTTCATGCGTGAGCCCGCAGAGGACGTGCTGGTCGGTGACTACCTGCTGCCGAAGGGTTGCTACGTGTTCATCAGCCCCTACGTGATGCACAAGAACCCGGAGTATTTTCCCGAGCCTGATGTTTTCCGCCCGGAACGCTTCACCAAGGACTTCGAACGGAACCTGCCGAAGGCCGCCTACGTGCCGTTCTCCATGGGGCCGCGGGTGTGCATGGGTAAGAACTTCGCGCTGATGGAGGCGCGGCTGATCCTCGCAACGCTGATCCAGCGCGGCGTCGAGCCGCAGATCCCCGCGGATTACACGCCAATCAAGAATCCGAGGCTCTCCCTCAATCCGAAGAACGGCCTGCCAAACATCGTCCGCTTCCGAAAGCCCGCGCCGGCGCGAGAGCAGACGAGCGAGAGCCACGCGACCCCCTGAGACGGATAGAGTGATGAGCGACTGGGACCATAAGACGGATTTCTTGGTGGTGGGCAGCGGCGGCGGCGGGATGACCGCGGCGCTCGTGGCGAAGCAACATGGCCTGGATGCCCTGGTGATCGAGAAGACCGCGCTGTTCGGCGGCTCGACTGGACTTTCCGGGGGGAATATCTGGATCCCCAACAATCCTCACATGCAGGGGGTGGGGGTGAGGGACAGCCGGGAAGACGCCTTGGTGTACCTCAAGGGCATCACTAAAGGCCGCGTCCCCGAGGAACGCATCGTCGCCTATGTGGACAAAGCGCCTGAGATGGTGCGCTATCTCGAGGCGAACAGCGACGTGAAGTTCATGGCGGTGCCTCGCTACCCCGACTACTACCCGGAGCATCCGGGCGGAAAGATCGGCGCGCGGTCCATCGAGCCGCTGCCGTTCCGCGCCTCCAAGCTCGGACCCGAGGAGAAGCACCTCCGCCGCTCGGGTCAGGGGCTGGTGCTCGGCCGCATGGGGCTCACCGCCAAGGAGGCGCACACGCTGGTGCAGTTCTCCTTCTGGAGCTTCGTCCTGATGTTCTGGATCATGCTGAAGTACTGGTTCGACATCGGCGCCCGGCGTAAAGGTCGCGGCGATGGCCGCCTGTGTCTCGGTGTCGCGCTGGTCG
>JBFXBK010000200.1:0-15775 GCA_050183255.1 Polyangiaceae bacterium | reverse complement strand
GACCCCACGGCGAGCGTCAAAGCCAGCATCCTGGAGCAGGCAGAGCGCCGCGAACAGCGGGCGGCCATCAGCGGTGGCCGGCGCAACCTCAAGCTCGACGGCAAGACGCCTGAGCGGCTCTCCAGCTACGCAACGCGCACGCCGGTCGTGGTGTTTCATCCCGGCGATTTGCAGCTCGGTAGCGGCCCCGCGAGCGTGCGCCGCACACTGCTCGACCGCGTCTCGCTCTACTTCGAACCGATCGCGATGGATCACCGACAGCGCTTCACACGAGCCAGCAAAGAGCGCCAGCGTGTGCTCGAAGAACGCGGTAGTGACGCGCCGGAGCTCGACGTGTTCGAGACCCTGATGGCGCGCCACGGCTGCCATGTTCAAGCTGCCCACCGACGTGCAGCGGAGCGACTCTCGTCAGCCCTCGGGCCAGCGTTTCAGCGCATGGCCGCGCCTGATCTAGTTTTGGGGGTGAGGTTTGCCCCGGGAGGCTGCGAGGACGAAGCAGAGTTCCTGCAGGAACTCCGAAGTCGTCGCCGTGCGGATATGCGCGCCCGGCGTCCGGGCTTTGGCCCGCAGAAGGACGAGCTGGAGCTCAGCATCGATGGGCGCTCGGTGCGCCGCCATGCATCTCAGGGTCAGCTTCGCATCCTGACCCTGGCGCTGAAGCTGGCAGAGCTGGAGTGCGTGCGTGAGGCTCGCCAGGCGCATCCCATCCTGCTCCTGGATGACGTCTCCAGTGAGCTGGACCCGGAGCGCACCGGCGCGGTCTATCGCTTCGTGCGCGAGGCGGTGTGCCAGGTGTTCGTCACCACGACGCGTCCAGAGCTCTTCACGACGCCCGATCTGGAGCCTGGAGAGCGCCTCGATTGGCGTCTCACAGGTGGCGTTCTGAGCGCTGTCGAGGGCGCTGCCAGCGCCCGTTGAGCGTGCGCTCAGCGTCCCTTAGTGGGCGCCCTGTGAAGGCATCTGGCGTCGCGCCGAGCTCGTTGTTTAAGTGCCTGATATTGCTTGTGAATCCGAGGTCATTCTAGGGCGTTTTAAGTGGCTCCAAGGGGGGCTTTTCGCTATAACTTGAAGCGCTTCAGCCCCGCGCCCAAACACCCTCGGATCATCGGCTCGATACTGGGCCAGGTCGCCAGACGAAGCGCGCGAGTAGCGGCACCCTCTAGGGTTCGCTCGCGCCTTCCCCAACGAGGCTTCGCCTCGCGCTCGGCACATTCACAAGGACAAGTCCCTTTGAGTACGGAAACGATCCCCGCAACGGACGCCCCTGAACCCAAGTCTGAAGAGTACGGCGCGAGCAACATCAGCGTGCTCGAAGGTCTCGAAGCAGTACGCAAGCGCCCCGGCATGTACATCGGTGACGTGCACGATGGCTCAGCCTTGCATCACCTGGTCTGGGAGGCGGTCGACAACGCCGTCGACGAGCACCTCGCAGGTTTCTGCGATCGCATCGGCGTGACGGTGCACTTCGACAACTCGGTCACCGTCGAAGACAATGGCCGCGGCATTCCCGTGGGGCAACACGAACGCGGGGTGAGCGCCGCCGAGGTCGTGATGACCGTGCTCCACGCGGGTGGAAAGTTCGACCACTCGAGCTACAAGGTCAGCGCAGGTCTGCACGGCGTGGGCGTCAGCGCAGTCAACGCGGTGAGCGAGCTGTTGAAGCTCGAAATCCGCCGTGAAGGCAGGGTCTGGTACCAGGAGTACACCCGCGGTGCGCCCAAGGGCCCGCTGCGGGAGATCGGTGAGACCGAAGCCACCGGCACCAAGCTGACCTTCAAGCCGGATCACGAGATCTTTACCTCCGTCGAGTACAGCTACGAGATCCTCGCGAAGCGCCTGCGTGAGCTGGCATTCCTGAACTCCGGCTTGATCATCGATCTGGTGGACGAGCGCGGCCAGGGCACCCAGGAGCGCTACGAGTTCCAGGGCGGCATCAAGGAGTTCGTCGAGCTGCTCGGTCAGTCGAAGGAGCCGGTGCATCCCGACGTGATCGCCTTCACGTCCGAGGTGCCTGGCCCCGAAGGCGCTGGCGCCCCGATTCAGCTCGACGTCGCCCTGCAGTGGACCTCGAGCTACGTCGACCAGCTGCTCTGCTACACGAACAACATCCACAACAAGGATGGCGGCACCCACCTGACGGGTCTGCGCGCCGCGCTCACTCGTTCGCTGAACAGCTACGGCCAGAGCTCGAATCTGCTCAAGGACGTGAAGGCTGGTTTGAGCGGAGAGGACGCTCGCGAAGGCGTGATCGCCGTGGTGCACGTCAAGCACCCAGACGCCTCCTTCGACTCGCAGACCAAGAGCAAGCTGGTCTCGTCAGAGGTGAAGGGCATCGTCGAGGGTTCCGTGGCGGAGCACGTCGGGCGGTACTTCGAGGAGAATCCGGGCACTGCCCGCAAGATCCTTGAGAAAGCCGCGATGGCAGCGAAGGCCCGCGAAGCCGCACGGAAAGCCCGCGAGGTCGTCCGCAAGGGTGTGCTCGACAACACCAGCCTCTCGGGCAAGCTCGCCGACTGTCAGTCGAAGGATCCGGCGATCAGCGAGCTGTACATCGTCGAGGGTGAGTCCGCCGGCGGCAGCGCAAAGCAGGGTCGTGATCGGCATTTTCAGGCGATTTTGCCGCTCAAGGGCAAGATCTTGAACGTCGAGCGCGCGCGCCTGGATCGCATGCTGAGTTCTCAAGAGGTCGCGACGCTGATCAGCGCCCTCGGTTGCACCGTCGGTGAAGACGGCGTCTTCGACCTGAGCAAGCTACGCTACCACCGCATCATCCTGATGACCGATGCCGACGTCGACGGCTCTCACATCCGCACCCTGCTGCTCACCTTCTTCTACCGGCAGATGCCGGACATCTTCGAGAAGGGCTACCTGTACATCGCGCAGCCGCCGCTGTTCCGAGCGCGCAAGGGCAAGAAGGATCAGTACCTGAAGAATCAGCCAGCGCTGGACGCATACCTGATCGACAACGGCATCGATGGCCTGACCGTGCAGTCTACGCAGGGACCGCAGCTCAGCGGAAAGCCCTTGCGTCACCTCGCCGAGGGGCTGCGCGCCTACCGCTCCACGCTGGCGAAGATCGACCGCCGTTGCGACGCGCGCGTCGTTGCCGCTCTTCTCCGTACGGAACCGCTATCCAAGGACGACTTCCGCGAGGCGAGCAAGGTGGAGGCCGCGGCCAAGGTGCTCAAGGCTGAGCTCGAGCAGCGCTACCCTGATCTGTTGCCGGTCACGGTAGAGACCGAGTGGGAGAAGGCACACGGTTCCGGCAGGATCGTCGTTTCGTTCCGTCCTGGCTCTTCAAACCGCCCCGCAGTGCTCGACTGGGTGCTGGCTGAGAGCGCCGAGTACGAAGACCTGCTCGAGCACCATCACGACATCTTGTCGATTGGTCCAGCGCCCTATTCCGCTCGGATCAAAGAGGGCGAGCCGATTTCGCTGGAGAATGCCGAAGCGCTCGACGCGTTCATCGACGATCGTGGTCGTAAGGGCATCATGATTTCCCGTTACAAGGGTCTCGGTGAAATGAATGCCGACGAGCTCTGGGAGACGACGATGAACCCAGACGGGAGAACGCTGCTCCAAGTGCGCGTGGATGATCCAGTGCGCGCGGATGAGTTGTTCACGGTGCTCATGGGCGACCAGGTGGAACCCCGCCGCAAGTTCATCGAGGACAACGCACTCAACGTGCGGAACCTCGACATCTGATCTAGCAACCACCGTTCGCGGCCATGATTCGCCGCGCCAATCAGGGGCCGCCCGTTGCCGCACAGGCAATGTGGCGGCCTCGGCGCATTGGTAGTTCCGTGGGTGACAAATCAAGCCGATTTCGCACGGGAAAGCAGCCCGACCCGTGGCGCTCCCAGGTGGCCGCGGTGGAAACTTCTATCCACACGAGAAACCGAGGGTCTACCTGACGTATCCTTCAGTTTTGTTTGGTGCTTCACTTTCGGCCATGGTTTGTTGCGGTTCGCTTCCAAGCCACCCAGGAGGATTCGGGAAATGCTTTCATTCAAGGTTGGTTCGATTGGTTTTATCGCGCTCTGCGCGGCTTGCTTCGTTGGTTGCTCGAGTGACGACGACGGCGGCGGCAGCGGCGGTAGCAGCGGCAACGGCGGCACTGCTGGTACCGGCGCGCAAGGCGGCAGCGGCGGCAGTGGTGGCGGCAACGGCGGGACGAGCGGCGGCGGCAACGGCGGCTCCAGCTCGACCGTGACCTGCGGCGACAGCACCTGCACTGCCCAGTCCATCACGGGTGATTTCATGCTCGATTTCCCCGCGTGCTGCGCCGGCGACGTGTGCGGTGCCGACGTGAGCGACGCGGAGTCCGTGATTGGTATCACCGGCTGCATCGAGCTCAACAAGGCGGGCGACGCGGACGCCAACTGCCCGGACCTGACCGTCAGCGTTGCTGGCACCGACGTTGCCCTTCCCGGCTGCTGCCAGGCGAACAACAAGTGCGGTGGTCTCGTCGACGTGACCGCGCTCGGCAGCTCGATCGAAGGCGTGAACGTTTCGGGACCGAACTTCGGTTGCCAGAGCCCCACGCTGCTCGGCGAGGCCGAGGGCGCCGACTGCGGCGGCTGATTTCAGCTCCTAGTCTGAACGAACGGGGCGGCTTCGGCTGCCCCGTTCGCTTTTGTCCGAGCTTTTTCGCATGGCAATTGAGGCCGCCGGGTACGCTCACGGGCGACTGGAACGCTCCTCGGTAGCGGATTTTCGTCGCTCGATGCTTTGAGCCTAAAACTTTCCTTGGGGGTCGAAGCTGGGGCAGCGAAAGCGGCTGAAAGATCGGAACGGGTGGCGCATACGGGATGCATACGCCAACCGATCGTCTGGTAGTCTTGTGAAGTCTTCAGGGAGGTCGTGATGAAGGGTGTCTACTTAGGCTTGGTTTTGGCGGCGGGTGCGTGTGGCTTGGTCGTGGCGTGTGGCGGCGACTCGAGCAGCGAAGGCAGCAATGGCGGCGCTGGCGGCACGCTGACGACTGGCGGCACGGGTGGCACGGGCGGCAGCACCGGCGGCACCGGTGGAACCGGCGGTAGCACCGGTGGAACTGGCGGGACTGCCGGTAGCGGCGCAGCCGGTGCGGGCGGCGCGGGTGCTGCAGGCGCAGGAGGCGGTGGCGGAAGCGGCGGCGGCGTGGAGTGCGGGACCGAGAACTGCCCGAGCTACAACATTCAGGGCTTCGTCGATATCCCGGCGTGTTGCCCTGATGGCATCGACAACCAGTGCGGCGTCGACGTCTCTCAGGCCGAGCAGTTCATCGGCATCACGGGCTGCATGCAGACGAACGCGCCAGGGGATCTGGACAACAGCTGCGACCCATTCGAGCCCTTCCAGGGCTTCTCGTTCCCAGGCTGCTGCTTGCCATCTGGCACGTGCGGCAACCTCGTCGATACCAGCGGCTTCGGCGGACCGAACATGGGTTGTGTTGACACCAATTCCTTCACCGATGCTGGCGCCCCCAAACCGTGCGGAAGCGGGACAGGCGGCGCTGGTGGCGCTGGCACCGGTGGTACCGGCGGCACCACTGGTGGTACTGGCGGCACCGGGAACTGAGCCGCCAAGCTGGCGCCTCGAGCGCCAGAAATTGCGAAAGGCTGGGCAGAGATGCCCAGCCTTTTTTGCTGGGTTTCGCGGAGACGGCGTGGCTCCGCCCGTGCACACTACGGGGTATGCGAACCAGCTGGCGCTTGGCGCCCCTTCACTCGCTGCTTCTCAGCCTCTTCGTAGCCTGCGGAGGGGTCGCGGAGGGCGGAAGCGGGGGCAGTGGTGCAAGCGCTCAGGGCGGCTCTGGTGGCTCTAGTGGCAGCTCTAGCGGGAGCGGCGGCTCTAGCGGAAGCGGCGGCTTCAGCGGTGGCGGCTCCAGTGGCAGTGGCAGTGGCTCCGCTGGCAGCGGCTCCAGTGGTAGCAGCAGTGGCGGCTTTAGCGGCAGTGGCGGTTCGTCTGGTGTGACCTGCGGTCAGCACGCCTGCATGGATGGGTCCCTCACCGGCGACGTCACACTGGCGTTCCCAGCCTGTTGCGCCGCTGGGAACGCGTGCGGCGTCGATGTCAGTGAGACGGAATCTGTGTTTGGATTCACAGGCTGCGTCGAGGTGAACAAGCGTGGTCAGCTGGATCCTGCATGCGCAGACTTGCCGATCGAGGTCGCCGGTCAATTAGTCAAGCTACCCGGATGTTGCCAGGCGAATGGCCGCTGCGGAGGGATCATCGACGTAACCGCAATTGCCGACGCGCTCGGTGTGTTCCTGCAAGGACCAGACTTCGGATGCCAGAGCCCCATGGTGTTCGGTGAACTCGACGGCGAGAGCTGCGGGAAGTAGGTGCGGCGTCGACGTCTCTCAGGCAACGGCATCGCGGGCTGCATGCAGACGAACGCGCCCGGGGATGTGGACAAGCGCCAGGGTTGCATCGATTCTGCTAAGGCGATTAATCCGCGTGGAAAATTGTACTGTTGAGAGAAAACGCTGCTGGAGTAGACTAGTTCGTCTCTGCGAAGATCACTGTCCGTCGGCCAGGGGCAACGTAAAGATCGTACTCGCCGATGAGGGCCCCCGTTTCGTCCAGGTAGGCTCGCAGGATGTGCCTGCCGCTGCGAACGTTCGTGAACAGCACGATGCCGTCGGGAGAGGTGACGGTGGCCTTCCGACTCAAGAGGCCCGCCCCCGCCGAATAGAACCGTTCCATCGGTGGATCCGCCTCCAATTCGAAGCGCACGCCCGCTGCTGGGATCCCCCAACAGTCGAGCACCGTTGCGCTGAGCATCCCGCGCTCCGGCGCCTGTTCGACATGATACGCGGCGCTGAGCTTCGTTAGCGTAGTGAGCGAGATCGCAGTCACCGTGATGTCGAGATCCGCCGCGATCGGCTGGGTGAACAGTCGAAGGTCGGGATAGTAATTCGGGCCGTCGATCAACAGGTAGCCATCCCACGCTTGCCGGATACCCAGGGTTCGAAACGGTATCCGCAGGGTAACGCGCCCGTTCGCATCCGTCGTGGCCATGCGTTGCAGTGATTCGACACACTCGGGGTCTGTCCAACCCACTCGATCGCAGGCTCTCACCCGTAGCCCTGGCGCTGGCGCCTGGGTGATCAGCTCCGCGAGCTGGACTCGATACTCGAAATCTGGCTCGATCGGCTGAGCGGTCTCGGTCGCCTGACTGATGCACGACCAAGCCGATCCAGCGCCGCACTCCCCGGCGCAGCTGCGGCCCATGCACCGACCAAGCTCCGTGTGGAGCGCTGCCATTTGCGGATAGCGGGCCTGGCACGCGGCGCGGTGTGCTGGGCCTGGCATTTCCGCGAAGCAACGCCCTAGCTCAGCGCACGGCGTGCTGCTCTCGCACAGGCTCAGTTGATCGGGGCAAGTCGCTTCGATGCACGCGGAGCACTCCGACGGTAGGAACGCGAGTATTCCTGCGTGAGGTCCGTAGTCCTCCACCCCGTACTCGTCTGCACCGATCAACTGGCCGCAACCGACCGCCAAGAAGCAAGCTGCGATGACAGCACGTATCCTCATGGATTCACCATCAAAACTTGAAGCTCAGCTCCCGTGGCGCCGCGCTCGATCCTTCTAGCCACAGCCAAACGCTGACCGCGAGGGCGGACACACCTACGGTGAAGGCGATGGTCGACGCGTCGGCGTAGCGCTTCATGACGAGGATGTCGCCTTCGGACTCTCGATCGCAGTGCGAGCGAGTGGGGCAGGTGCGATCGAGATCCGATTGCTTCGCGAGCGCCGCCACGCCAAGCACGCTTCCGACGCTGAGCGTCGCGAGCCCGAACCCGCCGACCAAGACGCTGACGGTGTGGTCTGGACTCTGCTGTCGCTTGGGAAGGCGCCGCAAGTGACAGTTCACCCCCAGCCGCTGCCCAGCCTTCAGGGACAGTGTCTCGGTAGAGTCGCGCCACCCCAGCCGCGAACAGTTCACGATGTGGACCCCCGGGTCCACGAACACCAAGATCGGATCCGACGCCGTGGTTGTACCCGAGTCTCGCGCTATCCCCGCGAAGAACTGCCCTGGCCGGTCTACACGCGGTTCCAAAGGAAGGCCGTCGACAGACAGGGCGACGCCGCTGGGCTCAGGGGTGATCTCGACCCTCGCGACGGTGTTCAGGATCTCGGACAAGTAGTTCCTTGCGGAAACGCGCTGCGACTCCGAGAGCTGGCCGTGCCGATTGTTTCGGTCTTCGGTCAGGGCGCGCTCGAGATGCCATATGGACCGGGTGAGGTGACCGATGGCGCGTTCGGCGTAGCCCAGATTGAAGGATGTCACAGGGTGCGGACGCAGCCTGTAGCTGCGTTCGAAGGCGGCGATCGCTTGGGGCCAGCGCGAGAGACGCGCAGACTCTGCCCCTTCTCGAAACGCCTGCCGGCTTACCCGAAGGTCGTCCGATCGACTCTGCGCTTCGGATCTCGAAGGCCAGAGGACGCAGGCTAGGGCGATCAACGCGACGAGCTTCAAAAGGGTGGCTCCTCCTGAATGCCTTCCTGGCTGCTGACTGGCTTTGGGTTGAGCTCGACGCTGGGAGCCGGCTCAGCGGGGGAAGTAGCGACTGGCTCGCTCTGAACTGCGACTTCCCGCAGCAGGCTGTTTGTGGCCTTGCGCCGCTTGGTGGTGGCCCGCTGGGGCCGCGCCTGGGGGGCTGCTGCCTCGGGAGTGGGAGTGGCCACCAGCTCCGGTTGCTCGCTGGGCGCGGCCGCTGGGATGACCACATGATCCTCGAGCCCTGGTCCGGGGGTGTGACGAAACCGCTGGCCCCAGTAGACGACCAGACCGACGAGAGCTGCGGCGCCAACCAGCCACAGCGACCTCCGGTGGAAGCTCTTCCGCGCCGACGGTGTCGGCGGGAGGTTCCTTGTTGAATGCCGCGCGGATTCGTCTAGGTGTAGCTCCAGGCATGCCTGCAGCTCGGCTAGGGGAGGTCGCTTCGCTCGGTCCTGCGAGAGCATGCCCATCACGACTACGCACAAGTCGCCGGGTAGCTCGGGATCCAGGTGCTGCAGCGGCGTGATACCTTGAACCAGCAGGTGCCTGATCACCTGACCGAGGTTCTCGCCTTCGATGGGGCGCGCTCCCGTCAACGCCTCGTACAACATCGCCCCCAGCGCCCAGATATCCGCGCGAAAATCGACGTCTGGTTCGCCAAAGGCTTGCTCGGGAGCCATGTAACAGGGCGTGCCGATCACGGAGTTGGACCGCGATAGGGTCTCCCACTTCGGCCCGTAGCCTTTCGCCACACCGAAATCTAGTATCTGGACCTTGAGCCCGGCGCACAGAAAGACGTTGTCCGGCTTGAGGTCGCGGTGAACGACGCCCTGGCCGTGGCAGGCACTCACCCCAGCAATCAGTTGTAGAAACAGCTTTGCGGAAACGTCGAGGGACAGGGGCGCGTGCTCGAGGATGTAGCGACGAAGGGTGGTGCCACGCAGTAGCGGCATCACGATGGCCGAGCCGTTGGGCGTGTCGATGCAGTCGATTACCTCGACCACGCTCGGGTCGCGCACTGTCGAAATCAGCTGAACTTCCCTGCGAAAGCGGGCCCGTGCTTGGGGGTCATGGGTCAGTCCAAGGGCGATCACCTTGATCGCGACGTCGGCCGCGGTCCGCTCGTCGGTCGCATGCCATACCTCTCCCATGCCACCGCTTCCCACGCGGGAGCTGACTCGATAACGCTGACCAAGCAACTCCCCGGGGCGCAGTTCCATTCGCCGAGGCGGGAGTATATAGCATCGCCAATTCGAAGTCGTTGATGGCGTTGGCGGGTACTCGAGGTGGTGTGGTGGAATCGATCGACTCGCTCCTGCTGGGTAACACCAAGGGGATACTCCACCTGCGCGCGACCAACGCCCAAGACGCGGCCAGCTCCGCGTCGGTCTTGGTGCGCGGGGAGACCGGCACTGGAAAGGAGTTGGTTGCTCAGGCGATTCACCTCACCAGCTCTCGGGCCCTCCTCCCAATGGTGAAGGTTCACTGCGCTGCCCTACCCGAGACATTGCTCGAGAGCGAACTGTTCGGTTTCGAGGCTGGAGCGTTCACGGGCGCGGCCAAGCGTCACGTCGGACGGGTCGAACGAGCCGCGGGGGGCACCTTGTTCCTCGACGAGGTCGGAGAGATCCCGGTGCCCATGCAGGCCAAGCTACTCCGGCTACTTCAGGACCGTGAATACGAGCGCCTCGGGTCAAGCGACGTGCGGAGGACCGACGCACGCTTCGTTGCCGCGACTCACCGCGACCTGGAGCGCATGGTCGCCGAAGGGAGTTTCCGGGAGGATTTGATGTATCGGCTGAACGTCGTTACGTTGTGGGTTCCTCCCCTGCGCGCTCGGCGCGATGACATCCCGTTGCTCGCCTCGCGCTTCTGTGAGCATCACGCTGCGAAACAGGGCAAGGCTCTCAGCATCTCAGCGGAGGCTCTATCCGCACTCCGCGTGAAGCGCTGGCCAGGCAACGTCCGCGAGCTGAACAACCTCGTGGAGCGCGTGGTGACCCTCGCCTCACGAGGCGAGCTCGGTCCGCGAGACTTCGACGCCGCGGATGAACGAGTGGAGTTCAAGACGGAGACCGTCCCGCAGCGCGACGGAGTGAGCGCGGCGACGCCCGCGTCAGAAGTACCGGGCAGTCTGCGCCTGGACGACCGACTGCGGGAGGCGGAGAAGCGCGCTCTACTCGCCGCGCTTGAGCACGCCGGAGGCAATCGAAGCGCCGCAGCGAAGCTACTCGGGATCAGCCGCGGCACGCTGTACACGAAGCTCGCCGAGCATGGATTGCTGTAGCTGGTGGCACGCGCGTTGCTGAGCGACGCCCCGATGCCAGCCGACGACTTCACGACGCGTTCACGCTTCTCACCCCTCATTCACGGCCTCTGGTTACTCGCCGTCTGCGGCTGTTCCAGTGCCGAGGACAGCGCAAGCGGCATCGGCTGCTACCAGAATCACCCAGACGGAGCCGACAGCGACTGTCAAGCCCTGGGCTTGCCCCGCAAGCTCCAGTGCGACAGCGATGAGGACTTCGCGCAGGCCGAGTCGCTGGGGTGCAAACCGGAAGATCCCAATGACTCGAGTGACAACGACGTGTGTTGTCCCCCGAGTGTGAAGTCTCGCTTCGCGAGCATCACGGAGTTCTGTCAGAAGTGCGCCACGTGCACCCGACAGTCGGGATTCGAAGAAGGATTCTGCACGCCTTTCGTGTCCAGTGGTGGATTCGACGTTTCAGCGTGTGAAGACGCCTCGAGCACGTACGAGCTGGAGAATCGCTACGTGAGTGCCGCGACGCTCGCCGCTTGGAGCTGTCCTCAGTTCGACGCCAACGAATAGTGTCCAGCGGGCTGAACACAGTGTTCAGAAACCTGAACAGTCTGCGGCTCGCAGTACAGGTGTCCGGCGCAACGCTCAGCAAATCCAGCGCGGCACGGGTGCTGCATTGCCGCGTCACCATGCGACCAGCGCGACTCATCGCAATCGGCCTGTCTGCAAGCTTCATAGCCCTCGGCTGCTCATCGGACGAGGGGGAAGCAGATCCCTGTAGTGATTTCTGCTCCGCGTTTGCGCGAGGAAACAATTGCGGCGAAGTGATCTCATCCTGTCCAAGCGCATGCAGCTCGCTAGCCTCGAGCTGTCCGGCCCGCGCGGACGCGTTGTTCAGATGTCTGGGCAAGCTCGACTACTCATGTTCAGCGCCTGGACAGGCCAACGCCGATGGAGACGGACTCGACTACGTCGCGATCTACGCCAACGCGGGGACGCTCTACGTCAGCGACTCGGAGTGCGCGCGACTCTACAAGGAGTTCGTCAACTGCGGAGCCGGGGGAGAGGGCGGCGCCGGAGGAGACGCCAACGCTTCGCAAGGCGGAACCGCTGGAGGAGGTAGCGGAGGCGTCGGGGGCAGTGGAGCGGGTGGCAGTGGAGGCGCTGGTGGCAGTGGAGCGGGTGGCAGTGGAGGCGCTGGTGGCAGCGGAGCGGGAGGCGTCGGGGGCAGCGGAGCGGGTGGCATTGGAGGCGCCGGGGGCAGCGGAGCGGGAGGCAACGGAGGCAGCGCCGGTGGCGCGGCAGACCTCGGAAACGTCACGTTCCACCTGAACTACACCACGAGTCCAGCAGATCCGAATGGTGAAGGAGGGCCGGCCGTGCCCTACAAGGTGCAGGTGTGTATCGACCCTGCAGACAACGGATTTATCCGCGTGGATAATATTGGGAGCGGGAGCGCTGGGAGCTTCTACACGGCCATTCTCTGGGTCAAGGACTACCCAGTCAGCGGCACGATCGTGGACTCCTGCGCGCCCTTCAGCTCCAGCCAGCCGCTGGCAGCTGGGTACAACGTGTCGTGGCAGAACGCCTACTGCTGCGACCTCGACGATACGTTCTCAACCTTCGACAGCAATCCCCGTCGCATCGTCGTCTATGCGGACGCGCTGGAACAGGTCAGCGAGTCCGACGAGTCGAACAACACGGCGTCCAGTGAGGTATTCGAACCATGAGTTTAGTGCGAGGCTCGCTGCTGGCGAGCGCCCTGTTCGTCATCGCGGCGTTTTCGCCAAGTCTTGCGTCGGCTCAGGAGTGCGTCCCCGCGTGCCGTAGCGGCTACGTTTGTGTGGACGCGCAGTGCGTGAGCGCTTGCAACCCTCCGTGCGGAAATGGAGAGAGCTGTGTGGGCGGGGAGTGCGTCGTTCCCTCACCCCCTCCTCAACAGGCTGCGCCTCCGGCGGGCTACGCTCCGAGCCAAGGGTACCCTCAGCAACCGGCTCCGGCGTCCCAGCCGGAGCCTCAGTATGTTCCTCCTGCGCCGCCACCCGCACCCGCCGATCCGATGAAGGGCAAGCGCCCTTACCTGCACGACGGGTTCTACATGCAGTTCGCCTTGGGGGTTGGTTACCTGACGGGCACCGCCGACAACAGCTCCATCGACGTGGAGGCAAGCGGCGTCGCGCAGCTCGGGCAGCTCGCGCTGGGTGGCACCCTGGGGCCCAATTTCGTGCTCGGCGGTGGCGCGTTCGGGGTGAACGTGTTCACGACGAAGTACGCCGTTGGCCCTGCGAATCAAGCGAACTTCAACAAGATCGAAGGCGATGGGGAGCTCTCCTCGGCTTCGGTGATCGGTCCCTTCGCTGCCTACTACTTCGACCCCACCCAGGGCGTGTACGCGATGGGAGCGCTCGGTATCAACGTGATGTCGACAGGGGAAGCCAAGGAGGAAGTCACGCTGCCCGAAACCAGCGGAACCGGCGTCGGCGTGGTGCTGGGGGTTGGTTATGAAGGCTTCGTCTCCGAGCAGTGGAGCGTTGGCGGTCTCGCCCGGGTGATGTACCTCAGCGCCGAGCTGGATCCCGAAGGCGGGGGCAGCAGTGTGGACTTCACGGGTTGGGTGCCCGGGTTGCTGCTCACCGTCACACTTCACTGACAGAAGCGGAGGGATTCGCGTAATCCGTGCGGATGTTGCGCCGCTTGGCACGTCGTTTGACCTCACCCCTTGCTCTACCACCGCATGGACTTACTTTGGCCCGACCATGCGAATGGACAGACTCACTACCAAGAGCCAACAAGCGCTCCAGGCGGCCTTGAGCGACGCCTTACGGCGCGGAAACCCAGAGATCATTCCCGAGCACCTGCTCGTGGCCATCTTGGAGCAAGAGGACGGCGTGGGCGCGCCGCTGGTCGAGAAGGCCGGCGCGGCTGCCCCGGTGCTCAAGCGTCAGCTCCAAGAGCGACTCGACAAGCTACCCACGATCAAGGGTGGCGACGAGCCACGATTCGGGCGCCGGCTACTCCCCCTCACCACCAAGGCCGAAGACGAAGCCAAGGCGCTGAAGGACGACTACGTCTCCGTCGAGCATTTCCTCCTGGCAGCGGCCAAGCACGACAAGGACATCCAGGCGATCTTCGATCGCAATGGCTTGTCCTACGACGTGCTGCTCAGGGCCCTCGCTCAGGTGCGCGGAAACCAGCGCGTCGTCGATCAGGATCCCGAAGGCAAGTTCCAGGCGCTGGACAAGTACACCCGCGACCTGACGAAGCTCGCCGAGCAGGGCAAGATCGATCCGGTGATCGGCCGCGACGAAGAGATCCGTCGTGTGATGCAGGTGCTCAGCCGCCGCACCAAGAACAACCCGGTGCTGATCGGCGAGCCGGGCGTCGGCAAGACGGCGATCGCCGAAGGCATCGCGCACCGCATCGTCACTGGCGACGTGCCAGAGAGCTTGAAGAACAAGCGCCTGGTGGCCCTCGACCTGGCGAGCATGGTCGCCGGTTCGAAGTTCCGCGGGGAATTCGAGGAGCGCCTCAAGGCCGTGCTCAAGGAGGTCGAAGGCGCGGACGGCAGCATCATCCTGTTCATCGACGAGCTGCACACCTTGGTAGGTGCAGGCGCGGCGGAGGGCGCGATGGACGCCGCCAACATGATCAAGCCGGCGCTGGCGCGCGGTCAGCTGCGGGCCATCGGTGCGACCACCCTGGACGAGTACCGCAAGCACATCGAGAAGGACGCCGCCCTCGAGCGCCGCTTCCAGCCGGTGATGGTTGACCAGCCATCAGTGGAAGACACCATCGCGATCCTGCGCGGGCTGAAGGAGCGCTACGAAGTGCACCACGGCATCCGCATCCAGGACGCCGCGCTGGTAGCCGCCGCGACCCTCAGCAACCGCTACATCACCGAGCGTTTCCTCCCGGACAAGGCCATCGACCTGGTCGATGAGGCCGCCTCCAAGATCAAGATGGAGATCGACAGCATGCCGATCCCCATCGACCAGCTGGAGCGCAAGCTCTTGCAACTCAGGATCGAGGAGCAGGCACTGAAGCGTGAGCGCGACAAGGCCAGCAAGAAGCGCCTGGAAGAGCTCAAGCGGGAAGTCGCTGACCTCACCTCGGAGCGCGACGCCGCCAAGGCGCAGTGGCTCAAGGAGAAGGAGATCATCGAGCAAGTGCGCGACGCCACGCGCGAGATCGAGGAGTTCCGTACGGAAGAGGAGCACGCACGTCGCGCGGGCGATCTGGGCAAAGCCGCGGAGATCCAATACGGCAAGATCCCGTCCCTCGAGCGCAAGGCTCAAGAAGCGCGTAACGAACTGCAGCGCATCCAGCAGGGCCAATCATTCCTGAAGGAGGAGGTCACCGACGAAGACATCGCCGGCATCGTCTCCAAGTGGACCGGTGTCCCCGTGAGCAAGATGCTCGAGAGCGAGATGCAGAAGCTGCTCCACATGGAGGAGAACCTGCGCGTGCGCGTCGTTGGCCAAGACGATGCGCTCGTTGCAGTGGCCAACGCAGTCCGACGCTCACGCGCTGGGCTGGGCGACGAGCAGCGGCCGATCGGCTCCTTCCTGTTCCTCGGCCCGACGGGCGTCGGTAAGACGGAGACCGCGCGCGCGCTGGCTGAGTTCTTGTTCGACGACGAGCGAGCCATGATCCGCATCGACATGAGCGAGTACATGGAGCGTCACAGCGTCAGTCGCTTGATCGGCGCGCCTCCGGGCTACATCGGTCACGACGAAGGCGGACAGCTCACGGAGCCCGTGCGCCGCCGGCCTTACAGCGTCGTGCTCTTCGACGAAGTGGAGAAGGCGCACCCCGACGTGTTCAACACGTTGCTCCAGCTGCTGGACGATGGTCGACTCACGGACAGCCAGGGTCGCACCGTCGACTTCAAGAACACCGTCATCATCCTCACCTCCAACGTGGGCTCCCATGAGCTCGCCGCGGTGGAGGAGCGGCGGGACCTCGAGGACGAGGACAAGCTCGAGCTGATGAAGCGCGCGGCAATGGAATCCTTGCGGAAATTCTTC
>JBFXBK010000199.1:0-15851 GCA_050183255.1 Polyangiaceae bacterium | reverse complement strand
CGGGTTGGTCTTTCTTGGGGGGGAGGCGGCACCGCAGCGGCGCGCTCTGGGTGTTCGTGACGGCGTTGCTAGTCGCTGGGTGTGACGCCGACTTGAGCCCGTGTGCGCGCACTGAGCAAGCGGCAGACGGCACCCCACGGGTGACGCTGTGGGTAGACTGCAAAGACGAACAGGCGGCGCAGCTCGTCGCGGTACGCGTCACACCCAAGCAACCCTTGATTGACGCTGGCACGGATGGTGACGCTGGCCTCGCGGACGCTGGCGATGCAACTGACGGAGCCGCAGGGGACTCAGGTGCAGTAGACCCAGGCGCTGCACAGAGTCAGACGTCGGACGACGCCTGGCGCATCCAGAGCCCTGTTGAAGACGGTACTGATTATTTCTATGTGGAATATGCTGTCACGCCGCGAGGCTGGGACACGCTGGTGGCGCCGCGGGCGCTGGTCAGCGGTCAGCTCTACGAAGTGGAGTTCGTGGGCACCGATATCGGGAGCCTGAGTTTCGACTTCAAGGCGCCGTGAGTCTTCAAGGCGCCGTGAGTCTTCCAGGCGCCGTGAGTCTTCAAGGCGCCGTGAGGCACGCCTCACCCCCAACAAACTCGGGACGAGCTGAAGCACAAAAACAGCGAGGCCCGCGCTTTCGCACGGGCCCCTGATGCTCTCTCGGGTGTCGTCTCAGAAGCGGTAGCTGCCGACGACGCGCCCTTCGCGCTCGACGTAGCCGTCGTCCGCGTTGCGTCCCGCCTTCACGTCGCGGTTGCGGTAGAAGAGCGACAGCACGCCGATGTTGCGGAACACGTACCAGTGCAGCGCCGCGCGGTACTGCGACTCGTCACGCTGCTTCGTCACGTCGCCTCCCAGGCTGCTCAGGTCCTGGGGCGGGTTCTCCAAGTCGCCCGCGATGTAAGCGCCGTAGTCTGCGGCCAGCATCAGGTGCTTTGGCCACAGCAGGAAGCCGACCTGGGCGTTGTACGCGAACTGCGTCGACTCGAACTCGAGCTCGCGCTTGCCGTAGAACTCGCCCATGACGACCAACGGCCCGTACTTGAAGATGGTCGACGCGTTTGCCGCGGGGTAACGTTCCTGCGCGCGCTGGTCGTACTTTGCGCCAAGCGTAAACGCCAACGTGGTCGGCGCCGGCTCGTAAAGGAACGGGCTGTCGAAGCGGCTGTAGTAGCCGATCGCGTTCACGTGGATCTGCGCGCCCGCTGCCCAGGTGTAGTTGGTATTCGCGTCGGCGTAGAAGCGGCCGCCGATGTTACCACTCGAGCGACCGGAGCCGCCCGCGACGAACGTGCGGTACTCCAGCATGCCCTTGCTATCCAGGGGACCCCCGAGCTCGAGCGCCGCGCCGTTGCCCTGCTCGAAGGCCGAGAACATGTAGTACGCGGGCTCGATCAAGAGCTGCTTGGATGCGCTGATGATGAGCTGGCTCGAGAGGCCGCCGCCGCCGGAGTTGATGTTCACGTAGTGACCACCGGTGCCGATGGGCATCTGGAACATCGCGAAGGTGACGCGGGGCGTGCGCTCAGCGCGCATGCTGACGAGGAAGAAGCTGTTCTGAATGCCGCGGATCGGACCCATCGCCCGCAGCTGGAGCAGCGAGAAGCGCGTGTCCCAGTTGTCGCCCTGGATGCCGTTGTCCCGGGTGTTCTCGAACATGTAGCTCTGGGTGACCTGCGCCACGACGCTGAAGTTCAGCCCCGGGTTACCGCCGCACACCGTGACGTCGGGGTCGAAGCGACAGCCAAAGTCTTCACAGTCCGTGCGGCCATCGCCGTCGTTGTCGAAGCCGTCGGAGCACAGGATGTCGTTGCGCTCACCATCAGCGTCGCCGCCCTTGCCGATCAGGCTCTGGACGCTCTCGCCGTCCTTGAGCGCTGGAACGGGGTCCTTGTCGCCCTTGCCGGCTTTGTAGGAACCCTTGCAGGCGGTGATCCCGGGCGCTTGGCAGTCACTGTCATCGCAGTCCATGACGCCATCACCGTCATTGTCGATCCAGTCGCTGCAGAGCGCGTTCGTGGCCTCCGTCATGCCGTTCGGCTGACACACAGGCAAGTCGTAGCAATCCGAGTCTGCGCAGTCCGCGACCGAGTCGCCGTCGTTGTCGATACGGTCGGTGCAGTTGGTTTCCTTCTCGGGCAGCGGCGCCTTCTCCGGCTCCGGGGCGGGCTCCGGCGGAGGAGGCGGGGGCGCATCCGCCGGCGGCTCCGGGGGAGGAGGGGGCGGGTCAGCCGGCTGCGCACTGGCGCTGACGCTCAAGCTGAGAGCGCACAGGCCAAGCAAGGCTGCCTTTAAGTTCCGGGAGGAAAAGCGTCCACGGGGGCTGGAGATGGAGTCGTCGTTTTGCATCGTACTGAACCTGTCGAGGTCGAGGATCTAAGGGGAGAGCACGGAGCGCGCTCGACGGGGAGCGCGCCGTTCCGTCATTGGGAGTTCTTCGAGCGAGCCTACTGGCAGACCTTCTTGCCGGTGCAGATGGTGACGAGTGGGTCGTAGTCGCAGTCCCAGTCGTCGCAGTCCACGAAGCCGTCGCCGTCGTTGTCGAGGCCGTCCCGGCAGCGGTCATTGGCGGCCTCCACGGGATCTGCCTCGTCGCCCTGGAGGTAGGTTTCCTGGCACGCGAACGGCACCAGGTTCTTGCAAGAGTTGTCCGCGCAGTCGGCGTAGCCGTTGCCGTCGTTGTCCTGCCCGTCGTGGCAGAGCTCGAAGGTGCCTTCGACGACCGTCGAGCAGTAGTCCTTCGCCTCCTGCAGGCCGTCACGGGAGCAGCTGTAGTCGGCGCAGTCGGTGAAGCCGTTGCCGTCGTTGTCGATGCCGTCGCTACACTTCTCTTTGGTGTTTTCCGCGCGGCGGGCGCACTCATCGAGGATCTCCTGGTTCGTACTCTGGCTGCAGCTGAAGTCAGAGCAGTCGGTGAAGCCGTTACCGTCGTTGTCGATGCCGTCCGTGCACTTCTCGAGGGTGTCTTCAGCACGCCGCGCGCACTCCGCCACGGTCTCGGCGTCGCCATTTCGGCTACAGCTGAAGTCCGCGCAGTCGGTGTAACCATTGCCGTCGTTGTCGTAGCCGTCCGTGCACTTCGCGAGCGTGGTTTCCGCACCAGGGCAGTCGGCGTCATCGGCAGGACAGGCCTTGGAGCTGCTGGTCTTGCAGACGGTCACGTAGGGGCTATTGCGACAGGAGAAATCGCCGCAGTCCGCGAAGTTGTTGCCGTCGTTGTCGATGCCGTCGCTGCACGTCTCGTTGGTCCACTCGAGGGAGCAGCAGAGCTCGCGGATCGCCTGGCAGCCGCGGTCACCGCAGTCGAAGGTGCCATCGTCGTCGTTGTCGATGCCGTCGGTGCAGGTCTCGAAGGTGGCTTCGGGGGTACGCTCCGGCGGGATGTCGGGGATGACTTCGCCGCAATAGCTGGACGTGAAAATGCAGTCGGGATCTTCGCAGTCGATGAGCCCGTCGTAGTCGTTGTCGACACTATCGGCGCAGTCGATGTCGTACTGCTCGTAACCGAAATTCGTCGTGTTCGGCCGCTGATAGTCGCAGTTCGGCTGCAAGCTCAATGCGAAGAGGCCCAGGCCTCCGAACAAGCCAAAGCCAAGGCCGCGCTTGAGGTGCATCGTGAGTGCTCGTGGCATTGGCTTCACCATTTCAGGCACTTCGGCTTGTAGCGGAAGCGGCGCTGCCACTGCACGTAGATCATGCAGGCGCCTTCCACGGACTTGGGCTGAGCGAAGTCGCCATGAACTTCTGCTTCCTTGAGGAAATGCTCAACGGTCTTCTGCCGCTTGCCAAAGATCATGGGGACGCGGCCGAACGTCGCGAACTCGTTCAACACGAGCATCAGGTAAGGATCCTCCATGCCCTTGATGGCAGGCGCGGTGTCCACGTCGCGGCGCATCGCGGCGATGATCGCGAGCGCGGCTTCGCGGCTCACTTCTTTATCCTCGTGACACACGCTCTGGCACTCGTCGTAGTGCTCTTGATGCTTCCACTCGATGGACGCGCCATCGACGACGGACACGAGACGGTTGTAGTTGTTCTCGTTGTCCGGGCGCTCTTCGACGGAGTGCAGCGAAGTGAGGATGGCTGCGGGAGCACCCTTCGCCCACATCCCCCGGCGATGAACGATCGCGTAGCGCTGCGCCGCGATCAGTCGCGGTTCCGCGGGGCCATCGACGCTCAGCGCGTGGGCGAAGCCGTTGCGGATCTGGTTCATCTGAAGATCGGGGCAGTCAGTGAGCAAGCGGCCATAGCCATCTCGCTTGGACATGTCCGCGTGGCAGTGCCAAACGCCGCGGCGCGCGTTCAACGTGGCCATCTTCGCGTTCGCGTACAGCTCCTTGTAGGTCCAGCCCTTCCAGCGGTGGACGGTGCCGTAGCTCTCCAGGGTGTTGAAGCCCGCCAAGCGGTTGGAGGGACCGGCGAATGGCCCCGCCAGCGCGCGGAACGTATCACCGTCGTTGAAGTAGACCGGAGTCGCCTTCCCGTTGAGGATGACCAAGGTCTCGGGTTCGGCAGCAGCGGTGCTGACCACTGTACCGAGTCCAATCAGAGCCGCCAAAGCGAGCCAGGCGTGCGGGCGATGCCACAGGGGGCGTCGAGCACTCTTGGTTTTCGCCGACGCCTCACCTGGCGCACCGGCGGAGCCGGACACGCGTGGAGATGCACGCCGAAGCATAGGGGGCGCACGAGAACAACAAACGTGGATTGTCGTCAAGACACGAAGCGGCGGTCGGGAGTGGTGACATGGAATGTCACCTACGCAGCGCGCCGCGCGCGCGCCGAGGGTGCAATGCTCGCCAGCTCGCGTTGCTGGGGAAAGCGTGGAGGTTTTCCGCACGAGAGCCGCAGCGACGCGATTCCTTCACTCGGCTGTCGGTTTTTTTCCCGTGTGAATGCCGGCGCCCCCGACGAGCGAGTGTCCCGAAGCGTCTCAGGGCTACCGCTTGGGGCGACGGCACGCGCTTAAATCCTCGCGGAGTGGGGGGAGACCGGCCGCCGCGCTGCGCTGCGGCAGCGTGATTCGAAGCGCGAGATGCGAGCCACGCAGTGACTGCCGGAGCGGCGGTCGTCGTCACACAAAGCGCGCTTTCCTGTGCTCGACGTGGAGCGAACACATGCTATGCCGGGCGCTTCGGCTATATTTTGGATCCTTGGAGGTCTCATGAATCTGCGTGCTCTCGCTTGTATTACGGCTTTGGTTTCTGTGCTCCCCATCGGCTTCATGGCCTGCGCGTCGGATCGTAACGACGTAGACAACACCGGCGGCAGCAGTGGCAGCGGTGGCAGCGGTGCCAGCGGCGGTAACGGCGCGACCGGTGGCAATGGTGGTAGCAGCGCGAGCGGCGGCAACGCTGGTAGCGGCAACGCTGGTAGTGGTGGCACTGGCAATGGCGCCGAGAGCACCGAGGCCGCTTGCTCCGACCAGGCTGACAACGACGGCGATAGCTACATCGATTGTGAAGATCGTGACTGCGACAACACCGAGATCTGCAGCGAGAAGGGCGCCGAGTGAAGCGACGGCGTGGACAATGACGGCGACGGTCGCAAGGACTGCTTCGACCCGGATTGCTACGGCAAGACCAACAAGGAGGCCGCTTGCGTCGCGGACCCGTTGGCCGACGCCGAGGTCTGCGACGATGGCATCGACAACGACGGCAATGGCTTCGTCGACTGCAACGACAACGGCTGCCGCTGGGACAACGAACACTGCGAGAACACCGACGAAAAGTGCACCGACGGCATCGACAACGATGGCAACGGCTTCGGAGACTGCGACGACTACTCGTGCAGCAAGAACTTCGATGTGACCAAGTGCGAAGGCACTGAGGACAGCTGCTCCGATGGTGTCGACAACGACGGCAACAACTTTACCGACTGCGACGACTTCGCTTGTTCGGGTGTGGGCAATTGCCCCTGAGTCAAGTGGCGGAAACGTCCTCCAAGAGCCCAAGCGGTGGCGGTCTGCGGATCGCTGAGCGCTTGGGCTCCGCTCATTTCCTCGCGGAGTTGCGTCCGGTGCGACTGTTGGCGCGCGTGGCGGTGTTGGGTGTTTTGGGTTGCCTGGGCGCCTGCGCCCAGGACGCGACCACCGCGGAACCGGACGCTGGCCAGGGCGGTTCAGCTGGGCAAGGCGGCTCGTCCCAGGGGGGCGCGGGCGGCTCAGCTCAGGGCGGCACCGGGGGCGAGTTCGACGGTGGCCCCAAAGTGCCCACGGAAGTCCGCATCGCGACGTTCAATGCGCGCAACCTGTTCAACGACAAGATCGATGGCGAGAGCTGGGTGCTCGATGAGCAATCCAGCACGCTCACGACGGCGCAGTACCAGACCAAGCTGCGGGACACGGCTTCGTTGCTCGCGATGGTCAATGCCGACGTGCTGATGCTCGAGGAAATCGAGAATCGGTCCGTGCTGGACGAGTTGGCCGACCGCCCAGAAATGGGCCGTGCGTACCCATATCGCTATTTGATCCCGGGAAACGATCCTCGCGGAATCGATATTGGGTTCCTCTCGGTGCGACCCATCGAGAGCCAGTCCTCGCACAAGGACGATTACTTCGGGCGCATCGATATCACCGGCGGACCGAAGTATCACTACGCCCGAGATTGCCTGGAGATTCATCTGCGGGTAGCGGGGCGTCCGCTCATCTTGCTCGGCGTTCACTTCAAGGCAAAGAGCAACGACGACCCCGACAAGCGCTTGGCTGAGGCACAGCACACACGCTACATTGCGGATTTCCTCGCGGAACAAGATCCGGAGGCGGCGATCGTCATTCTCGGGGACTTCAATGACTTCCCCGGGTCTCCACCGATTGACGCGATCGATGGCTCGCCCCGGTTCGAAAGCATTGCGCGGAAGCTTCCCACCGCGGACGCGTGGTCCGTCTACAGCAGCTCGACTAACACTGGGGTGGCGCTCCACGATGACGTGATCGCCAATCCGCTCTTGGGGGCGTACTACGTGGACGGTTCAGCGCGTATCATCCACGACGATGACCTGCCGCAAAACCTGGCCGACTTGAGCGACCACGCTCCCGTGGCCGGTACCTTCTTGATCCAGCCGTTGCTGTAGCGCGCCAGAGTCGAAGGCGTCCCTCGCCAGGCTGCCCCGTGGTTGACCGCGGGGCGCTCGGCGGGAGATGTTCGCCCGATGAGTGAGGTACGCATCGATCAGCAAGGACACGTCGCCTGGGTGGTGCTGGACCAGCTTGCCAAGCGCAACGCGATGAACCAGGGGATGTGGGAGCAGCTTGCGCAGGTGGCGCAGCAGCTCAATCAGGCTAGCGACGTGCGCTGTGTAGTGCTGCGCGGGGCGGGCGAGGAAGCCTTCGTGAGCGGCGCCGATATCAGCGAGTTCCACAGCTTGCGCGCGGACCCGGACCTTGCGCGGGAATATGATCGAACCACCGACGCCGCCTTCGCAGCCTTGCTCGAATTGGAGATCCCGGTGCTCAGCTGCATCCATGGCTTCTGCGTCGGTGGGGGGCTCGCCATCGCGCTCTGTTCGGACATTCGCTACGCGGCGGAAGATGCGCGCTTCGCGCTGCCCCCGGCGCGGCTGGGGATCGGCTATGGACTGACGAACCTGCAGAACGCGTTGCGCGTGTTGCCTGCAGCTACCGCAAAGGAACTCTTTTTTACCGCGCGGCAATTAGATGCGGTCGAGGCACTGCGGCTCGGACTGGTCTCTCATGTCGTCGCCAAGGCAGAGCTCGATGCTCATGTGGCCGACGTCGCCCGCAAGATCTGCGAGAATGCCCCCCTCACGCTGCGAGCGGCAAAGAGCGGGATCCGAGCCCTCACCAGTGGTGGCGACACCGCACTGTTGGTTCGCGCGCAGAGCCAGATCGATGCGTGTTTCGCCAGTCGCGACTACGCCGAGGGCGTCTCCGCGTTTCTGGAGAAGCGGCGCCCTGCGTTTCGCGGAGAGTAGCTCCGGAAGCGCGCCGGCTAGCGCGCGAAATCCGGAGGAAACCTTAGCGTTTGGCGCTAGTCTTCCGCACATGGGGATCAGGTGGGCGTGGGGCATTGCGGCCTTGGGTGTGCTCGGAGCGGGCTGCGCCGCAGGTGGTGACATCGAGGATAAGCAGCCTGCCGGCCAGGGCGGAACCACGAGCGCCGGCGGCGCGGCCGGTAGTAGCGGTAGCGGCGGCAGCAGCGGACAAGGCGGTACCTCCGGTAGCTCAGGGAGCGGTGGAAGCTCAGCGGGCACCGGGGGGGCCGCTGGAGCTGGCGGTGCTGCTGGTTCCGCGGGGAGTTCTGGTGCAGGCGGAGCCGGTGGGAGCGCTGGCGCCACCGGCGGGGCAGGCGGGAGCGCTGGCACAAGCGGGGCCGCGGGAACCGGTGGGACGGGTGGAACCGGTGGGACGGGTGGAACCGGTGGAACCGTCGCGAACGAGGCGCTCGTCGCCGTGGGATTGAGCGGCTCCGTGGTGACCCGAGGCTTCTATCTCGGGTCCAACTGGACCACTGACACCGTAGGCCAGTCCACAGAGAGTGGCTGCGCGGTGAGCGCTGGCAAGCTGGGAGGGATGGTCGTGGTACGCGCCCTGGGTAACCAGCTGCGCTCGATGACTGTCGATACCGCGGGGAACTGGAGCGCGTTCGCAGACGTTGGTAGCGGCACCACGCGAGCGAAGCCCGCCGTGACCACGACTAGCAACGGCACACACCGACTCGTGTTCCACGGCGAAGACTTCAAGTACTACTCCGCGAACTACAGCGCTGGAGCGTGGGATGCCTTCGCGAGTGTTGGCAACCCTCAGGCATTTGGCCCGCTCGAAGTCGGCATCGCGGCGCGGGACGCTGGCTTCAGCATCACTTACAAGGGTGACAACACCAGACTCATCACGCAGACCTTCAGCGGCGTGTGGGATCCAACCGGCACCGATCAGGGGAGCTCAGCCGTCGTTGGCAATGCCGCCCCCGTGATCGCCGGACGAGTATCCGACTACGTCGTGGTCTTCGAGCGGAGTTCGGATCACACCCTGCAGTGGATCTCGGGGGTGAACGGGACCGGTTGGAGCGCGCCCAAGGCGGTAGGCGGCCCAGCCAATGATCGCGAGCTCGCCATCACCACGACGGACTCAGGGGACGTCGTCTTGGCGTGGGTTTCTGCGACCGATCAGTCCCTCTACGCGGCAAGGCTCTCCGGGGCGACCTGGGATGTCGTCCAAGTGGACAGCTTTGGTCAGCAAGGGGCGCCGGCGCTGGCTCCCGGCGTGGCAGGTCACGACGCGGAAATGGTGTTCGTGCGCGGCAGCGCGCTGCAGCACACGAGCCTCACTGCGAGCGGCTGGAGCACGGAAACGCCGATCGCATCTGGGGCGCCTCAGTTTGCCGGGCTCGCGCGCATGCGCTGGTGACACCCATGAGGCGGCTTTGGCTTTGGTGTCTGCTCGGCGGCTCTGCCTGCGCGCCCAAAGACGCAGCCCCCGCCGCCGACCCGGCGCGGCCGCTGGGCACAGGCCACACGCAGGCAACCGAACCGGTGGCACCCCCGCCTGCGCAGGACGGAGGCGCGCGCCTGTTGGCTGACTACTTGGCAGGCAAGCGCCGCCTGCCCGCAGGTGATGGCCCAAGCTTCCTCCTGGGAAAATCTCCCGGCACCTGCGCGCCGCTCCCGGCAACCCGTCCACCCGGCTTCCATATCGCATACACGCAAGTGGATGCGGGCGATGTCGAGCGACCCGTGCTGCCCACGTGGCACGCCGTCGGCGAATCGGAGTGCGAGGTGATATGGACGTTGCTTCATATCGGCACGCCGCAGGTCGAGTGCAGGCGCTACACGCCTCAGGTACTCGACGAGTTCTACGAGCACTTGCGCGCGTTGCGTCCTGATGATATCCGCGAGGAAAAAGCGGACGAGTATGCTGCCATCCACCGAGGCGGCGTCACGGTGTATTGGCACTGGCCCGGCCACGCCTGCGCGGTGAGCGACGAAGGTAGCTCCCAGGTGCACGCCGCCGACGAACCGCGCTTCCGTGAGTTGGTCGGTTGGGTAAGGGGTGCTGCCGAGCCGCGCTAGCTCTCCAACGCCGCCCAAGCAAGCACGCGACAGCCGTGGGCGGGCCTGCGGGCGCCCGCCCACCAAAAAAGCCGAGGGCCCCAAAATGGCGAAAAGGCCTGCTCGTTGAGCAGGCCTTCGCCGCGCGGAAATGGAAGGCGAACAAACCGGCAAGACGCCGAAGCGAGCACGCGACAGACGTGGGCGGGCCAGCGGGCGCCCGCCCACAGAAAAATACCCCGACCCCCAAAACGCGAAGAGGCCTGCTCTCTGAGCAGGCCTCCGCGTTTTGGGTCGGGGTGATAGGATTTGAACCTACAACAGCCGGCACCCAAAGCCGGCCCTCTACCAGATTGAGGTACACCCCGGAGAGGGCAGAGTTATTGTCGAGTCCTCGGGGGTGAGCAAGAGACTTTCAGCAAGTCTGTGCACTTAGCGTCCGAGCGGGCGCGGAAAGCGGCTCTCCCGGCCGTTGAAACCCCGAATTTGGGCTCAGTCTGGAACCGGCTCGAGCACCACTTCCAGCTGGATGGGTTCGCGATCCGCGACCACCAGCTTGTCCCACGGGAAGTAGCCTTCCTTCTGGACGGTGATGCGGTGCTCGCCGACTGGCAGCCTGACGCCGCGCACGGCGACGAAGCCGAGGGGGCCCACGTATTCCTCGTCGATGAAGACCGAGGCGTCCCGCGGCGTCTCCACGGTGCGAGACATCCGTAGGGAAACTGCGGCGCGCCCGGCACCGACCCCACACCCCGCGCCGACGGACGGTGCCAGGGCTAGCAGCACCAGCACGGGAAGGCTCCAGAGACGCACGCTGTACCTCACCCCCGAACTCACTCCCACTCGATCGTGGCGGGCGGCTTGCTGCTAATGTCGTAAGCCACGCGGTTGATGCCCTTGACCTCGTTGATGATGCGCGAGCTCATCGTTGCGAGCAAATCGTGGGGCAAGCGCGCCCAGTCGCCGGTCATGCCGTCCGTCGAGTGGATGGCGCGAATCACGCAGGTCTCGTCGTAGGTGCGGTCGTCGCCCATCACGCCGACGGAGCGCACCGGGAGCAGCACCGCGAACGACTGCCACAGCTGACCGTAGAGCCCGGCCTTGCGCACCTCTTCATCGACGATGGCGTCTGCTTGACGCAGCACCGCGAGGCGCGGCTCGGTTACTTCCCCGAGGCAACGCACGGCGAGGCCGGGTCCGGGGAAAGGCTGACGCCACACGACGTGGTGGGGCATGCCCATGGCTTCACCCACGGCCCGCACCTCGTCTTTGAAGAGCTCTCGCAGGGGCTCGATCAACGAGAGCTTCATGCGCTCAGGCAAGCCACCGACGTTGTGGTGGCTCTTGATCACGGCGCTCGGCCCTTTGACGCTGACGCTCTCGATGACGTCGGGGTAGAGCGTGCCTTGCACGAGGTACTTGGCGTTTTGCACCTCGGCGGCGTGCTTCTCGAACACCTCGATGAACACGCGCCCGATGATCTTGCGCTTTTGCTCGGGGTCGGTGACGCCCTTGAGCTGACTCAGGAACGCTTCGCGCGCGTCCACGCACACCAGGTTCAGGTGGAAGTGGTCGCCCATCATCTGCTCGACGGCGCGGGCCTCGTTCTGCCGCAGGAGGCCGTTGTCGACGAAGATGCAGGTGAGGCGATCGCCGAGCGCCTTGTGGCAGAGCAGCGCCGCGACGCTGGAGTCGACACCACCGGAGAGCCCGCAGATCACGTGTTCGTCGTCTGCCACCTTCGAGCGCACCGCCTCGATGGCTTCATCCACGAACGAGCCCGGAGTCCACGACGGCTCGAGCCCTGCCAGGTCGAAGAGGAACGACTCCAACAGCTCGCGGCCGCGTGGCGTGTGCACCACCTCCGGGTGGAACTGGATGCCGTACAGCTTGCGCTCGGGATCGCCGATGCCTGCGTGAGGCGCGCCCGGTGAGTGGGCGAGCTGGCGGAAGCCCTCGGGCAGCTGAGTCAGGCGGTCGCCGTGGCTCATCCAGACGTCGAGCTTTTCTCCCTGGGGAAACGGGCGGAAGATGCCGACACACTCGTCGACCTCGAGCTTCGCGGGGCCATACTCGCGGTGATCGCTGCCTTCCACCTTGCCGCCGAGCTGCAGCGCCATCAGCTGCTGCCCGTAGCAGATACCGAGCACTGGCACGCCGAGCTCGAACACCCCAGGGTCGCTCTTCGGAGCGTGCTCGCCGTAGACGCTGTCGGGGCCGCCGCTCAGGATGATGGCGTTGGCGCCGATGGCGCGGATCTCGTCCAGCTTCAGCGTGCCAGGGTGGATCTCGCAGTAGACGTGACTCTCGCGGATGCGGCGCGCGATGAGCTGAGTGTATTGGGAGCCGTAGTCGAGGATCAGAACGACTTGGCGGTCCGGGTGTGCGGTGGCGTGAGAAGTCGTCATGGGCACGCCGCGCCTACCACGACGCGCCGCGGCGGGAAACGGGGAGTGTCCACCGCACGCCTTCGAAACCGAGCATCACTTGTCGCGGGTCGTGATCACGACGACGTGGCGGGCGGGGGTGAGGGAGCGCTGTAGGGTGCGGACTTCCGCCAATGTTGGAGCCTTGGCGGCCAACGGCCGGCCGAACCACAGCGCGACGAGACGAAACATCGGGTCAAACGCACGCTCACGATCGCGCAACTGGAAATAGCGCTCCGCGAAGCGCAGTTCAGCGCGGGTCATGGCGCCGGAAGCCAAGCGCTCCAGCAAGCCCCGCACCTGAGCGACGGCGTCTTCGAGCCTCTCCGGCTCGGCGTGGATCGCGATCGCGAGCGCTGCGTTGCGCTCACCGCCGAGCAACCGGGCCTCGGCGCTGGCTGCGATGCGTCGCGGCCGCAGCGCGGCCTCGAGCCAGCCCTGGGGTCGATTGAGCAAGAAGCTCGTGTACTCGCCAGCAGCGGACAGGCTGCTGGCTACAGGCAGCGGAGCGATGATCCAGGCGTCGGCTTTGAGCTCAGCCTTCTTGCTGGTGCTCACCCGGTAGAGGCCCGGCTTCGCCACTGCGGCGGGCTCGACGGGGCAGCGTGAGTCGTTCTGGGCGAACGGCCAGAGCCAGCGCTGAAGCTCACGGCCAACGCGGCCTTCCGCTTCGGGGCTGCCGCTGAGCACTGCGGCGCGCCACGGGCCGTGGAGCATCAAGCTGCGCCGGGTGTCCGCGGCGGCGGAGCCCAGGCGGTTCATGCTCGACCAAGATCCTCGAGGATCCAACCAAGAGGGATGCTCGCCCGAGAAGGCCACGAACGCCGTTTGCCACCCGGGGTCCGGTGTGCCGCCGAGCTGACCCAAGAGCTGCTCACGCGCGTCGACGGTCCAACGCGCGTCGAGAGGCGCGCTCACCGCTTCTCCCAGCGCGGCCGCGGCGCGGGTGTACAGGTCGTCCTCCGGGCTCGCGCGGTGGGCGGTGGCGATCAGACCGACGCCGTGCCCCGTTACCCAGGGCTCGAAGCGCAAGTCGGCGCTGCGTCGGCGGTTTGCGGCTTCGGCGACGGCTGTGGCCCACAGCGCTGCGCTGCCAGCGGTCCCGCGGTCTTCGTCGCTGGGGGCGCAGGGGTTGGCGAGCAGGATGCGCACCCCAGTGCTCGACTGCTCCAGGCGAGAGAGCATGCTCACGGCAGACGTGCCGGCCTGTTTCCGTGCGGCTGCAAGCGTACTTTGGTCGAGCTTGCGCTCAGCGGCGTCGTAGAGCGGCGGCCGATAGGCGACGAAGGGCACCGGCGCGGTGCTCGCTGCCTCCAGGCCGCTCAGCGCACGCCAGGCGGCGCGGGCAGCGACTTCACGCGGATCTGCCGGCTCCAGCACGCTCTCGTCGAGGCTCCAGCGCTCGCCCTGGGTCTCTGCCAGCGCGGAGCGCAGCTCGTCTTCCAGCACCAGGCTGAGCTCAGCGGGGCCGACGACGGCGGTGGTCTCAACGGGGATCGCCGCTGCCAGGCAGCCGCCCCGAGGGCGCGTCGTGCCAACGACGCGCTGCGGATCGCCGATCCCCAGGGAAGCTAGACGCCGCCTGAAGCGCGAGCCAGGCGCCGAGAGCTGCTGCGCGGCCTGCACGGCCTTGGCGCCATCGGCAACGCGCACGGCGACGCTCAACAGGCCCTGCGCCCCAGGGTCGCCAACGAGGGGCGCCGGGCGCGCAGGCCAGGCGTCGATCGGTCGCTTGCTCGTGTCACCGCTTGGTAGGCTCCCATGGGCGGCGCGCGCCTCGCTCAGGACTGGCGCCGGGCCGACGACAGCGAACGAAATGAATCCGGGGGCCGACGTCTGCTCTCGCCATTGCTCGAGCGTCTGCACCGCGCTCGGCTGTGCGAAGTTTGGTACGGGGCGGTTGCTGGGTACGGCGAGCTCCCCGGTGCAGCCACTGAGCAGCGCCCCGAGATCATCACGATGGGAGCCGAGCCCAGCGACTCGCTGTTCGACTTGCCTGAGCGCCGGGTCGCCGGGCGCGACTGGCGCTTGCAGCGCGGCGTGCGCGACCTGGATGAAGCGGGCGGCGCTCTTCGAGTCAGCGACTGGCGTGGTGATCACGAAGCCGACGCTCAGCACCTCGAGCCGCACCTCGGGGAAGCCTTGAGCTCGCAGTCGACCTTCCAGAAGGCCTCCGAGAGCCGCAGACGCTTCGGGGCCCAAGTCGTGCGCGACACCGAGCGCGGCCGTGGCACTTGGGGCGGCGAAGCGCTCGATCAGCGACAGCCGGGGGCGATCCGGCGATTCCTCGATCTGGATCCCGCTGTGGGGTGAGGGCGCGCTGATCGCCGGTGGCTCGCTGCTGTTGCCGAACACACCGCAACCCGAGCAGGCCAGCGCGAGCACGAGCAGGGGCGTTGTCGCGACGCCGGGCCGGGCCGCGTTTGTTCCTCGAAGGGGCACCGCGGGCCTCTATAGCAAAGCCGAGCCGGAATTCAGTCCTTTGCTTTCGGGTTCGCGGGCCGATGGGGCACAGGATAGCCTCGCTCGGAGACGATCTCTTCCTTCTCGATCAGCCACACGACCCTGCCTTCACCCCCAACGCTCACACCGCGGATCTTCGTCCCCCGCTTGAGCTGTTTCGCCTCGTCAGCCGGAAACAACAGGGGTTTCACGTTCTCGTGCATCTCGGTCTTCGGTCGGGTGTTGCAGTGCTCCTCGTACTCGATGCGCCCGTCGGAGCTGATGCGCTCGATACGGCCGGTCTTGTAGCAGCCGTAGTACTCGAACGTCTGGACTGGGGTCTTCTTGAAGGCGACCAGCACGCCGTCGTCTTTTGGCGTCAGCGTCTCGACGATCTCCTGGAACGGAAACGCTTCGCGCTTCTTGTCGAGGAGCTTCTCGTAGTCAGGGATCCCGGAGTCTCGAGGGACCAGCAGCTTGCTCGGGTTGAAGTCGATGAAGTCGCGGCCCGCGCGCGCCTTGGCGGCCGCGTCATCGAGGCCAGCGTCCTTTGCCTTGCGGTACTGCTCGCGAGCCTCGTGGAACTCGTTGAGCAGCTCGAGCTGGGCGTTGTAGACCTCGGCCGCGAAGGTCTCGGGGAAGGGTTCTTCCCTGCGGAAATCGCGACGATAGACGCGGCGCTCCGCTGCCAGGCTCGCGGCGTCTTGTCCGAGGGCGTACTGCAGGGCAATTTCCCGGGTCAGTCGCGCGAACAGCGGATCTTCCAGGTAGTCGCCTTTGGCGGACTCGACGACCTTGACGCGGAGGGCTTGCAGGTCCTTCAATAGCTCCGGGTCGCCGCCTTGCTTGGAGCGGACTGCTTGATGCGCGCAGCGTAGCCATCGAACGTCGCCCAGTTCGCTGCCTGAGCCTCGAATGCGGCGTCGCGGCGCTTCTGAACGGCCTTCGGTGTGTCCAGGAGTAGCTCCTTGAGCGCTCC
>JBFXBK010000198.1:0-15876 GCA_050183255.1 Polyangiaceae bacterium | reverse complement strand
CGTCAAAGCAGCCGATCAACGCAGCTTCCACCTCCGCGCAGTTCCCACTCACGGGCTTTGCCCAGACCGAAGCTTCGACCGGGGCGCCAGTCGGTGAGACACCGACGCCCAAGATGGCCACGTTGCGGCCGAGAGGCGCGCACTTGAGGCCGCTCTTGCACTGCGGGCCGACGCTGATCTCGTCGAGCGTCGTCGGCTGGAAACGGCCGAACAGCGAGGGAGTCACCCAGCCGTACTGCGAAGCAAACGCCGTGTGCCACTCGAAGTCTCCGTCCCAGAGCAGGTTGTCGCTCTCCGCCATGTTTCCGTACGGACTGCGATACTCCACGCTGCGGCGCACCGTCGAGCTGCCCCCGCTCCCCGCCGTGCCCCCCTGAGTGCCGCTTCCCGCAGCACCCCCGGCGCCGGCTGCGCCAGTACCGGCGTCACCGCCCGCACCCCCGTTCGCCGCAGGGTTGAGGCGTTCATCGGAACCGCATGCCACCGCACACGCAAGGGTCAGCCAAACTCTGAGGCTCATTTCGCCATCTCCTGTCGCACCCACGCCAGGGCCGTGTCGTAGACCGTGTCCTTGCCGGCCAAGAGGTCCGATTGTTTTTGCACGACGGTGACGTCGGGCTCGACGCCGTGCCCGTTCAGCATCTGCCCAGAGAAGTGCAGCGTGTCTCCAATTGCGATCGAGTAGCCCAGGCCGAGCCAGTAGCCGAAGGTGAACAGGGTCGAGAAACCGCCCGCGGTCTGGTACGGCGCGAAGATGCGGGCCCGTGGCGCCCCTTTGATTCCGAGCGGCAACCAGTCGCTGGCGGAGCCATCGAGGTGGGTGAGCAGAGCTACCGGCAGGTCCGTGCGGGCATCGGAGCTTCCCGCGTACTCCATGTTTCCGGTGGCCAGCAGCTGATTGAACAGCGCTACGCCCTCGCTCGGGTCAACCGGAGCTTGGGCGCTCTGGTTGCGGAACAGGAACACATCGAGGGGCGTCCGCTCGCGCACCAAGTTCCACAAGATGGCCGGCCCGAGGCTCGTGCCACCAAACCCCGTGCGATGGTCAAGGATCACGCCATTGGCGTTGGCCTTCCAGTCCGCCACGGCGTTGTTCAGCAACGTCCCCACGCCATCTGCGCCCTGCACATAGAGGGAACTCCAGAGCAGACCGTAAATGGCCTCGGTTGGGTTACTCTCGAGCACGATGCCTTGCGCGGTCGCGCCGCGGCTGTGGCTCGTCGGTGCCCCGGGGATATGAATGATGGGGCGGTTGTCGCACCCGATGTCTTGGTCCGCGTCCACGCTTGCAGGCGGGAGCGAGTCGACGTCGATCGTCTCGATCGTCGGCTCGCAGGTGCCTTGCCCAGAGTTGCAGCGCACGACTTCGACACGATGTGCGAACTTGGCGATCAAGTCGCGCAGCCGCGCGGTGTGTTCGGCGTGGGTAACGTGGTTTGACGCCGTCCAGTAGCCCGGGTCGACATTGATCAACGAGCGCGCCCACTCGATGGGGTGCCGACCGTCGACGCGAACCAGGCGATCGCCAGCGTGGAGCCCCAACGTGTTCCCCTTCCCGACGTGAGACACGAGGACGTCGAGGTATTCGGTGCTGCTCGGCGCTACCTGGTCGCTCGCGTCGGCGCGTCCCTCGATGAAGCACAGCGATAGGGGCTGGGGATCATCCAGGATGAAACCATCGATGCCGGAGCTCGTGGTGTGCCAGTCGTGGAGGCGTCCGATCGCCGAGCGGTAGCGCGTCCAGAACGTCAGCGCGTCGGGGGCTGCGCGCATCGCTTCAATTTCCGTGAGCGCCGCAGGGAGGTCGCGAGCCCGGTTCTCCTGGGGCCCGTACAGATGCTGAAAGCGCGCCCCAAGGTAGCTCACCAGCGCGTCGCGTTCGTCAGCAGCTGGCAGGGCGGGCACGCGCGCCGCTGCATCACGACACACGCCATACTCGCAGATCTCGCTCGGCTGGCAGCTCTGGGTGTCTTGCGCACCCGCGCATTGCGCGAGCGGGTGGCCGGCGCCCTCGTCGAGGATCTCCAGGGCGTCGACCTCGGCACCAGTGGTGGTGAAGACACCGAAGCTCAGCTGACCACTGAGCGCGGGATCGATGTTCAGCGGGTTGCTCTTGAGCTCATACCAGCCATCGCTGGTGGTTTTTCCCGTCGGAAAGAACGCGGCGAAATCGAGGGTGCGCCCAGCCTTGTCGTTCAGCTCGAGGGTCGCGACCACCTCACCGTCACGCGCCCAGATGGTCGCCGAGTAGCGTCGCGGCTCCACGGGCAATGCCACGGGGAAATCAGATCCATCATAGACCGCAAGCTTCAAGACGCGCTTGCCCTCCAAGGCGTAATCGACCTCAGGCGTGTCCAGCATGGGGCCCGGCTGTCCTCCAGCCCCGCCGGTTGCACCGCCGCCGCTTCCCCCAGCTCCAGCGGCTGCGCCGCCCGTGCCTGCTGCGCCGCCCGTGCCTGCTGCGCCACCCGTAGCGCCTGCTGCACCAGCGCTCCCTGCGGCGCCCCCACCCGACTGCCCGCCAGTACCGCCAGCGCCTGGCTCAGCGAACGGATCCTCTCCGGCCTCGAAGCCCAGACGATAGACAGCTCCGTTGTCGAAGGAGAACTCTCCCTGAGCATCGAACTGACTGGCCAGCGCTGGAGCGCTGAACAGCAAGAGCGCCCAAGGCACTACGGAAACTCGCATACTCACCTGACCCAATCCTTCGTGGAGCGTCTCGACTCGCCGGCTAGGACGCCCTGGCGCGTCGGGGCCGATTGACCCGAGGAAACACCGCGGCGCTGCTTTCGGCGCACCCACGTGTCCGCTCACTAATGCGAAGCTGGGCTTCCCACAACTGGCAAGCCGGCTGAAACCCAGCTCCATCAAGGGTGCCCGAAACACCCGGCAGAGCAGGCCATTCAAAGCTGAAGTGACGCTGTAGCCTGCGACGCTTTGAGACACCCGAGCTCGCCTTGCTATGCTGAACCGATGCGGGAAGGGGCAACCCACAAGCCGAAGGTCAGCAGCGTCGCCGTCGAGCTCACTGCTTACTGCAACCAGAAGTGCGCCTACTGCTACAACGAGTGGCGTGAAGACGGCGGCAAGTCCCTGTTCGATCCCAGCCAGCCAGGCGCCCACCAGCTCGCGCGGGTGAGGCTCCTACTCGACGCCTGGGACATCGATCACTTCACGCTGACGGGAGGCGAGCCGTGCGCAAGCCGCGAGCTCTTTCCGCTGCTCGAGCTGCTGTCCGAGCGCGGCGTGCGCGCACAGATGATCAGCAACGGCGGCCTGATTGACCCAGCGATGGCGGAGCGCCTCTCGGCCTATGACCTACGCTTCGTGCAGGTCACGCTGAACGGCCCCAATCGCGAGCTGCATGAAGCCCACGTTGGAGAAGGCCACTTCGAGCCGACGCTGCGCGGCGTCCGAGAGCTCGTGAGGCACCGCGTCCCGGTGGTGGGATGCATCGTGGTTACGCGCGAGAATGCCGCCTGCATTGGAGACATCCTGCAGCTCTGGGAAGAGCTCGGCGTGCGCCACATCGCCCTCAGCCGCTTCAGCCCCGCTGGGTACGCCGCAACTCAAGCCGCGCGGCTGCTGCCCAGCCGTGGCGACCTAGTCCAGGCCTTCGAAGCAACCCAGGCCTTCATGGATGGCGTCAGTCGATACCACACGGAAATAACCGCCGGCGACTCCCAAGCTCAGCGCAAGTCAAGCTTCCAAGTCTCCTGCACCATGCCGGTGCCGCCCTGCGCGGTGGAGGTCGAGCGCTTCCCAGACATACGCTTCGGCACTTGCCCCATCGGCACGGGCGCTCAAGAGTTCGCCCTCGGTCCCGACGGCAAGCTCAGAAACTGCACGCTCCACCGCACGGCCATCGGCGGCGTCGCTGACGTCCTGCACCCCGAGGTGGATCTACTCGCACTCCTTCAGGCCCCGGAGGTCACCGAGTATCGCCGCGAGCAGCCGGAGTTTTGTCAGGGCTGCTTGCACGTCGAAAGCTGCGCAGGAGGCTGCGGCGCGGCTGCCGAGTGGGTGCTCGGCCACGCGCGGCGCTATCCAGATCCCTTCGTGTGGCAGCACATCGACGATGCGTTCGGCGCCGAGCTCAGCGCTCAGCGGATCACGACCGAGAAGCGGCACCTGGAGCTGATCCTATGAGTGACGACGAAGCCCGAAAGCGCATCCTCGAACGGCGCGCTCAATTTATCCGCGCGGCAATCGCCTCTGCGGGCATCGGCAGCGCAAGCGTGGCGCTGAATGCGTGCGACAACCCGCTGGCCCGACCCTGCCTTGAGCCGCCTCCAGCGACCACCAAGCCGCCGACCGCGCAGCCCTGCCTCGAGCCCATGCCCCCTCCCGCCGACGCCGGAGCTGCGGATGCCGCCGCACCGAATCCCAGCGTGACGCCAAACCCAAGCACTGCGCCCAGCGCGAGCGCCAACAGCGGCGCCCCCCCTGACGGCAGCTCAGCAGCCAGCGCAGCGAAGCAAAACCCCACGCCGCCGCTAACGGCCCCGACCCAGACTGTGGTCAAGCCGCCTCCCATGCCCTGCCTGAAACCCGTCGCCCCACCAAAGTCCCGCTAGTGGCTCGTGGCGATCGGCCCCGAGTGCTCCTGCTCTGGCCCGGGGGCTTGTTCAGCGGTGGCGGCAACTTCGGCGTACCTCAGCTGCTGAGCCTCGCCCAAGCGCTGACCCGAGGCGCGGACGCCAGCGTCGAGATCATGGATCTCGACTCCGAGCGCGTGTTGAATCCCCGCGGCATCGACTTCGCCGAGCTAGGGAGCAAAGGCTACGACCTGGTAGGGGTGAGCTGCTACTCCTCCTACGACTACCTGAAAGTGATCGCCCTCGGTGAGCTGTTGCGCGAGCACCTGCCTCGCGCCTGGCTGGTCGTCGGGGGATACCATCCGAGCGCGCGGCCGGCCGACTTCACTCGTGAAGGCTCGCCGTTTGACTTCGTCGTCGTCGGCGACGGTGAGCGCCCGCTGCTGCGCCTCGTGGAGTCCTTGGTCAGCGGCAAGCGCCCTCTCAATCGCGTCCTGGGCCCGGACTCGGTCCCCCACCCCGGCGAGCTGATGCCGTACCCGTGGGAGCTATTGGATCGCTATCGGCCAATCGCGCGACGTCTGGCGTCCCAAGCGGAGATCTACCTGTCCCGTGGCTGCCCCTTCGACTGCGCATTCTGTATGGAGCGCGCGAAGCGAGATGTCTCGTGGCGCTCCCTCGAGCCGCTCCACGCCGTCGAAGAGCTGCATCGCCTGGACCAGTATCTCGACCTCTCGAACTGGACGCTGTTCATCGCCGATGCGCTCTTCGGCATGAAGCAGGCCTGGCGCCGGGAGTTCCTCGAGGCGCTCGCAGCGCGGCCCATCCGCGCACGCAAGCTCTGGCTCTTGATCCGTGTGGATCTGATCGAAGAAGAAGACCTCAAGCTGATGGCGCGGGCGAACATCGGGCCGGGCTTCGGTTTGGAGAGCGGCGACCCGGAGCAGCTGCGCCGTATCCGCAAAGCTGGTAAGCTCGAGCGCTACCTCGACAAGATGCTGACCGTCGCCGAGTGGGCGCGCCGGTATGGGGTCCCCTTTGGCGCCAACATCATCGTGGGGCACCCCGGGGAAACGGAAAAGAGCCTGAGAACGAGCGCGGCCTACATGCGGAAGCTGTTCTTGGAGCACCCCAAAGGTAGCCACGGCTTCCTCTCGGTGGATCCGTTTCGCTTGTACCCGGGCTCTCCGATTGACGAAGAGCGGGAGACCTGGGAGGCGCAAACCGGCATGCGCGTGCATCGCTACCCTTGGTGGGAAGACGGGGATCAAGACTTCCTCAGCGAGTGGGTCGATGCCTCGAGCGACCTTGACTACCGCAGCACTCAGCGCCTTGTCAGCGAGCTATTCGACCCCATCTTGCAGGCCCTACCCCAACACTTTGCCTACACTGGACCGGCGCGTGACTACTTCGTGCGCGCCATTTCGGAGCAGGTGGAGCACACCTTGGACCGCGCACACCTGCGCAAGCTCGGGCTGTGGCACCTGTGGAGCGGCCTGCACTACGAGAGCAGCAGCGAGGCGAGACACCAGCGCATGACTCAAGACACGGAACTCCAATCGCGCGCCAAGCGCGAACGCGGCCAGCTCATCGAGCAGGTGCGAAGGCACGTGGCGCTCTCCCCCGCCCTCGAGCGCGCTCTGCTCGAGGTGCCGCGGGAACGCTTCGTGCCACCGGAGCTCGTCCAGCGCGCGGCAGAGGACGTGGCGCTACGCCTGGACGACAGCGGCCAATCCACCATCAGCGCCCCACACGCCTACGCCCTGAGCTTCAACGCCCTCGACATCGAACCCGGAGATCACGTGGCCGACCTCGGAGGCGGCTCGGGCTATGGCGCGGCGCTGCTCGCCGAACTGGTGGGTCCCCACGGAAACGTCGTCAGCGTCGAGTACGACCCCAAGTTGGTCAGCTGGGCACAGCAGAATCTCGCGCCCTGGCCCTGGGTGAAAGCCATCGCCGGCGACGCCCACGACGTCGACCTGTGGCGTGGCGCCAACAAGGTCAGCATCGGGTTCGCGCTTCAGGAGCTGCCTAGCGCGTTTGCCGAAGCACTGCCGATCGGTGGTCGCCTGGTCGCGCCCGTCCGTCCCTCAAAGCCGCGCGACGACCGCTCGCAGGATCTGCTGCTCGTCACCCGCACGGCGCAAGGCGTCGAAACCCTGCGCCTCGAGCGCGTGCTCTACGTCCCGGATCGCGGCGCGCCTCGCGAACCCCGTTCAGCCGCCACTTAGCTCCCGCACCAAACTCTGCAGCTCCGAGGGCACCGTCAGGCGCTCGAGCTCTTCAATTCCCCGCGGCAATGCACCTCCAAAGTGTTCAAGCCACACGGCGTGAGGCGCGGCCAAACCGGCGCGCTGGGCCCGCTCTCCAAGCAGGGCCACCGCGGAGAGCTCCAGGGCGGAGTCATAGGCGGCATCAGACCGCCAGCGCGTCCCAAGCTCCCACACCGTCGCTTCGTGACACGCCTGCCAAGCCACGTGCTCGAGTCCGGGCCCTGCTCCTCGGTCGGCTGCGCCCACCCAAACTTGCTCGCCCATCAGTCTCCCGCGTCGCCACAACGGCCGCAGCTCGATCACGGCGAGCCGAGCGAGCGCAGGCGCGACCGCCGTCAATTCCGCAAGGTAACGTTGCAGCGCTTGAGAGTTTGTTGGGGGTGAGATTTGCTCCAGGTGCATCCGCTCCGCCTCGCAAGCCATCCGCAGCACCTCCACCACTGAGCGCTGCGGCAATAGCTGCCGCCACACTGCTTCATCGAAGCTCCTCACCCCCTGATCGGGAAACGCGTGCAGGTCCACCAAGGCGAATCCCTGAGCCTCCCGGCTGTCGCCAAACAGCAGCGGTAGGCGCTGGATACCGACGCGCAGCTCGAGCGGCGCGAGCAACTGCCCAAGCACCTCGATGTCTTCTCCCAGCTCTCGCCCGGCGCACGGGCCGAGTCGCCGAGCGCACCAGGCGACGTACGCGGGCTCGTGAAGGCTCCCGGGCTCCGGCAGCGGGACGTGGGCCAGCACATGGAGCACCAGCTCGGCATAGCTTCGACCTTCCCCGGTCATGCAGCCCGCTCCGTCGCGGCAAATGTTACCAAAAGGAACTTTGCACCTGGCATGGGCTGATAGGCTTCCTTAGACTAACGGAGCTCAGGCCCCGCAACGCGAGGCGTCAAGAAACGGGATACAGCCGATGATCAGCATCACAGAACTCGCAGCAGGCAAAGTACGGGAAATCGCAGACGCGGAGGGCCTCCAAGGCCAGGGGCTCCGCTTGCGGGTGATTGGCGGTGGATGCGCCGGGTTCCAATACGATCTGTACTTCGAAGACACCCCCACCGACATGGACGAGACGTTCGAGTGCAATGGCGTCCAGCTCTACATCGACCCGCTGAGCTATCAGTATCTAGACGGCACCGAGATCGACTTCGTCGAGGGCGTGCATGGTTCGGGCTTCAAGTTCGGCAACCCGAACGTCTCAGGAACCTGCGGCTGCGGCTCCTCGTTCTCTGTGTGAGCCGTCGCTTGCCAAGACCCGGTGCTGCTTCGGCAGTCCCGGGTTCTCTCATTTTGTGTCCTCGGCGAGCAGCAACTCAATCGCGGTTAGTCGTTCCGCTAGATCCAACCGTAGCTTCCCGAGGCTGACCTGACCCGATAGCTCCGCCGCGGACGACACCACCACCCGCACGGAGCGCTGTTGGTCGAGGAACCTCAAGAAACGCGGCTGCTCGAGCATAGGCAGCGCATCGATGTCGGTGATGTACAGCGTACCCGACCCGGCCCGTTCCACTGCGCCCCCCACAAGCGACGCCTCGTGAGGCGGCCCGCCGAAGAGTTCCCGCCCGACGTCGGACGGAGGATGGGCTCGGCAGTGGAACGCCAGGAACGGCGAACTGTGGCGAGGTGAACGTTGATGCAGCGCGACCGCAGCTGCGTGCCGCAGGTCCGGCGCGCCACCGATGACCAACACGGTGGCTCGCGAGGGCGCTAGCTTGGAGAGTTCCAGGTCGACGGAAAGCGGGAACGCAGAGTCGCTTGGATACTGGCGAGGGTGACTTGGATAGTCGTCCTTGGGCCTGGGCATTCGGGCTGACTGAGGAGCAATAAGTCGGCCACATCCTGGCGGGTATATCAGCCGCTTTCGGAAGCCAGTAGTCTCGACGGGCCATGAGTCCAGATGAGATTCGGCGCATTCGTGGGCCGCTGAGCCGCCCTGCTTTCGCGCGCCTGCTTGGTGTCACCGCGCTGACCGTGCTCCGCTGGGAACTACCGCTGGACGACAAAGAGTCACGCCGACCACGGGCGAAGATGGTCGCTGCGTTGCAAAAGTTCGCGTCGGCGGGGCCGCCGCTGGATCACAGGACGGAGAGTGGGGAGATCGGCGGGGGGAGCAAGCTCGAGCTGGATCCGAAAGACGAAGCAGTACTCCGCCCGCTGCTTGAAGAGCTCTGCGGGGAGCGCTGGCGGCGGGCTGAAGAGTCTCTCACCGCTCTACTCACTACCAACGGGTTGAGCTCTCCGGGCGGGCGAAGGCTGGCGACCCTGGGCTTGGTCCAGGTTCAGGTCTTGGCGCACATGGATTTGCGTGGCGCGCTCGCCGTGCTCGTGCCGATCTTGGACGAGGTTGAGCGCGGGGAGCTTTCGGACGAGATAGCCGGGCGAGCCCACGTCATGGCGACCTTTGTCTACTCCGCTCCGGACTCACGGGTTCATGACCTGGGACGGGTCAACGCGCACGCGGACCGAGCCGAGGTGTTTCTAGGGGAAAACGCGAACGACCTGCGGGTCATGTGCGCGACCTCGTGTATCGCCGCAGCGCGCTACCTGGGGCCGGAGGTGACACTGCACGCCTACGCCGCGCATCTCGAACACCTTGAACAAGCCCGCTCGCCGCTGGCGAGAATGCTCGCGGACGCACTCGCCGGGCTAGTGGCAACGGTACGCGGCGACCTTGAGACGAGCGCCCGACTCGGTGGGCGAGCGCTTGAAGCCGCTGAAGCCATGGGACACTGGGGACTGGTGATGGGGGTCCTCTCCGACTACGCCCATCGCACCCTACGTGGCTCTCAGACGCCCGGAGCCGTACTGGGGATCGCGCAGCACGGTCGGGAGCGGGCGCTGGCCGCGTCGCTACAGCCCACGGAGGGCTTCATCCGATTGCTAGCCGCAGAGTGCGAAGCGCTCTGCAGGGCTTCTCAGCTGGAGGCCGCCGTCGCCACTGCACACGAAGCTATCGCACTCGCAGAGCGCAGAGGACTGGCTCGATATTCACTGACCGCTCCTCTGGCGAGGCTCTACGTACTCACTGACAGTGAAACCGAGCTGGAGGACCTCCTCGCCTTCTACGATCAGGAAGCAAGCGGTCCGCAGCACGCTGCCGCGCGGATTCACGCAAGCTACCTGCGGGGCCAGCTTCTGACCGCGGGCGGGAAATTCGCGGAGGCTGGCGATTCGTTCGACGTGGTCTGCAACGCGCCCGACACCACCCTGGGCCTCGAGTACCTGGTTCACGCCGCCCATGGCGATGCGGTCAGCGCTCGACTGCGGGCACGCGACCTTGACGCTGCGGAAGCTGCGCTTCGACGCTTTGAGAAGCTCCTCGTACAGAAGCCGTCCGTCTGGCACTCGGTGAGAGCGCGAAGGTCGGAAGCCTTGCTTCTGACTCACCGTGGTCGACATGCGGAAGCCCGTGTCCGCGTCGAATCCAACGTGGCGACCTACCAGCTGCTGGGCGACACCACCCAGTTGTTGCTCGAGGAAGCGGCCCGAGCGCTGCTGGAGCAGTCAGCTGGAGCAGCCGGTGCTGAACTCCGGGTCAAGGCGGCATTCGCCAAGCTTTCCGACGCTGGATTTGGGCCGAACTACTTGCAGCGCCTCGCAAGAGCGTTCGCGAACCAATCCTCGAGACCGCTCCCCGAGTTGACCACGGCCGAGAAGCTAGTCGTTGCGGGCGAACGGTTGAGCATCAAAGGCCTCGAGGCGGACGCGTACAGGAGTGAGCTCTCCGCGGTGCTGGCATTCCTGTTTCCCGGCTTTGAGGCCCTGGTCGGCGGCCCAGAGCTCGCGGACACGGAGACGACGCTTGAGGTCCCTGGCGCTGGCGAGGCCCTCTGGATTGGAGTGAGAGCTTCGTTGGACGCCGAGCAGCGAGCATTCCTGACGCTGTTGTCCGGCATCGCCTCGCGCTACGCTCTGCAGGAAGCCCCCACGATCGAGCCAGAAATCGACGTGGACGAGATGCTGCCGGAGTTCGTCGCTGCTTCCCCGCCAATGCGCAAGCTGAAGCAGGAAATCCAGCGGCTCTCGCGTTCGTCGGCCACGATCCTGGTCAACGGTGAGTCGGGTTCGGGCAAGGAAGTCGTCTCGCGGGCAATCCACGACGTTTCGCCGCGCAAGTGCAAGCCCTACGTCACCTTCAACTGCGCTAGCGTGCCCCGGGACCTGTTCGAAGGTCAGCTCTTCGGCTACCGAAAGGGTGCTTTCACTGGCGCTACGAGCAACAGTCCAGGCGTGATCCGCGCGGCCGACGGCGGAACGCTCTTCCTCGATGAGATCGGTGAACTCCCGCTCGAGATGCAGCCCAAGCTCCTGCGCTTCCTGGAGAACGGAGAAGTGTTGCCTCTAGGAGAAGTGACGCCGGTCCGCGTGGACGTCCGGGTCGTCGCGGCCACCCACCGCGACTTGGCTAAACTAGTGCGCGAACAGCATTTCCGCGAGGATCTTTTCTACCGCCTAAACGTCGTACCGATTCGGGTACCGCCGCTGCGCGAGCGGCGAGACGACGTCCTCGCGCTGGCACGCGTGTTCGTCGCTCGCCTTGCGGAACCCGGAGCCCAACCGCCAACTCTTGGGAGATCCGCCATCGCCGCGCTCCAAGAACACGACTGGCCAGGCAACGTTCGCGAGCTGCGAAACGTGATTGAGCGGGTGATGGCGTACTCGCCTGTTCCACGCGAGCTTCGCGGCGAGCACCTTCGGATCACGGAGTCCTAGGCCCACCGCCACAAGCACGCTGGATACTATCCAAACGGGCGCCAACAGTCGGCACGGGCCGTGCAATGACGTAGTTTCGTCATGCATCCGGTTCATCTCATCCAAGGCGTGGTGTTCGCAGCGTGGGCCGTGTCCACTCCCTCGACTGCTCGAGCCGCCGAGGTGGGTTCGCGCCCCTACGGAACACTCGAACTCGCTGTTCGGTACAACCCCGCGGGAGCGGCGATCCTGGCGGAGGCCGGGGCAACCCACGTCTTCGAACAGGACGCTGTGCACCACGTACCCGCGCGCAGCCTGTCAGTCGGCGCGCGTGCGAACGTGAATCCAGCCGACGCAGCCGCCGGCGTGATCGTGCGTGTTCGCCCCTTCGTCTTCGCTGAGGTCGCGCTTGCGTATGACCGCTATGGGTACTTCGGCGCCAATGGCGCGCTGCTTTCGTTCCCCACCGCCGAGTCCGACTTTGGCGATGACGCGCGAAGCGATCGATCGGGGGAAGCCGTTTCCGCCGGCGGGGATCGTTTCACCGCCGGTCTCACGTTGAACGCAATCTCCGGGGACTTCTACGCGAGGAACGAGACACGCTTCGAACGCTTTCACTTCGGGGGAGGTGGACCGTGGTTCTACGAGTGGGAACACGACACGTTGCTCGAGGCTACAGATTGGGTCGCGTACGAAAAGGCCTTCGCGTCCGTGGCCGCTTGGAAGGGCGCCGAGCGACAACTCTTGCTGCTTGGTCCCACCTTCGACGCGACTCACTCGTTTGGCCGGACGAGCACGCGATATCGCATCGGTGGCGCTGCGTACTTGGCGCTCGAGCCCGGCGACTGGACAGGTCAGCCTCATTTCCTCCTGGAAATTGGAAGCCCAGTACGGGATCAAAACCGCAAAGGCGAGATCTACCTCATGGCGCTGGGCGGCAGCTCTTGGTGAAGAGCATCGCGAGCAGAGTCGCTCCCCAAAATTTCCTCGCGGATACGTTCACTCACTCAGGAGTTCGACCATGGCCCGGAACACCCGCCCCAAGCACACAAAGACGGCTTGCTCACCCACGGCAACGACCATACATACGCCAGCGTACTTTCTACGCGCTTCGATCGCTGGAACAAACGGGCAACCCACCGTGCTGTCTCGACGAAGCACTGCGACGTTGGCTGGATCTGTAGGTCAGCCGTCCTGTCCGCCCTCGGTTCGCCGCGTCAAACTCCGCGTAGCGGGAGCGGAGTGCGATCCGGCCCGCCCAACCGGCGGTGCTCACGTGGACACATCCTAAGGCTGTCACGAAGAACTGATCTGACTTCGAATGTTTATTGATTTCAATCAGTTGAAGCACCTTTAGAGCCGACTCGATTTTTTTTGAAGAAAGCTGGAACCGACAGGATTCGAGCCGCGTAATCTTTTCGAGCCGACCCCAAAACTTGGGGTCAACACAAAGTCTGACTCTCGGTTAGTGACTGACTCCTGGTAAAAGGATTCACCAATGAGCCAGCGGCGGTTCAAAAGGAGCCGCCTACGCACGCCGACCGCTATTCCGTTACGTAAGGTAATTTTCAATGGCTACTCAGAGCGACCCCGAAGTCTCCCGCTACATCACCATGACTCAGCATCTCCCCAAGCTGAGCCGTGAGGAAGAGGTTGAGCTGGCGCTTGCATGGCGCGATCAGGGCAAGCAGTCCGCCGCCGACAAACTCCTCGCCGCGCACCTGCGCTACGTCGTCGCCATCGCGGTGAAGTACCGCCGCTACGGCTTGCCGATCGGCGAGCTCATCGCCGAAGGCAACTTCGGCCTGGTGCACGCGTTGAGCAAGTTCGAACCGGAGCGTGGCAACCGTTTTGTCACCTACGCCGCGTACTGGATTCGCGCGTACATCCTCAACTACATCATCCGCTCGTGGTCGCTCGTCGGCGTCGGGTCGGGCGCGCTGCGCTCCAAGATGTTCTTCAAGCTGCGCCGTGAGCGCGTGAAGATCACGAACCTGCTCGGTGAAGGCGAAGCCGCTGACACCGCTCTGGCCGAGAAGTTCGGAGTGAGCACCACCCAGCTCCGCTCGATGATGCGCCGCCTGGAGTCACGTGACGTGTCTCTGGATACGAAGGTCTTCGACGACTCCGGCACCACGATGCTCGACACGCTCGTCTCGGAAGAGACGGATCAAGAGTCGACCCTCGCCGGTGACGAAGTTGGCGAGATGCGGCGCGCCGCCATCGGAGAAGCGATGAAGGCACTCGACCCGCGTGAGCGCTTCATCGTGGAAGAGCGCCTGATGGCGGATCGCGAGGACGAACTTTCCCTTGCGGAAATCGGCCGCCGCCTCGGCGTCAGCCGTGAGCGCGCACGCCAGCTCGAGGCCCGCGCGAAGCGCAAGCTCAAGACCCAGATCGCGGAGCTCTCCCGCAATGCCGGCAAGGATCTGTTGGAACTCGACTCAGCCGCCTGAAGCGGTTAGGTTCCGCCCGCTGCTGCGGCTCAGATGGTCGCTGGACCCAAGGGTTCAGAGGAAAGTCCGGGCTCCACAGGGCGGAGCGCCAGGTAACGCCTGGTGGGGGAAACCCCGAGGAAAGTGCCACAGAGAACAGACCGCCTGCCGCCAGTAATGGCTCGCAGGTAAGGGTGAAACGGTGGGGTAAGAGCCCACCGCGAGGCTGGTAACAGTCTCGGCAAGGCAAACCCCGCTCGGAGCAAGGTCAAGTAGAGGAGCATCTGAGGGCTGCCCGCCCAAGCTCCCGGGTAGACTGCTGGAGGCTCGGTGTGAATCGAGTCCTAGAGGAATGATCATCAGCCGCCTCGAGGCGACTCGAGGTGGATACAGAACCCGGCTTACGAGCTCAGCAACCACTGGCAGGCCTTGCGCCTGCCAGTGCTTTTTGTGCGCTACTGAGCGGCGAACACGAACGGCACGTTGACCGTGGTGGGTCCCCCTGCCGCGGGGAACTGCCAGCTGCGCACGCGGCTGGCGATGCAGCCAGCCAAGCCGCGGTAGCCCTTCGGATCGCCAGACGTGCTGACGCTACTGACGGAGCCGCTCGGAGCGACCTTGATCGTCACGCTGACCCGTGCACTGCTCGGCGCATCCGAGTCCCGAGTGCTGAGTGCAGGTTGCCAACAGCTGCGCTTCACGCTGCCGGTGTGGCTGCTGACGACTCGCTGGACCTGACTCGAGTCCAACTGAGAGCCCGCTCCCGAACTCCCCGTGCCGGCGCCGTTTGCGCCGTTCGGGCCAGCCGGGCCTTTCGGACCATCGCCGAAGTCGAGCCCACCCTTCGAAGCGGCGGTAGAAGTGGGTGGTGCGGTTTGGCCACCCTTGGCCGCGACCTTGCCACTCCCGTCTTGGGCCTTCGGATCCCCGGGAACCTCGGTGTTCTCGAGCTTCTCGGGCTCGTCCGTCGTCGGCGCCGGTTGGGTCGCGGTTGCGCTATTGCCCACCGGGACTTCAACGTACTTCACGATCGCTTGGGGCTTCTTTCCACCCCAGACGACGACTCCGATCGTGACGCCGAGCCCAAGCGCGGCAACCACCGCCAGCCACTGCCAAGCGGGGTTGTGATGCTTCTTGGGAAGACCCAGCGGGATTTCCGACGGACGAGTCTCGGTGACGATGCCCTCTGAGCCGGTGATCGGTGCGGGCGGAACCGGCGACGGGTCCTGCTGCATCGGACGCGATGCCGCGTTGGGACCGATGCGTGGCTGCCCAAATCCTACGGCACCGAATCCGAGATCATCGTCTGCGTCGTGGAACGCTGCGGTCGGAGCTGGGGCGGGACTCGGAGTCGGCGCGAATAGCGGCTTCGAGGGCCGAAACTCCTCCACGACCGCGGCCAGCTCGGGGAATTGGGAGAGCGGACGCCAGTCGTCGAAGCCGTCCTTCCAAACCAACGTCTCGAGTTCAACGCTGCCCGCGGCGATCCGCTCTTTGAGCTGCGGCACCGTGAGCGGCCCCTCGGGAGCCCCCGCAACGCCAACGTACCACTCGGGATCCCCGTCGGCGCTGGCGAGCATTGAACTTGGCGCCGGGTCCTCGTCCATCGCGCGACTGAGCGCCGCCGCGAGGCCAACCGACGCCACGACGGTCGCTTCATCTTCGTCTTCTGTATAGGAGCCGTAGCCCGCGCTGGCGGGCGCCGCACCCGACGCTGGCGCGGAGCTCGGGGACGAGCCAACACCAGAGGCGCGGTCGTCACCGTGGATCGACTCGGCCTCCAGAGACTCCGGCGCTTCGGGTTCCGTTACCGCGCGGAGAGATGAACGTGCAGGAGCGGGAGACTGTACCACCGCCGCTCCAACTGAACCGCTCGCCCCGACTGAACCTGCCGCTCCGGGGCGCGGAGTCGCTCCCAGCCCGGGACGCTGCGGGACGCCACCG
>JBFXBK010000197.1:0-15921 GCA_050183255.1 Polyangiaceae bacterium | reverse complement strand
CGCTTCGCGCGTTCGCTTTTCGTGGGCTTCGGCTTTTTCGCGTTTGTCGGTCTCGTCATTTCTCTCAGCGCGGGCGCCCGCAGGCCCGCGCTGGGCTTTGGCTCGCCCTTCGGGCTTCGCGTCGCTTTCGGTTGTTGGGTTGATCCGGCCTGTTGGGTGTTGAGCCTTGAAGTGACTGGAGGCTCGCTGCGCGCCTTTCGGCGCGTTCGCTCATGCAGGCTTCGCCTTTTTCGCGTTTGTCGGTCTCGTCATTTCTCTCAGCGCGGGCGCGCTGGTTTTGACGTTGGCCGCAGTGGCCCGCGCTGGGCTTTGGCTCGCCCTTCGGGCTTCGCGTCGCTTTCGGTTGGGTGCGTCTCGGTGGTCTGCTGGGTTGGAAGAGCCTTGAACTGACTGGAGGCTCGCTGCGCGCCTTTCGGCGCGTTCGCTTAGGGTTGTCTGCGCTCGGCGGCGCTCGCGGTGCTCGCGGTGCTGGCGGGCTTGGTGCCCTCCGCGGGCACCCACAGGGGACCGACGGCGAGCAGCAACACCAACACGTTGAAGAGCGCGTTCGAGGGGTTGCCCGAGGCGATGGAGCCGGAAGAGTCGAGGCAGAACCAGGCCACCAGGCCTGCGACTACCGTTTTCCGTACGGAGTCAGGCGCGAGGTCGTAGAGCTTGGCAGAAAGCATCCAGATGGTGACCCCCCAGCCAAGCAGGAAGCCGCCGGTCAGCGCCGAGAGAAAGCGGGTGTCCGGGCTGCTCCACGTGGTGGCGCCGTCTACGGGCCAGCTCAGAAGGTCCATCGAGAAGCGGGCGGGTTCGGCGGTAGCTGTCATGGTTCCAAGGAAGAACACTGGTGCGAACGAGCCGACGACGATCGCCGCGACTTTGAGCCAGAATTTGTGAGTTGCGTGGGTCATGGAGAGCTCCTGAGGGTTGATGCCCAAGAGCTTGGGCGTTCGGTGCGTGCGCTCAATGACCTGAGAGGTAAAGTTTTGCTGTAGCTCGCGAACCCGTTCGCGGCCTCAAGGATGCGTGTAGCCGAGCATCCAGCTGTAGATGTCGTGACCCGCGCTCAAGTCGTAGGTGCGGGTCCAGGAGTCGTGCTTCACACCGGGGTAAATCGTCAACTTTGCGTCGACAGGGGCGGGTGAGGTGCAGGCCTGCAGGTTGGTCATCGGCTCGATGGAGCCCACGGGCAATACGGTGGGATCCATATCCCCGTGGAAAGCCCAGATCGGTACCTTGCCCAGCGCGCAACCTGACTTGTTCCAGGCGTTGCGGCCGTCTCCGGCGATCACGACGATCGCTGCGATTTGCTGGCCGACGTAGTTCCCGAAGTAGTTCCAGCTGCCAATCGCTCCGCAGCTGAGGCCGGTCAAGTAGACCCGCTTGGTGTCGACCTTGTACGCGCCGATCGCGAACGTGATGAAGTCGTGGATTTCGTTCGCGCTGGGGCAGTTGCCGTTGCCCGTGTGTTGGGGGGAGAGCACGATGAACGGGCGCGAGTTAGGCCACTGATCCTTGTCGATCAGTTTGGGCGGGCCGTTCTTGATCACCTTGTCCAAGTCGGCGTCTCCGCCGTCGCCGTTCTCACCAACGCCGTGCCAGAACACCATCAACGGGTGCTTTGTTAGCTGGTCGTAGTCTGGCGGCAGATACTCCCAGTAGCCGTTGCCCGCGTACTTGGTACCCTTCGGGCGCTTCACTTGGCGATCCGAAGACGGCCCAGCGTTGCTCGTTCCAGCAGCCCCGCCGGTGGCACCCGTGCCGGAACCCGCGCTACCTGCCGCTCCGCCACTCGTGCCCCCAGCACCGGCGGAGCCACCCGCGCCGCCACTCGACGCACCTGCAGTGCCACCCGTCGCGGCCCCCGCGCTTCCACCTTGGGAGCCCCCGCCGGTGGCTCCGGCCCCCGCGCTGCCGCCGGTGCTCGGGCTTCCGCCACTGGTCGAACCTGCGCTTCCGCCACTGGTCGAACCTGCGCTTCCGCCACTGGTCGAACCTGCGCTTCCGCCAGTACCCCCGCCGGCAGTGCCAGCTGCAGCGCCGGTTCCGCCGCTGGATCCTCCGTCTCCGTCGTCGCCGCACCCCGTGAACATCAAGAGACTACTCAAGAGCAGTGAGCCTATCAGGCCGCTGCTTGAAACTGTCAGCTTGGTCATCCCCTGAACTCCCGTGCGGGAATGCTAGGCGACCAAGGGTTGCTTTCGGCCGCGGTTAATCGCGCGCTGTCCGATGGGCCTGGGATGCTCGAAGGGTTTCGCGGCTTTCGGGCGACGTGAGCTATACTCAGGTGGTGTGGCGGCTTGCTGCTTGGTGGTTTTGCGCGGTGCTGGTGGGGTGCTCCTCTCCCCCAAAAAACCCGCCGGATATCGCCGCGGATACTGAGGTCGCCTGTTCGCGCACCGATGCCTCCGCCTGGGGCCAAATGCTGTTCCGTACGGATGCTTGGCGTGACCTTGCCTTTCGCGCCGACGGGGGCGACGCAGACGCGTTCGATCAGATCGCGAGCTATATGCAAGCACAGCTGGATGCTGGAGAGTCTGCTTGCCGCGGGGAACGCATCGAGCAGCTGCGCGAGACGGCCAGGCGTCTACGTGAGGCGCCCCGTCCAAGCTCGAGCGCCGCGAGCGCCCACACCTCCGCGGCGCCGAGGAGCGACCCGGAGCCAGGCGAAGTGAGGCGCGACGATGACGGCGAAGTGGATCCTGCTCCCGATGTGACCGCGGCTGATTCGTCTGACGCCACGGAGCCCGCGGCTGCCGACGGCGCACCGACCGACCCGCCCTCTGGGATCCCCACGGTCCGCATGGGAGGGGATGGACGCATCGCTGTGTATCGACGCGTGATGCGCCAGTCCCAGGCGCGCTTCCGACGTTGCTATGTCGGGGCTTTGGACCGCCAAGAGTCCATCCAAGCAACAGCCATCGAGTTCGTGATCGCCCCAGACGGACACGTGGAAAAGACCAGCTTCGAGGGAGGAACGAGCTACTTCGATCGCTGTATGGACGCGACGTTCAAGAGCCTGCGCTTCCCGGAGGATGTGGGGCGCATGATCATTCGCTATCCGCTGAATGAGCTGCCCCATTGATTCGAAGCGCCATAGGACCGCGCGGTCCTGGAAAAGCGGGTCGACCCTGGGCGCTGCCCGAAGTATGGAGCGCTGATGAAGTCGATTCCTTCCTTGGTCGGTGTAGCCATCGTGTCCACGTTCATCGCCGCCGCCTGCAGCAGCTCGGACGGAGGCGGGGGTGGCGGTGTCACGAGTGTCTCCGAGGAGCAGTACGCCGAGCTGTATGCAAAGGGCGCGTGCGCGGGGTTCTACAAGTGCGATTGCCCGCCAAGCGACGTCTACGAGTTCGCGGATCAGGCGGAGTGCGAGGCACTCGTCACTCAGGAGATGCTCGACTACCAAGCCAGCAATCGCAGCGAAGGCCAGGTGTTCGATCCCGAGTGTGCGGCGCAGCGCATCAACAGCTTTCAAGGCAACGTCTGCGTCGACGAGGTTTGGGACTTCACCCACTGCGGATCCTGTCCGGCCTATCACGGCACGGTTCGCAAAGGCGAGGCGTGTAGCGGGGGTGACTGCGGCCGCGGGCTCAGCTGTCTGGACGGAGTGTGCAAGGACTCCTGCGAGCGGGCGGCACTGGGAGAAGAGTGCGTCGCGTCGGTCAACAAGTGCGAAACCGGGATGAGCTGCGTCGGGACGGACATCGGCGTGTGTGGTGAGGCGCTTGGCGAAGGGGAGGCGTGCGCCGATGGAGCGGGCTGCGGCGAGGATTTGCGCTGCTTCTCCGGGGTCTGCACGCGAGTCGCCTTGCCAGGCGAGAGCTGCTCGGCCCGCCCTTGCGCCTACACCCAGTGCGTTGATGGAGTCTGCGCCACGGCACCCAGCGGGCTACCAAACGTCTGCAGTTTGGGCTGATTCCGCGAGGTGAGCCGCCGCGAAAAGCCGTAGGCGAGGCTGCGCCCGTGGTCCCCGAAGTGAATTTTTGCAAGCTTCGGTTTGCTGACCGGGGGCTTTGCGAGTAGTACTCCGCTCCCTCAAGGGACGCGGCGCCTTCCGGCGTGCCACGCGTCCCACTGGCCTGAGCGCCTTCCTGGCGCGCAGAGCATCGCCGCTCCTCTGGTTTTTCGTCGCTCACGCTCGTGTGAGCCACACGCGGCAAGGCTCCGCAGGCTCGTGTGAAAGCGCGAAAAGCGCAGGAACGGCGTACCTCTACATGTCCCAATCTCTCCCCGAAACGACCTTCGACGACGTCGAGGGCCTCGAAGACGACGCACCCGTGTCTTCTCCTCTGAGCGGCGTGCCCGTGCGCGACCCCCTCGACGGCGTGCCGGAGCCGCTGCGTGCGGCGTTCGAGCAGCGTGGCTACGCCTCACTGACCGAGGTTCAGCGTGCCGTGCTCGACGCGGACTCTCCTGGGCGAAACCTGCGCATCTCGTCGCAGACGGGCTCCGGCAAGACCGTTGCCCTCGGCATGGTGCTGGCGAAGGAACTGCTCGAACCGGCGCCTGGCCGCAGCGGCCCCGAAGCGCTGGTGATCACGCCCACTCGTGAGTTGGCGAACCGAGTCGCCGAAGAACTTAGCTGGCTCTTCAGCGGCGTGCGTGGCGTGGACGTGGCGTGCGTCACCGGTGGCACCGAAGTCTGGAAAGACAAGAAGCCCCTCGCGAAGAAGCCCCGCATCCTCGTGGGCACCCCTGGGCGCCTCAACGATCACCTCAACACCGGCGTACTCAGCGCCGACAGCGTGCGTCACGTGGTGCTCGACGAGGCCGACCAGATGCTCGACATGGGCTTCAAGGACGACCTCGACGCCATCGTCGGCGCGATGCCTGAAGAGCGTCGCAGCCACCTCGTTTCCGCGACCTTCCCGCCTGCGGTCAAGTCGCTAGCCGACCGCTTTCAGAAGAACGCGCTCCACGTCGCCGGCACGGAGCTCGGCCAGGCGAACCAAGACATCGAGCACATCGCTCACTTGGTGCGCCGTGGTGAGAGCTACAACTGCCTCGTCAACCTGCTCCTGATGACTCAGGGCGAGCGCACGCTGATCTTCGTCGAGCGCCGCGTGGACGCTCAAGAGCTCGCTGAAATGCTTGGCGGTGACGGCTTCGCTGCACTGCACTTGAGCGGTGACCTGGCTCAAGCCCAGCGCACCCGCACCCTGAACGCCTTCAAAGCCGGCGTCATCAGCACCCTCATCTGCACCGACGTCGCGGCTCGTGGCATCGACGTGCCCGACATCGCCCGCGTCATTCACATGGGGCTCTCCAACGATTCCGATGTCTACACCCACCGCAGCGGCCGCACCGGGCGCGCCGGGCGCAAGGGACAGAGCATCCTGATCGTCCCGACCACTGCCGAGCGTCGCATTCGTCGCTTGCTGCAGACCGCGGGAGTCAACTGCAACTGGCGTCCGGGCCCTGGTCCCGACAAGGTGCAGAAGGCCATCACCAAGCAGACCCGGACGCGCATGTTCGAGCTGTTGCAGGCGGATGTCGGGGAGGGGGAGAGGTTCAACGAGGCCGAGCTGGAGTACGCTCGTGGACTGCTCTCGGACCGAGATCCGGCGGAGCTGGTCGCCACGCTGATCAAGCTCGCCGAGCCGGTGCTGCCGCGGGAGCCGTTTCCTCTGGGCAAAGCAGAGGTGAGGGCTAGCGGCTTCGTGGAGCGTGAACGCACGCCCCGCGCCCAGAGCTACGTGCCCTTCTTCATCAACTGGGGCGAGCGCGGTGGCGCGAACCCCGCACGTTTGATCGCCCACGTGTGTCGCCGTGGTGGGATCCGTGGTCAGTCCATCGGCGCCGTGCGCGTCGAGGCCCGCATGAGCGTCTTCGAGGTCGCGAGCGACGTCGCACCGGCGTTCGAGCTTGCCGCGCGGAAGCCCGATGCACGCGAGCCAGGGCTGCGCATCGACCGCTTCAAGGGCACTATCCCGAGCGCGCCAGAGCGGCACGCTGGGCCCCCGGCGTTCCCCAAGCGGCGCGCTCCAGGGCCCCGCGACGGCTTGGATCCGAAGCCGTTCAAGTCGCGCAAGCGCACTGGCACCCGTCACCACTGAGCCGACTCACCGCTCACGCATCCGGGCACGTTTCCCGCCGTCCAGAGATTGTGACGGTCGGGTGACGTGCCCGTAGCTTTTTGCGAGGCGAGGCACCCAAGCGCCCGCAATTGTGCTCATGTTCGCGCCGCTGCTGGCCACTAGAACGACGCTTCACCGGTGACCCAGAGAGTCTCCGGGATACGGACCAGCGGCTCGGAGTGACGTGAAAATCCATTGGCCGCTGCTTGCTGCTTGTTCGCTAACCCTACTCTCCACTCCAGCTCTGGCGCAGACGCTCGAGCGCCCACCAGAGGTCGAGCCTCCCCCCTCGGAACCGTTGCCGCAAGGCAAGGACGAGGAGGACGGCGGCGCTCAGATCAAGATCGCGAATCTATCGCTGACCCTGGGCGGGTACATCCAGCCGGGCTTCGTCTCCCAGGTCGACACGCCGTTCAACCAGGATGACTCCCACGACGGCTTCGAGTTCGCGAACGCGCGCCTCACGGCGAAGGGCAAGCAAGAGCTGAACGAGCTCTTCTTCATGGGCATGGAGTTCGGCTTCGACGTTGCCACTGGCAACTTCGACCCCAAGGACGTGTTCGGCACGCTGGGGTTGAACAGCAAGCTCCTGATGCTCGACGTCGGGCAGATGAAGCAGCCCTTCGGGCTCGCTCAGATGCAGTCCGAAGCCCAGCTCCAGTTTCCGTTGGCTGCGCGCGTGCGGGAGCTGGCGTTTGGTCGCGATCAGGGCGCGCGTCTGCGCGGCGAAGTAGATGTCGATCCGGTGTGGATTGGCTGGGGGGCGATGATCGCCAACGGCGAAGGCGGATTTCGCTCGCGCCGTAACCTCGACGACAAGTTCACCTACAGCGGCCGCCTGGAGGTCAGCCTGCACGAACCGATCAAGAGCGAGTCCGACCTGTGGGACACGGATCTGCAGGTCACTGCCGGCGGCTCCATCGGCTACACGCCATCCCTCGGAAAAGGCTTCGGCATTGACGACGTGGGCCTCGCTGAGACGCGCTACGGTGCGGACCTCCGAGCTGTTTTCCACGGGGCAACAGCGCGCGCCGAGTACATCGGCGGCAAGCGCGATGGCCGTGAAGGAGGCAAGGCCGTGAAGCGTCGCGCCGTTGCCCTCCAGGCTGGCTACGTGCTGCCGTTGCCCTTCATGCGCCCTCAGATCGAGCCCGTCGCGCGCCTGGAGATCTCGGACGTGAACCAGAACGAGGACGGCTTTCCTGCGGGGCAGGACCCTGTGGTTGACAATACGGAGCGCCGCACCCTCGAGTTCGGCGCGAACGTGTACCTCGAGGAGCACCACGCGAAGCTGCAGGTCGCCTATCGCCTCACGGATTTGCTGGAGGGTCCCAAGACGGACAGCCAGGGCAATCCACTGATCGGCGACGAGGTCCTCGTGTTCATGCAGATCGGTTGGTTTTGAGGCAGATTGATCAGCGCGCGGCGATCTCGAATGCCAGCGCTGCTTACTTGAGAGTGGCTAGCCCACGATTGGAGAGCATCATGATTACTTCGAAGCGAGTGGTGGCGGTGTTGGCGTTGGTGGCAGCGGTCCCTGCCTGTCGCGGTGGCGGCACCGACGACGGCGGCAATGGCGGGAACGGTGGCGCCGGCGGCGGTGGCGGTAACCAGAGCGGCTTGCAGTGCCCGAACCCCGCCAGCCTACCCTTCACGACCGAGAGCAGCAGCTTTGAGAACGCCGACTCTGCCGACACGCAGAGCCTCGAGCGCAACAAGGACGCGGCATCGGACATCCTGGGAAATCCAGGCGGCAAATATGCTTACACGACGATGCCTGTCGAGGACTCGCCAATCACTGCGCCATACATCTTCGAGGGTGAGAAGGCGCGCACCGTCAACGGGTCTGGCCTGAACTTCACCGGTTTCATCGAGGAGTACGTGAGCTTCTGGGTGGAGGACGGCAACTCCTGGAAGAGCCTCGGCCGGCAGAAGACCGACATGGACGGGAAGTACTCGTTCTCTCTGAGCGACTTCGCCGGCGGCCAGCCGCCCCGCATCAGCTACGCCATCCTCGAGGGTGACGGCAGCTGCGCCGCGCACTACTCCTTCCTGCTGGAGCCGGGCGCCAAGGTCGTGGTCACCGACATCGACGGCACCATGACCTCGAGCGACGACGAGCTGTCCAAGCAGATCGCCGACGGCAAGTACGACCCCCAGGAGAACCAGTCCGCCTCGGTGATGATGAACCACTGGGCCAACAAGGGCTATCAGGTGGTGTACCTCACGGCTCGTCCCCATTTCTTCCGTGCGGAGACGCGCGCGTGGATGATCGAGCACGGTTTCCCCGATGGGCCGATGATCACCGCCAACCAGCTGGTGTTCGGCGACTCCGCGCGCACCTACAAGCGCACCTGGGTGAACCGCATCACCACCGACTTCGGCTGGAAGGTGGCTGCGGCCTACGGCAACGCAGGCTCCGATATCGACGCCTACGAGGACGCCGGGATCCCCAAGGAGATCACCTTCATCATCGGCGAGAACGCCGGCCAGAACGGCACCGTCGCGATCGCGAACAACGACTACACGGCGCACATCGCCGAGTTCGTCGACACCCAGCCCGACGCCAACTGAGACCTCTCGAATGAGAAACGGCCAGGGGCGTAAGCCACTGGCCGTTTTCTTTTGGGGGTGAGGCAGTCTCCTCAGGGCTTCGTCACCGTACGCGTGAAGAGCTCGGTGCCGTCCTCGTCGTAGAACCAGCCCGAGAAGCTCTTACCGCTGATTTCGACGAGCAAGAAACCGCCCTTCGCATCGGTCTCGAAGAAGGTGGGAGTGCCGCGCCCCTCGAGGCCCGTCGTCTTCGCGCCGGAGCCCGACACGATGAACTCCGTCCCGCACTTCGGCTGCAGCCACTGCATGTTGTGGTCGTGACCGCAGATGTAGACGTCGATCTTCCCGCAGACCGTGTCCTCCATGAAGTCCTTCACGTTGCCGCCGCTGATGACCGGAATCAGGGGGATCCCCTCGTAGGTGCCAGCGTTGCCGTGCTTACCGTTGGAGATGTAGGGGTGATGGCCAAAGGCGATCTTCCACTCCGCTAGGCTCTGCTGGACGGCGTTGCCGAACCAGGTGCGCTGCGGTGAGTCGCCGTTCAGGAAGATCACGTTGCTATCCAGCGCGAAGAAGTCCACGCCGGGGTGCTGCACCACGTAGTAGCGATCCGGGTAGTACCACTTGGCGGAGGCGTTTCCGTACGAGATGTAGTAGTTCGCCTTGTTGAGCTCGAGCCCAGCGCCCCCAGATCCATAGTCGTGGTTCCCCAGGGTAATGTAGAAGGGGAAGCTCAGGTTCGCATACGGCATCTCGAACTTGGTCTGGAACTGCGAGTCCATGTCGCTGCTCACACCGACGTCGTAGAAGTTGTCGCCCAGGTAGAGCGCGAAGTCGCAGCCTCCACGGGTGTCGCACTCGGCTTTGATCGCGTCGGCTACCTTGTACTGCGTTGGGTTGCCCTCGCCGGCGTCGCCCATGGCGACGAAGCGCACCGTGGTCGGGCTGCCCCCGGTTCCACTGCTGCCAGCGGTCCCCGCGCTGCCGCCCGTTGCGACACCACCACTGCCGCCCAAGGCACCACCGGTTCCGCCGTCGGCCCCGCTGCCACCAGCGGCGCTGCCTCCCTGGGCGCCGCTGCCGCCTTGAGCACCGCTGCCTCCGGCACCGCTGCCTCCCTGGGCGCCGCTGCCACCTTGAGCGCCGCTGCCGCCTTGGGCGCCGCTGCCACCCTCAGCGCCGCTGCCGCCGGTCTCGCTGCCGCCGCTGGCGCCGCTACCGCCGGAGGCGTCTGTCGAGCCCGAAGAACCACAGCCGACGCTCAGAGCGCCGACCAAACCCATCAAAAGCCAAGAGCGCGTCATCGGCCAGGAAGCCTAACGGTGGTTTGGCAATCTGTCGACCTCAAGCAGAGCCACGGAGTCAAAGTCCGCGGGTTCGTCGCGGGACCACACACCCTGTTGTCGGCTCGGTACTTGAGCGACGCGGCCGTCGCGCGTGACACACGGAGCGAACGCCCAACGCAAAGCAGCCCCTGAGCGCGCTCCGAGCACTCGGGCCGCGCAGGGACTCTGAAACTTTGCACCGTGGGGAAACGACTCTGGACGGAACGCTCAGTTCGGTGCGTTCTGCACCACCTCGAGCTGCCTACCCGGCGGCTCTTCGGGGATGGTGTAGAACTGCTGACACCAGCGGCGATACTGGGCGATGGGGCCGTCGCCGTCGCACAGCATGGGCTTCTCCCACTGGATCTTGTTCTCCCAGATCGGGATGTCTTGGCCGAGCTGGCGCTCGATCTCGGCGATGAACGCCTTGCCGACGCCCTTGGTCACGTCCGCGCCGCCGATCTTCTTCACCTGGAAGGCGAAGAAGACATCGACGTACTCCGAGTCGATGGGGCTCACCGAGTTGATGAGCAGCGTCTCGACGATGCCCTTGAAGCGCACCGTCGCGAAGCCGAAGCCGTGGGACATGCTCTCGACGGAGCCGTCGACCTTGCCCCGAGGGGTTTCCATGCCGGTGTCGGAGAAGACGCGCATCGTGTGGTCTTTGAACTCCGCCTGGCTCTGGGGCATGTTCTTCGCCCCGTGCACGTAGTGGAAGTGCGCGGAGTCGACGGCGTTCTCAGCCATCTCCTGGTTGCGCGTCTTGATCTTCCAGTGGCGGCGCTCTTGGCTGGTCCACTCCTCGTTGCCGAACTCGGGAACTTCTGGCAGCTCCCACTGGGGAGGAAGGCCGCCCGCGTGGTGCCACACCATGACCATCCCCGCGACTTCATGCACGGGCCAGCAGGCTAGGCTCGCTTTCGGGGGGATCCGCTTGGCGTAAGGGACTTCAGCGCACTTGCCGCTCGGGTCGAACTTCCAGGCGTGGAAGGGGCACTCGATGTTGTCGCCGACCACCTTGCCGCCGTGACCCAGGTGGGCGCCGAGGTGGGGGCAGTGGGCATCCAGCACCGTCAGCTTTCCACCCTCCGTGCGGAAAATGACCAAGTCCTTGCCGAAGTAGCGGAGCGGCTTCACTTCGCCCGGCGCGATCTCGTCAGCGTAGGCAACCATGAACCAGCCGTTGGGAATTGGGGCGGTGTAGTAGCGACTCATGGGGCAAGAATAGAACATGTTCTATTTTTCACCACGGGCTTTTTCAATACGCTGCGTATTGGTGCTTGACCGCGCGGTGACGTAACGACACTGCGCGCAAACGGAGCGCCGGAGGGGGCCAGAAGCGCGCAAACACTGCGGATCTGCGCCCGATGCTGGCGGTTGAACCCACGGCAGAAACCAGCGCGCCTCACCCCCAAACCCGGAAACACGGGCTTGAAACGCTGAGGCGCAAGGCGACTCAAAAGCTCTGGAGGAAGGCTCTGGGAGTCAGACGTCGAGGTCTTCGGCTTCCTCGGCGCGGTCCATGATGAAGTGGAAACGCGCCCCCGGATCCTTGCCCATCAGATCGCTGACGATGCGGTCCGTCTCGAGGGCATCGGCGATGTTGATCTGGAGCAAGCGCCGCGTGGCGGGGTTCAGGGTCGTCTCCCACAGCGTGTTGGGCATCATCTCGCCGAGGCCCTTGAAGCGGGTGATCTCGACCTTGGCGTTGCCCTTCTTGTACTGCTCGAGGATGCGCTTCTTGTCGTCCTCGTCGGCGGCCCAGTAGGTGTCCTTGCCAATATCCATGCGGTAAAGCGGCGGCACTGCGACGAACACCTTGCCGTTCTCGATCAGCTGCCGCAGGTGGCGGTAGAAGAAGGTGAGCAGCAGCGTCGTGATGTGGTGACCGTCGCTGTCTGCGTCAGCGAGCAGGATGATGCGGTCGTAGCGCAGCTTACTGGGGTCGAAGGTCTGGCCCACGCCGCAGCCCATGGCGGTGACCAGGTCGCTGAGCTCCTTGTTCTCCAGCACCTTGGCGAGGCTCGTGGCCTCGGTGTTCAGGACCTTGCCGCGTAACGGCAGGATCGCCTGCAGCTGACGGTCGCGGCCTTGCTTCGCGGAACCGCCTGCGGAGTCGCCCTCGACGATGAACAGCTCGGTGCCGACGCGGTTCTTCGCGATGCAGTCGCTGAGCTTGCCCGGCAGCGTGAGCTTGCCGCTGGTCGCCGTCTTGCGGCTGACGGCTGCGGACGCGGCGCGCGAAGCCTCGCGAGCGCGTGAAGCTTGAACGATGCGGTAGACGATCTGATCCGCGATGCTGCGGTTCGAGTTGAGCCAGCCCTCGAGGGTGGGGCGCACGGCGCCGTCGACGCTGCTCTGCACCTCGGGGTTGTTCAGGCGATCCTTGGTCTGGCCCTGGAACTGCGGCTCCTCGATGAACACACTGAGGATGCCGACCACGCCTTCGCGGATGTCATCGCCCGTGATGTTGACTCCGCGCGGAGTCAGCTTGTGGGTCTCGATGAAGTTCTTGACGGCCTTGGTGATGCCGGCGCGCATCCCGTTCTCGTGGGTACCGCCGGAGCCCGTCGGGATGCCGTTGACGTAGGACAGGATGCGTTCGTCGGTCGCTTCGGTCCACTGGAAGACCATCTCGACGCGCGCGCCGTTCTCCTTGAAGAGCGTGAAGGCCTCATGGATTGGCCGATCGCCGCGAGCCTTCGTGATCTTCTTCAGGTAGTCGGCGATGCCTTCGTCGTGCTTGAAGGTCTGGTTGGTGCCGGCCTTCTCGTCGACGAAGATCACCTTGAGGCCCTTGTGCAGGTAGCTCGCGACCTCCAGGCGCTCGCGGATGGTGTCCGGGTTGAAGTCGATGCGGGGGAAGATGCGCGGATCCGGATGGAAATAGACCGTGGTGCCCGTGCCGCGGGCCTTGCCGAGCTTCTTCAGCTTGCCCTGGGTGACGCCCTGAGCGAAGCGCATCTGGTACTCAGCGCCATCGCGCTTCACCGTGGCAATCAGCTCGGAGGAGAGCGCGTTGACGACGCTGGCGCCGACGCCGTGGAGGCCGCCGGAGGTCTTGTAGTTCTGCCCCTCGAATTTTCCGCCGGCGTGCAGCGTGGAGAAGATGATCTCGACCGCGGGCTTCTTGAACTTCGGGTGCATGTCGACGGGCATGCCGCGACCGTTGTCGCTGACGGTGACGCTCTTGCCGTCCTTGTGCAGGGTGACGTGGATCTCCGTCGCGTGGCCATTCATCGCCTCGTCGACGGAGTTGTCGACGATCTCCCACACCAGGTGATGGAGCCCCGCGGAACCCACGCCGCCGATGTACATGCCCGGGCGCTTGCGTACCGGGTCGAGGCCTTCGAGTACCGTGATGTCTTTTGCGCTGTAGCTCATCTCTGGTCCTATTTCCTTAGCGCTGGTCTCAGAGCCTCGGGGCTCAGGCCTCCACCGGGGCAAACTCTGGAGGCGCCGCGGGCACCTCGCGCACCACGCCGATCAGCTGGCCGCGCTTGATCACCTCGCGGCCCTTGCCGCCGCGCCCGGTGAGCTCATAACGATTCAGGTTCACGCGCTGCTCGCCGCCTAGGCTCGTCTTGAGCGTCAGCGTGTCCGCGTCGTTCTTTGCCGCGAGGAACCCGATCAGCTCGTCGTCCTTGCCGAGCTTCATCAGCATCACGCCCTTGCCAGCGCCGGACAGGTAGTTCACCTCGGTCACTGCGCAGAGCAGCGCCCGGCGGCCCTTGGAGGCGGCGATCAGCGTCTCGGTGCCGTTCACGGTCGCGACGTTGAGCATGCGGTGTCCCTTGGCAGGCTTGGCGTAGCGGCGCCCCGAGCGCGTGCTCGGCTCGGCGAACGGCGCCAGGCCGAAACACAGGCCGTAGCCGTCCGTCGACGCGGCGACGCCGAAGGTCTCCGGGTAGTGCTCTTCGCTGCCTTCGAGCTCGCCGATCAGCCGCGGGTCGAAGCTCATGGCGCTGACGATCGCTTCACCGTCCTTCAGCTTGAACAGCTTCTGGATGGGCTCGCCATAGCCGGTGGTCGCCGGGATGTCGATGATGCGGCAGGTGTACGCAGTGCCGAAGTTCGAGAAGAAGCACACCGTCGCGCGGGTCGAGCCTGCGATCCAGCTCAAGATCTGATCGCCTTCCCGCAGGCGCACCTTGCTGATGTCCTTGATCTCGCGCTGACGCTTCACCCAGCCGTCGCTGGTGAGCAGCACCTGAGAGTCTTCCGCGACGATCAGATCCTCCGCGGAGAACTCCGGCTCGTCTTCCACCGCCTCGATCAGCGTGCGGCGGCGTCCAGCGGCGCCCAGGCTGCGACCGACGTCGATCAGCTCGTCCTTCACCACCGCCCAGCGCCCCGCGGGCCCACTCAACAGCTTCTTGATCTCGGAGGCGCGCTTCTTTTTGTTCTTGAGCTCGTCCTGGATGATCAGGATCTCGAGGCGCGCCAGGCGATACAAGCGCAGCTCGAGGATCGCGTCCGTCTGCTCCTCATCCAGGCGGAAACGCTGGATGATCTTCTTCGCCGCGTCGGCCTTGCCGTCGCTCTTGCGGATGATGCTGATGATCTCCGTGAGCGCGTCGAAGACCTTCACGAAGCCTTCGAGGATGTGCATGCGGCGCTCGAGTTGCCCGAGCTCGTGCTGCAGGCGGCGCGTCACCACTTCCAGGCGGAACTGGAGGAAGTGCCAGAGGATGCTCTGCAGGTCGAGGCGCTCGGGGCGACCCACCTCCGGGTTCTCCGTCGGCACGAGGCACGTCAGGTTGACGTTGAAGTTCTGCTGCAGCGGCGTGTTCTTGTAGAGGTACGCCAGCACCTTCGCTTCTTCGGCGTCGCTCTTCAGCTCGAGCTCGATGGCGACGTCCTCGCCGGAGATGTCGCGCACATCCAGGATGAGCGGCATCTTGCGGCTGGTCACCACCTCGGCGATGCGCTCGACGAGGGTGCTCTTGTTCACCGCGAAGGGGATGCTGTCGATGATGATGGTCTTGGAGTTCTTGCCGGTGCTGCCCGGCCTCCAGGTGCCGCGCAGCTTGATCGCGCCCTGGCCGGTCTCGTAGACCTGCTTGATCTCCTCGGTGGTCGAGACGATTTGACCGCCCGTCGGGAAATCCGGTCCCTTTACCGTGCGGCAAAGCTCGCGGCTGCTGAGCTCCTTGCCTTCGAGCAGCGCATCCAGCAGGCGCGCCGCGGCGGCGCAGATCTCTTCCGGGTTGTGCGGCGGGATGTTCGTCGCCATGCCGACGGCGATGCCCGTCGAGCCGTTGATCAGCAGGTTCGGCAGCTTCGCCGGGAGGACGACGGGCTCTTCCTTGGTGCCGTCGTAGTTCGGTCGGAAGTGCACCGTGTCCTGGCTGAGCTCGGTCAAGAGCTCCGTCGCCGGAGTCGCCAGGCGACACTCCGTGTAGCGCATGGCCGCAGCGGGGTCGCCGTCGAGGCTACCGAAGTTGCCGGAGCCTTCGACCAGCGGCACGCGCAAGCTGAAGGGCTGCGCGATGCGCACCAGCGCGTCGTAGATCGCGGAGTCGCCGTGAGGGTGATAGTTACCCATCACATCGCCGACCACCTTGGCGCACTTCCGGTGCTTCGCCGTGGGGAGCAGGCGTTGCTCCCACATGGTGAATAGGATGCGGCGCTGAACCGGCTTCAGGCCGTCGCGCACATCGGGCAGCGCGCGGCTGGTGATGACGCTCAGGGCATAGTTCAGGTAGCGAGTCTGCGCGATCTCGTGCAGCGGCGTAGGCGGGGGAGGCGGCGCCTCCTCGGCTTTGGCTTTAGCCTTGCCCTTACCTTTGCCCCCGCCACCGCTGGACGCCTTGGGGGCGCTCTTCTTGGCGGTGGTCGGGGACTTCGTCTTGCTCGTGGTCTTACGGCTGGTGGCCAAGGTCGCTTACCTGCTGTGGGAAGCGCAGCTGGGAGCTGCGCGGAAAGCTGCGGCGCCGGATGGCGAGTTATTGAAGGTGCCTCGGTAGCGGGTG
>JBFXBK010000196.1:0-16001 GCA_050183255.1 Polyangiaceae bacterium | reverse complement strand
GCACTTCGCGCTCCGTTGCGGGCTGATACTGCTCTCGAATCCGCGCGGCAGCAAGCTGTCGCACCGCAGCGTTCAACGAAGCAACGCGCTCGAACTTCTGAGCGGGCGACATCGACCGAATCGCTTCGATCATCATCGCTTCAATTTTCGGATGGGTATCCGTGGGCACCTGACAAGTCTAACCGCCGGTCGCCTAACTTCCAAGACGCTTAGCGGCTCGGAAACAAGCGCTTCACAAACGTCCGGACACTCACGCCGTGGACACCGGGAACTCCAGCACCCCCGCACTCGGGTTGTCGATTGGCAGGAGTTGTTCGTGCCGGCTCACGCCTGATTCACGTGGCTCGCGAGCCGCTGGATGAGCGGGGCGATCTCGGCGTGGCGGAGCTTGTATTGAGCGCGATTCGCGATCAGGAGCGAGCTGATTTCGCAGATCACTTCGCGCTCTACGAGGTCGTTTTCTTTCAGCGTCGTGCCGGTCTCGACCAAGTCGACGATCAGATCACTCAAGCCGACCAACGGAGACAGCTCCACGGAGCCACCGACGTAGATCACCTCGGCTTGAATGCCCTTCTTGGCGAAATGCTCCGTCGCGATGCGCTGGAACTTGGTCGCGATGCGCGGCACCTCAGGCACCACGGCACCGCGCGGGCCAGCTACTACCATGCGGCAACGCCCGATGCCGAGGTCGAGCGGCTGGTAGAGATCGTAGCGGCGCTCGAGCAACGTATCTCGCCCGCTGATGCCGAGGTCGGCGGCGCCGTACTCGACGTAGGTCGGCACGTCGTCGGGCTTGAGGAGCAAGAAGGCCAGCTTGCCGTCTGGCGTCTCACGCACCAGCTTGCGGTCGTCAGCCAAGAGGCTCGTGGTGTCGATGCCAGCAGACTCGAACAGCGGTGCGAGGGTCTTCAGGATGCGCCCCTTGGGCACGGCGATGGTGAGCGGTCGAGACATCGCTTCCTCGAGCCTCAGGGCAGCGCGCCGCGTTCGAGGCTGATCCGCTGAATGTCGGCACCCACGCCGGCGAGCTTCTCTTCGATGTGCTCGTAGCCTCGATCCAGGTGATACACGCGACGCACGATGGTCTCGTCTTCAGCGACCAGACCGGCGATCACCAGGGAGGCGCTCGCGCGCAGATCCGTCGCCATGACGCTCGCGCCGGACAGCTTCTTCACGCCTTCGACCATCGCCGTGTTGTGGCGGGTGTCGATGTTGGCGCCCATGCGCATCAACTCTGGCACGTGCATGAAGCGGTTCTCGAAAATAGTCTCGGTGAGCACGGCGCGCCCCTCGGCGCAGCACATCAGCGCCATGAACTGCGCTTGCATATCCGTGGGGAACCCTGGGTGGGGCGCGGTGGTCGCGTCCACTCCCTTGAGCACGCCAAGGCGCCGCACGCGGGTGTGTTCGCCTTCGCGTTCGATCTCGAGGCCGGCCTTGCGCAGCTTGACCACGACCGGCTCGAGATCATCGAGGGGCGCGTTCTCGAGGAGCACGTCGCCGCCGGTGGCGCCCACCGCCGCCATGAAGGTGCCTGCCTCGATGCGGTCCGAGATCACGGCGTGATCGAAGGGGTCGAGCTCGTCTCGGCCCTCGATGTGGATCACTGCCGTGCCAGCGCCCTCCACCTTGGCGCCCATCTTGTTGAGCACGCGGCCAAGCTCCTCGACCTCTGGCTCACGCGCGCAGTTGACCAGGACGCTGCGTCCCTTGGCGAGCGCCGCGGCCATCATCAGGTTCTCGGTACCCGTTACCGTGGGGATATCAAAAACAATCTCGCCAGCCGTCAGCTTCGGCGCCTCGGCGACCACGTAGCCATGCTCCACGCGGATCTTGGCGCCGAGTACCTCGAGGCCCTTGAGGTGCTGGTCGATGGGGCGCGCGCCGATCGCACAGCCACCCGGTAGCGACACCTTGGCCCGCCCGTAGCGGGCGACGAGGGGGCCCAGCACGAGCACCGACGCGCGCATCTGACGCACCAGCTCATACGGAGCGAGGGGCCGAGGCTCGCCACTCGCAGTGGCCACGTTGACCTCTGGCGCGCTCACGTCGACGTCACGCCCCAGGAACCTGAGCAGCGCCGCCGTGGTGTCGATGTCGCGCAGGGCAGGCACGTTGCGCAGCTTGCTCTGACCGTCGGAGAGCAGTGTGGCGCACAGGATCGGGAGCGCGGCGTTCTTGGCGCCGCTGATACGAATTCGGCCGTTCAGAGGTCGTCCGCCTCGGATCTGAATCGCGTCCATGGATTGCCTGGCGCGTACGCCGGGTGGCCGAACCTGGCAAGGTTTTGCTCGACTTTTGGGGGGCCGTGTGGGTCACCTCACCCCCTGCCGGAAAAGCGTCGCCGGGGCCTCGTAGAGCCAGATCGGGCTCTGAACCTCGATTTCGACCAGCGACGCCTAGCACGTCGGACGAACTGGCGAGCGCGTCAGGTGTGGGTTCCGGTTTCCGTTCGCCGCGAGGTGTGTACTACCCTGCCGCCCATGTCTTTGGGCCCTCGAGCTACTGAAGAACGCGCGCGGATCGCGCCCCGGCTGCGGCGGGTCGCTCGCTCGGCGTTGGCAGGCGCGGCGCTGTGCAGCCTCGGGTCGATCGCCCACGCCCAAGAGCAGACGGCGGTGCCGTCCTTGGACTTGCGCAACTTTCATCCTCCGGCGAGTCACGACGGCGGTCTCTACCTGGAGCCGACGAGCACGCCTGGGCCGATGAACTTCAACGTCGGTAGCTACCTGTCCTTTGCGCACCACCCGGTGTCGCTGAGTGACGCGAACGACGAGGTCATCGGCCGCCCCGTCGCTGGGCAGCTCTCCCTCGACTTCTTCACGTCCCTCGGCGTCGGTGATCGCCTCGCGCTGAGCCTCACGCTACCGAGCGTGCTCTATCAGTACGAATCCGGAGACACGACCGGCGCTGGCGGCGAACCGTTGCCCTCCTTTGCGCTTGGCGATCCGCGCTTCGGCGCCAAGGCGACGTTGCTGCCTACCTCGAGTTTGGGGGGGTTAGGTGTAGCGGTTCTGGCGAGTGTCACTGCGCCCACTGGAGACACTCGAGCTTATCTCGGCGAAGGCGGAGCCACTGGCGAGTTCCGCGTGCTCGGTGAGTACACCCTGATCGCTGCGTCGCTGTACGGCACCCTCGGCGCGCACCTGCGTGCGAGCGAGCGCACCTACGTGGGCGAGACGTACGGTCAAAGCCTGCCGATGGCGATCGGTGCATCGCTCAAGCCGCAGGCCCTCGGCTGGGACGAAAAGGGACACTGGCGCTGGAACGTCGAGGTGCGGAGCGATCTCGCGATGACGCCCAAATTCGCCCGCGGCGCGACCAGCCCGACCTCGATTGGGCTCTCCGCACGCTACACCACCGGGCAAGTCTCCAGCATCGCCGGCTTGGAGTTTCCGCTCGGAGACGCGATCGGTAACCCCACCACGCGCGCCGTGCTCGGCCTGAGCTGGGCGCCGCGCTTCAACGACATGGATCACGACGGGGTCGAGGACGAAAAGGACGAGTGCCCCGAGCTGCCCGAAGATCGCGATGGCTTCGAGGACAGCGACGGCTGCCCCGATTTCGACAACGACAACGACGGCGTGGGTGACGCCGACGACAAGTGCCCGAACGAAGTCGAAGACGAAGACGAGTTCGAGGACGACGACGGCTGCATCGACGCCGACAATGACAAAGACGGCTTCCCCGACGAAACCGACGAGTGCCCCTGGGACGCCGCACCCGCGGGGACCGGCGACGGCAAGGGTTGCCCGACGTTCGACGAAGACAACGACGGCGTCGAAGACGACAACGACCGTTGCCCCGAGGAATCGGAGGACAAGGACGGCTTCCAAGACGAAGACGGCTGCCCGGACCCGGACAACGACGGCGACGGCATCCCCGACACCGACGACGCCTGCGTCGACGTGAAGGGCGAGTCGCGCGCGGATCCGGAGCTCAACGGCTGCCCGAGCCCGGACAAGGACGGCGACACCTTCGACGACAAGGCGGACAAGTGTCCAGATAAGGCCGAAGACTTCGACGGCGTGGAAGACGACGACGGCTGCCCCGACGACGACAGCCAGAAGCCCGCATACCAGCGCGCCAAGCCCCTCGTCACCACCGAGAAGAAAGCCGAGGAAACGACGCTCAAGTGGCGCGTGGCGCCGCGCTTCGTCGGCAAGGGCGAGGCGCTCAAGCTCGACCCCAAGTCCTCACCTAGCTTGCGTGCCCTCGCGCAGCTCCTGAACCAAAACCCACGCTGGATCGTAGCTATTGGCGTGCGTCCCATGGGAGTGACCCCCGAAGCCGAGCAGGAGGCGCTGAACAAGGCGTTCTTGATGGCAGCTGAGCTGCGCGATCTGACCCATCGCGACTCCGCCGCCGAGACCGTGAGCTGGAAGGCCGTACAAGGCGCACCCGGTGCTTGGGCGAATGGCTTTGGTGTGCTGGTGCTGACGCCGAAACCTCCAGTGCCGCGGGTGAAGCTGAAGAGCGGACAGCTGGCGCCGCGACTGCCCAAACTCAAGCTGCCGCCGCCCAAGGTTCCGCCGCAGCCGAGCCCCGACGCCAAGGCGGGTAGGGATCCCGGCGGAAAGGCAGCGCCGCCTCCGTCACAGCCGAAGGCCCCAAAATGATCGAGGACCGCTGAGGCACCCCTTGAAACGGCTCACCGCGACTCTGTTCGGGCTCTCGCTCTGCCTCACGGCGCTGCCGTGCGCGGCGCAGCTCGGCCGGAGCTACGCGCCGCGCCCGGTGGAGCCTCCTCAGCGTAAGCCGGAGCTCAGCCTGGGAGACCGGATCGGTGCCGCAGCAGCGACCCGTCAGCTGGAGAGCAAGGAGCTCGACGAGCGCGTCGCCGCGCTGATGCGCATGGGACGCACCGGCGGCACCCGCGGTGTGGACCAACTGGTGCAGCTGCTGGACCGAGAGAACGGCTTGAGAACAGCCGAAGAGCGGCTCACCGCGGTGCGCGAGCTGGCGCGGCACACGGACGTACCCAAAGCGCGGCTGTCCCTCCTGCGCGTGCTCGGCGGACTCAGCGACGAAGGCAAGAGCCAGCTAGACGAATCCGCGCGGCAAGCGGCGGCGCTCGCCCTGGCCAAGAGTGGCAGGCACGACAGCCTGAGCACTCTCGCCAAGGTCTTGCGCCAAGATAGCTTCGGCGCTGCAGCCACCGCGCAAGCGCTGGTCGCCTTCCCACCACGAGATCTGTCAGTCATCACCGACGGGCGCGGCGCGGCTTCGGACTACTTCATCCGTGCCCTCGGCGAGCTCGGCGATCAGCGCGGCTTCTTTCCCCTGCGTGAGATCGTGCGCCGCGGGTCCATCGAGCAGCGCACACTGGCCGCCGAGCAGCTGACCAAGCTCGGCGCCCTGGAGACGGTTGCGCTGGCGCAGCAATGGCTGAAGAAGAGCAAAGACCTGGGCAAGGGCCGCCACACGGTAGACAGCGATCTAAAGCTGGCCAGTGCCGCGCGGATACTCACTTGGACGCGCAGCGCGGGCTACCTGGAAGCCATACAGCTCTTGCTCGAGGGCGACGACTGGACTCAAGGCGTGGAGCTCGCGCTGCTCGCCGCGCACCCGAAGCTCGTGCCGGCGCTGGAGAAGCGGCTCAAGCAAACGGACGGAGACGCCCGGAGCCAAATCATCGCTGCCATCGGAGCCGCTGGGGGGGAGCGAGCCGCTCGGCTGCTCGCCGAGCGGCTCGCGGCGGCGGAAGATGCCGCAGCTGCCGCGCTGGCGTTTGCGCGCGGCAACGACGACGAGAGCGAGGCGGCGCTCGAGGCACTGCTTGGCAAGCCTGAGACGCGTACTCTGGCGGCGCGCGCCGCGGCGCTCCGCAAGAGCCTCGGCGGCGGCGCGCCCTCGGGGCTCCACGGGGTGTTGCTGGAGTTGCTGGGCAGCAAGCAGCCGAACGATCGCGCCGCCGCCGCGTTTGGCCTGGCGCTCGAGAGTGACGCCCAGGCGATCGAGCTGATTCGGCGCAAGGACTCAGTGGTCGTGGCTGCTGCCGCGCGCACGGCCCTTGGCAGGCCTGACGTGTTGTCCGCCGCCGCGACGCGCCTAGCGACCGAGCAACGACGCACGCTGAAGGCTGCGCTAGCGGTCGCGCTGCTGGATCCCGACGCGGCGAAGCAGGTACCCACCAGCGTGCTCCTCGAGCTGGTGCAGGGCGGCAGCGCCGCGATGTTCGTCGCCGCGTACGCCTTGGCCGCCCGGGATCAGCCCGAGCTCCGCCCAGAAGTCGAACGCTGGCTCGCGTCAGGCAATCCAGAGCTGCGCTCGAGCGTGGCCCTGGGCCTCGGGCGCGCCGCTCACCCCAGAGCCTTGGGGCTACTCGAGACCGCTTACCGTTTCGAGACGAACAGCGACGTGCGTCTCGCGCTGGTGCTCGGCGCCGGAAGCCGCTCGGAACCGCCGCGCTCGAGACTGCTCTCGCTAGCCGCGGATCTCGACGCAGACGCCGCAGTGCGCGGTGCCGCCCGGCGGGTGCTGCAGCGGCCGACCTCGCCGCGCACCTCGGGTCGTTCGGTGGCGTGGCTCGAGCTGGTCGGCGGAGGCGGCGTGCTGCGCGTCGCTACCGACTTACTTCCAGCGCTGCCCGCGGCGCCAGACCCCGACGGACAGTGCCCCATGGCGCACCTGCCCGAAGGCAGTATTCGGTTGACCGCGGTGCCGAGCGGTGTGGTCCCCTCGCCCTGACTCTGGGTTGTGGTAGGAGAGCAAGGCGTGGCGACGAAGCGTGCAAAGACCGGCGGTACATCGCCTGAGGCGGAAGCGCCGGCGCTGTCTTTCGAAGCGGCCGTGAGCCGACTGGGGGAGATCGTCGAGCGTCTGGAAGAGGGCGATCTGCCACTCGATGAGTCGCTCGACTTGTTCGAAGAGGGGATCCGCTTGGCGCGCGCATCGGGACAGCGACTGGACGCCGCCGAACAGCGCGTGGAGAAGCTCCTCAGCTTCGACCGCTCCGGCGAGCCCGTCGTGGAGGACCTGGAGGATGAGCGATGACCGGCCAGCAGTCAGCGGCCAGCGAGAAGCGCGGTGTCCCCGAGAAACGCAGCGTCTCCACCGCCGCAGCGCTGGTGATCGGCGACGAATTGCTCAGCGGCAAAATCCGCGAGGAAAATATCTACGAGCTCGCCAAGCTGCTGCGCACGCTGGGCATCAAGCTTAGCCGCGTCAACTTGATCGGCGATGATCTGGACAACATCGCGAGCGAGGTCAAAGCTCTGAGCGAGAGCCACGACGTGGTCTTCACGAGTGGCGGTGTCGGTCCGACTCACGACGACATCACGATCGAAGGCGTCGCGAAGGCGTTCGGCGTCGAAGCGCGGGTCCATGCCGACGTGGAGGCGCTGCTTCAACGTGCGTACGGTGAGCGCTACCACGCAGGTCATCAGCGCATGGCCCTGGTGCCCGATGGCGCCGAGTTGCTCAGCAGCGAAGAGGTGCCCTGGCCGACCATCGTCATGCGCAACGTCTGGGTGTTGCCCGGCGTCCCCGAGGTGTTTCGCATGAAGCTGCTCCTGGTGAAGACGCACCTGGTCGGAACCCAGCGCTACCTGAGCCGCGCCGTCTTCACGAAGATGGATGAAGGCGATCTCAAGCCGCTCCTGGATCGCGTCGTGGCGAATCACTCGGCAGTCTCCGTGGGCTCGTACCCGCGCTGGCGCAGCCCAGACTACAAGACGAAGATCACCTTCGACGCCGCCTCGGAGGCAGTGCTCCAGCCCGCCGTGGACGAGTTCCTTGGGCTGCTCCCGGACGGCGAGCCTCAACGGATCGAGTAGCCTCGCGTGGCCGAGCAGCTGGCGGTGCCGCCAGTCGCCAGCGGCGGTACGCCGCTGAAGCGCGCTTTTTCCGCGAAAACGCCGAGGCACGGAGCTTGCTGAGGGTCCCCCATGCTCGAGGCGCAATCCACATCCCAGACGCTCGCTTCCCCAAACTCGCTGGCTCACACCGCGGCGCACCCTCCCCCCCAAACCCAGCCAATGCGCGTGGAGCGTCGCCTGCTCGTTTCCCCAGGGGAACAGACCGATCTTCAGCTGCTGAGTGGCGTGCTCGGCTCGACGCGTACCGGGCCCGACGCGGAGGAGCTGGCGCAGTGCCTGCTTAGCGAGTGTGGCGGGTTGCCGGGGGTGCGACGCCTGGGCGTTGCGGGGCTCATCGAGTTCGGTTTGCTGGAAGGTCAGGCGCTGCGCTTGCTGAGCGCGCTCGAGCTCGGCGCACGCAGCTTGCTGAGCGACCTCGGAGCTCGCAGACAGCGCTTGGACCACTTCGAGGCGGTGGTCGACTGGGCGCGCCCACGGCTCGCGGCTCTCGACCACGAAGAGGTGTGGCTCTTGACCTTGGACGGTCAGAACGGACTCATTCAGAGCCGAAGGGTCGCTCAAGGCGGACTCCACGGCTGCGCGTTGCTCCCTCGAGACGTGCTCAGACCAGCGCTACGGGATGCCGCGAGCGCGTTCATCCTGGTGCACAACCACCCAAGCGGTGATCCGACACCAAGCCCCGACGACGTCGACATGACCCGCCACCTGGTTGAGGCTGCGCGTCTCATGGGCACGCCCCTGCTCGATCACATCGTGGTCGCGCGGGGGGGCGCGGCGTCGATGTTGGACTTGGGGGTCGTGTGAGGATTCGTGGGACCCTTACACCCACGAAGCGCCAAAAAGTCGCGTCGCGATCGCGGCGATGGCGCCGGGCGAACACTGCGCGTCGAACATTCCAACAAGGACGGCATTGAGTGCCCGCAGCTGTAGTAATGCCGTAGCGAGCTGGCTATTCTCGACGCCAATGCAAGAGGGTGTCGAGACCACCACTGAAGCCGAGCCGCTGCAATTTGCAGCCCTGACCGACGTCGGGAAACAGCGTGAGCACAACGAGGACAATTTCCTCGTGGATCGCCGCATGAGCCTGTTCCTGGTTTGCGACGGGATGGGGGGGCACGCGGCGGGCGAGGTCGCGAGCGCGATCGCGGTGCGCGCGTTCCATGAAGAGCTCAAGCGCGAATGGGAGATGATCGAGGACTACCGCGCGAAGAAGAGCGGCGCCGAACGGGTGAGCCGCCGCGACATCATGAATATCCTCGAGTTCGCGGTGAACCGCTGCTCCAGCCGGGTGCATGAAGCGGCGAAGGCGGACGACGAGAAGCGCGGCATGGGTACCACGCTCGTCGGCGTGCTGATCATCGGCAGCGAGGCGTTCATCGTCCACGTGGGCGATAGCCGGCTCTATCTCCTGCGCAACGGTGCCATCGAGCAGGTCACGGAAGACCACAACGTGATGAACGAGCTGCTCAAGCGCAAGAAGATGTCGCGAGAGAAGGTGGAGCAGCTTCCCCAGAAGAATGCAGTAACGCGCGCCGTCGGCGTCTACGAGCACGTGGAGCCCGACACGCTGGTGCTCGACCTGGCGGCAGACGATCGACTGCTGCTCTGCTCCGACGGGCTCAGCATGTACTTCGAGGACGATCTCGAAGGCCTCGGCCAGCTGCTGCGTACCGAGGACGAAAACGACGCCGTGCGGCAGCTGGTGGACACCGCCAATGAACTCGGCGGCAAGGACAACATCACCGCGCTGGTGATCACCTTCAAGACCGGCGAAGCAGGCGACGAGCGCGCGCGCAAGCTGGCGTTGAAGCGCGAAATCCTGGCACGCATGCCGTTGTTCCGGCCGCTCAACGACCGCGAGATCTTGCGTGTGCTGCAGGTCACGGACGCCATGCAGTTCAGCGACGGTCAGTTCGTGATGAAGGAAGGTGACAGCGGCGATGAGCTGTTCATCGTGCTTAGCGGGCGTGTGAAGGTCATGCACGGCGATGCCGTGTTGACGACCCTCAGCCCAGGCGAACACGTGGGCGAGATGGCGTTGATCCGCAGCCAGCCGCGGAGCGCGACGGTCGCAGCCGATGGTCCCGCAGAGCTGATGGTGATCCGTCGCACGGAGTTCTTCGAGATCTTGCGCAAGGAGCATCAACTCGCGGTGAAGCTGTTGTGGCAGTTCACCTGTGTCCTCGCGGATCGCCTGGCAGCGACCAACAAAGAGCTGAGCTCGGCCAAAGAAGAGCTGGCGGAGGACGTGACGACGGAGATCTACCCCGAAGACGAAGAAGAGGATCGCAAGACGCTGGTCATGCTGCCTCCCCTCAGCTTGGATGAATCGTGAACGGGCGCTGCTGGCTCGTCAGCTCGCGGGTCGGGCTCCCTGCCGCGATGCTCATCGCTTGCAGCGCATGCGATGAGCAGGCAACGACCACCGCCGCTCCCAGCGCGAGCGTCGCTCAGGCTGCGGCCAGCAGCAGCGTTCCCCCAGAGCACCCGAGCCTGGTGCCGCGACACGCTCCGGCGCTCACGCCGCAGTGTCGGCTGATGGCGGTGACGGGCGCGGTGAAGCTGGGAGACACGCTGGCGACCAAGGGGGAACTCACCACGGGAGACAAGTGGCTCGAGCTCGCGAAGGGCGATCGCGTTGACATGCAACACACCGCAAGCGCGCGGCAGTGGAGCATCATGGGGCCCGCTCGGCTACGCGCCTGCCCGCGAGGAGAAGAAGACGTCTGGCTAGCCTACGGCGAGCTCAAGTCAGGGTCGGGTTCCGGGATGCGACCCGGCGCACAAGTGCGGGTCGCGACGCCTCAAGGCAGCGTGTGGTGGGGAGACACCAAGCTCACGCTGAAAGTCACACCAGACGCCACCGAGGTGGACGTGGAGACTGGCAACGCGCTGTTGGCGCCCGCCCCTGGCGCGAAGCTCAAGGGCAAGGCCGAAGTGCGGGCCAAGCAACACGGCACACTGACGGGCCCGAAAGGCAGCGAGAAGCGCACGGAAGCCCTGGTCAAGGCCTGCGAGGAAAGCGCGCTGGAGGCCGCCAAGCTGGCTCAGGAGGTGCTGGCGCCCAACGCGCCGTCCCCGCCAGCACCCAGTGGCTCCGCCGACAACCGCGCAACCCGCGGAAACCTGGGTGCTCGGGCGCGCGATCACGCCGAGTCGCGGGGAAAAGCCCGCAAAGTTTGTGCGGAGGCGTGGGCGAGTGTGGGCGGCCACGACGCCAAAGGCGGGGCGTTGAGCACCCTGGAGGGGCGCCTCGAGGCCGCGGACAGCAAATGGCGCGAGGTGCCGATGCCCGCGCGGAAGGCCCCGGGTCCAGATAAGGGCGAGTGATGTTGACAGTTTTGGCCTGGCGCCGTTAGCGTCCGGCAGGCACGGGTGAGGGTTCCTCAGGCATGAGCAAACGCGACCTTAGTTTTCGTCAGCGCACGCGCGCCGGCGTGGGTGGAGTCCTTGGCGCTCCCTTCAATTCGGTGGTCGGTCGGCCTCGGCTAGCTGGGCTGCTCGCGCTCGCGAGCGTCGGCTTATCGAGCGCGTCGGCATTCGCGGAGGAGCCGCGGAAGGTGACCGAGCCCAACGTATTGGGTGAACCATCGGAAATCACGAACGTGGTGGACGCCTTCGACGGGGACGATCAGTTCGATCTGAGCCTGACGCTCGGCTACCAGCAGACCTGGAAGAGCGCGAAGATCCGCCGCGAGACGTTCATCGATCAGGGCGGCCTCGCGGGTGGTGGCTACACCGCTTCTGGGCTCAACGTCGCCGAGTATTCAGAGACCACCGCGCGCCTCAACACCAAGGCGGAGATCGGCATCTTCAAAGATCTCGCGCTGATCATCCGCTTGCCCATCATCTTGTCGAACGATCGCGAGCTGAAGTCTCTCGAGGGCAGCGACAAGCAAGCCGGTATTGTGGCCCAGGGCGAGCCTGGCGAGCAGCTCTTCCGCATCCCCTTCAAGTCCCCGACCCGCAGCGGCATCGAGTACCTCGCCGTCGGCCTCGACTTCGGCATCATGAATCAGTTCCGGGATGCAACGAAGCCGACCTGGGTGTTTGGCTTCGAAGGGCGCTTCAACGTCTCCGAGCCGATGCACGCATGTAGTGAGTCCACTGCGGGTCTGAACTTGCCAGGGACGAAGCAGGTCAAGTGCGCGCAGCCGGGTGACATCGATCGCGACGGCGATCCGAACGAGTACTTCGACGACACCAACGGTGACAACCTGCAGCTCGACGGCACCAAGGGCGGTACGCGCCAGGCGGGCGTCGGCCGCGGCACCACCGGTCTCGAGGTGCACACCTACCTGTCGAAGCGCATCAAGTACATCGAGCCCTACGGTGGCTTCAAAGCGCTGTTCGAGTTCCAGAACGAGTCCAGCGACTACGGGCAGACGGATCTCAAAGGCTCCCTCGTCAACCATCCGCCGCTGCGCGGCACCATCGTGATGGGCCTGAACGTGATCCCCTGGGAAGTGCGCGATCAGTACCAGCGCGTGGCGATCGACTTCCGCTTCTCGGGCACCTACGTGTCCGAGGGCCGCGACTACTCGGAGCTCTTCGACGCCCTCGGCTCCAGCGACGCGCCGTCGCTCCGCTACCCGAACTTCGCGGAGTACCAGGCTGGCGGAACGGGTCCGAACGATCCCCCGTCGAAGGTCAACCCGGCGTCTCAGAAAGTCTACTTCACCGGCCTGACCGACGTGCAGCAGCATGGCGAGTACCGCCTGAGCGCGGACTTCGTCTGGCAGGCTGGCGAGTACGTGAAGTTCAACGTCGGCGGCGCCTACACCATCGTGCAGAGCCACCTGATCAGCTTCGATCAGCCGTGTAACCCCGACTTCTCCGACAGCGTCGGGAAGGCGGGCCCCTGTCGCCGCAGCAGCTCGAGCACCGTCGGCAACACTTCGACCACCGCCACCGGCATTCCGAACCCCAACTACCGCGCCCCGATCAACGTGCCTGGGCGCCGCTTCAAGGTCGACGACTCGAACGCCTTCGAAGCCTGGCTCAACGCCACCGTGATGTTCTGATGCTCCGGCGCCTGCCCCCGTTGCCGCCTTTGCGGGCTGCATCGGTGCGGCGCCGCGCATCCATGCTGCGTCCCATGCGTCCGCTCGCATCACGAGCATCCGTAGGAGAGCTGTGGCAGGGTCTTTTCATGGCGAGGCGAGTCACTGCGCTGGCATTGATCGCAGGTTTGGGGGTGAGCTGCTTCGTCCCTTGCCGCGCGGCAGCGCAGCCCGCCGACCAGAGCCAGCCACCCAAGCCAGCGCAAAAGAGCGGCGCCGCACCGGCGGGTAGCTCCTCCCCCCCTGCCCCTACTGCAGCGCAACCAGGCGCCCCCGCGGCGCCTCCAGCACCCACTCCGAGCGCGCCAGTCGCTCCCAGCGAGCCCACGGACGACGGGGCGCCTCCGGCAGAACCAGCCGCTGACAGGTCGCCCGAAAAGCCCGCGCCGCCGGACGTCTTCGACGAGGAGCTGGATAGCGACGACGAAGACCTGGAGTCCGTGCTGCTGCTGCCAACGTTGACAGTAGACCGCAGCAGCGGCGAATTCATTCGCCCAACGCGCGAGAAACATCGCGCGCTGTTTCGTTACGCCCGCAAGATGGACGGTATCCTTGCGGAAGCGGTGCAAGACATGAATCTCAGCCTGGGCATGACGGACCGGTCAGACTTCGACGCTGACCGGATCACCCAGGACGCACTCACCGAGCTTGGCGAAGGCACCGACTGGGTGCTGCTACCCGAGCTCGCAGCGGAGCGCGGCAAGCTCAGGATCCGACTCACCGTCGTGGCACCCGGGTCATCGGTGCTGCTGGTTCGCACCGAGCTGGTGTCCCCCCGGGACCTCGAGGTGCGTCTCGCGGTGATGGTGCGCGACCTGGTGCAGACTGGGCGTGGCGGCCGCGGCACTCAGGAGCGCAACCCGGTCGAGCTGACCACGCGCGACCGGGCCCGTGGTGATGGTCGCGCCGTGCTCGCGCTCAACAGCGCAGTACTTGGCGGCTACATCGGCTACTCATTGCAGCGCTCGAGCGGCTCGGATGATCCGCGGCTCACGTATCCGCTGATAGCCCTCGGCACGGGGATAGGACTCGGCGGCTCGATGATCGTCGCTGATGAGTGGGACGTAGGCCTTGGTGACGCGTGGTATCTCTCCGCCGCCATGGTCTGGCCGACATCGGCCGGTGTGCTGCTGGCGAGCGGCTACGACGTACGCGAGGAGGATCAGTTCGCGTACGGCTTGCTGGGCGCGGCCGCGGGTGTCAGCTCAGCCACGTTTGCGCTGACGTTCAAAGGCATGGGCGAAGGTGGCGCGGTGCTCACCCACTCAGGCGGCTTCTTCGGCCTGATGATCGGCGGGCTCACCCAAGTCGGCATCGATGGCAAGACCGATGAGACGCCCAGCCGAGGCATGGGCTACGGAGCCGCCCTCGGTGTCGTTTCCGCGGGGCTACTTGCTACGCAGTTCGAGATCAGCGCGTCGCGCGCGCTGTTGATCGATCTCGGCATCGGCCTTGGTGCACTGACCGGCGCCGCCGTCGCGAGCCCGCTGGTGTTCTCCGACGACACCGGCGAGAAAGAGAACCGTTACTGGGCAGGCAGCGTCGCCGCGGGCGCCGTAGCGGGTGCGCTGATCGCCTACTGGATGACGCCCGCGGAGACCCAAGGGCTCTACGACGGCTCGGAGACCCGCACGGCGGACACCCTTGATGTGCTCCCTTACGCGGGGGTCGTTGGATACAGTCAGGACCGCCAAGGCAAGCAGCACGCGGTCCCAGGCTTCGGCTTACAAGGCAGCTTCTAGACATGCTCGCGGAGCGCGACGGCTTCGAGCTCGTCAGCAACACCGTCACACCGGCCGAAGCCGGAGGCCGCCTGGACATCTACCTGGCGCAGGTGCTGGGCCTCGGACGTCGGCAAGCCAAGAGCGCCTTGGCAGATGGCCGAGTCGCGCTGAACGGTCGCTTGGAGAAGCGAGGCTCACGCATGGTGGAAGCCGGGCAACACATCGAGTTGTTGCGAGCACCCGCGGCGCTGCAGCCTGAGCCAGGAGCCCCGCTGGATATCCTCCTGGAAACGCCCGAGTTGGTCGTGGTGAACAAGCCTGCTGGGCAACCGACAGCGCCGCTCAGCACGCTGGAGCGCGGGAGCCTGGCTGGCGCGTTGCTAGGCCGCTTCCCAGAGATGCTAGGCGTGGGGCACACGGGGCGAGAACCCGGGCTCTTGCATCGCCTTGACAGCGCCACCAGCGGGGTGGTGCTTGCGGCGCGCAGCGCGGAGTCGTTTGCAGCATTGCAGGCGCGCCACGAGCAAGACGCGATAACCAAGTGGTACCTCGCGTGGGTGAGCGGCACGCCAGAGGAACCTCGCGGAACCATCGAGACCGAGCTCGGCCCAGATCCGCGGCACAGGAATCAGGTCGCTGTCGGTGGAAGTTACGAGGCTACTACCGGCTACGAAGTGCTCGAGATCTACGGCGACATCAGCCTGGTGAGCCTCTGGGTGCACCGTGCGTACAGACACCAAGTGCGCGTGCACATGGATCACATCGGCTGTCCATTGCTGGGGGACCAGACGTATGCCCCGCCCGACGTCGCAGCGCGAGCGCCCCGCTTGGCACTGCACGCCATACGCATCCGCGTCGCTGGCGCCGCGCCCTTTGCCCTGGACGTCAGCGCACCGGTGCCGGCGGAGCTCTCACGCCTCAGGGGTGAACGCTAGGCCGCGTGTGGTACGGCGACCTGATTCACCCGCGCCGACTTCGGCGCTCCCGGGACCGGCCTACGTTTCCTTGCGGCAAGGACAATCAAGAGCCGCTCTACCAAAGCCAAGGTCATGCTGTAGGTCGGCAACTTCGGGCGCAGGATGGTCACACGTTCGTCTTCGTCGCGCCCGCGCGTCCAGACGACGCTGCGCGGGAGTGCCGCGTACGCCGCAGACTCGTCTTGCACGCGCACGATCACGCAGGGCATCCCCACGGGGCCCGTACCCGTCTGGTGGTACTCGAGGCCTACTTCGATGGCCCGTAGTCCGCGCAAGCCTCTGCGGGGCAGCACCTCTCGCTCTACGAGAAGGAGGGGCTCGCCATCCAGACGCGCATCCTCGGCCACCTCGTCGGCTACTACACGACCGAGGCCGGACCGCTAAACCAGGTCATCCACATGTGGGGCTACGAGACCT
>JBFXBK010000195.1:0-16007 GCA_050183255.1 Polyangiaceae bacterium | reverse complement strand
GCCGGAACCTTCTCCAGCCCGTCGATTAGCAGCGAATGGTGCTCCCGCTCCGAGAGTCGCATAATCTCGCTGACGGTGTGGTTCAGCAGCGTTTCTGCGCTTCCTTGATCAGCTACGCCTCGCCCGGCCAGTACGGCGTCCGCTTTCTGAAGTGAGTCTCTCAACCCATCCGACAGCGACAGTCTGAGTGTGGGGGCGATGATGGACCCAAGCCATTGCGCTATGCGGAGCAGCATGCGATCCGGGGTGAGGCGACGCATGTTTTCGTGGCGATCGAGCTGCGCCAGACACACGAGGCTGCTCCGCGCCAGCAGTCGCGCGGCGTGTGCCAGTTCAGTGCTCTTCCCAGCTCCTGTCGGCCCGCCCACGAGCAGTGGCGAACGCCCAGCCTGAATCCACTGGGCAATCTCTTCGCCAGCGGAACCAGGCCTCTCCACGTACTCCGACGCGTGCGGCGAGAGTGGGACGTGCGGCCTCAGAGCTTTCCAGTCAATCGTCTTCATGTCTGCTCTCCACCGCCGGTTGCGCGGCGTGCCGAGGCTCGGCAACCAAACACGTTACGAATGATAGCGTGATCGAACCTTGATCACGCGCTCTCTTTGAGCGCCGTCGTCTTCAGCAACGGGAAGCCCAGTGCTTCCCGTTGAGCGAGCCAGGCGGTGGCCACTGCGCGCGCAATCGCGCGCACGCGACCGATGAAGCGCACGCGCTCCGTCACACTGATCGCGCTTCGCGCATCGAGCACGTTGAAGGCGTGGGACGCTTTGATCACGAAGTCGTAGGCAGGCATCACTAGCTGCTGCTTCGGGTCCTCGCTGCGTCCCAACAGGCGCTTCACCTCAGCCTCGGCTTGGTCGAATGCACGGAAGTGCGCCTCGACGTCGGCCTCTTCGAAGTTGTAGGTCGACCACTCCCACTCGTTGCGGTGGAAGAGCTCGCCGTACTTCACCTGGTCGTTGTAGGTCAGGTCGTAGACCGAGTCGACGTCCTGCAGGTACATCGCGATGCGCTCGAGGCCGTAGGTCAGCTCGCCGCTCACGGGCTTGCAGTCGAAGCCTCCCGCTTGCTGGAAGTAGGTGAACTGGCTGATCTCGAGGCCGTCGAGCCACACCTGCCAACCAAGTCCCCAGGCGCCTAACGTCGGGCTCTCCCAGTCATCCTCGAGGAAACGCACGTCATGCTCGAGGGGCTTGGTGCCGATCGCCTCGAGGGACTTCAAATATAGATCCTGAATATCGAGCGGGCTCGGCTTCAGGATCACCTGGAACTGGTGAAACTGCTGCAGGCGATTCGGATTGTCGCCATAGCGACCGTCCGTCGGGCGACGAGACGGCTCGACGTAGGCGACGTTCCACGGCTCAGGACCCAAGCTGCGCAGGAAGGTGGCAGGGTTGAACGTGCCCGCACCGACCTCGGAGTTGTACGGCTGAACGATCACACAGCCTTGTTCGGCCCAAAAGCGCTGCAGGTTGAGAATCAGATCCTGGAAGTGCATCGCCCGTGGGTTTGGCCGATGAACGCGCGGCTGTCCATGACTTTGTCCCAGCGCTCCTCACCCCCAAAAAAGCCTGGGAACCGAGCTGATCAGCCCTCCGCGACGGGCCGCACCCTACCACGGTGTAGTTCGCCCTCGGATTCGGCACCGGCGTCGGCCTCTGGCAGCGCTTTGCGCACGGAGGACGCGCGGCTCACACGCTCAGGCGTGGCGTTCAACGGCGGTTTCGGCGTCAGTTCGGATTCTGGGGGGAGAGGAGCAACCGCCTGAGCGGCGGGTGTGGTCTTGAAGCGGGCGTCGAAGGCTTCCGCCAGCATCGGGCCCTCCACCTCGTGCTTGAAGAACACGAAGGCCTCGGTCCAGCGCTGCTCCGCGACGCGAGCCGCCCACTCGTCGAGCTCCGCTTCGCTGTAAGAGCTGTCCTCCCGACGCATGCGCAGATAGCCAAAGTCCGTGGTGGAGACCAGCGGAGGCGCCTTCGTCTCCGCGTCCAAGTCTCCACCGCAGAGCGCTGCCCTGCCCGCTGCGAGCGCCGCGTACACCTCATCGCAGAACCACGACGGATGGCGAAACTCCAGCACCGGCTTGCACTCGGGAGGTAGTACCGCGAGGAAAGACGTCAGCAGCGGCACGTCCTTCTTTAGAAACGGTGGCAGCTGAAACAGCACTGCCCCCAGGCGCGCCTCGAGGATCGCAATCACCTTGAACAGGTAAGCGACTGAGTCGTCTACGTCGCGCAGCCGCTGGCGATGCGTGATGCGTTGCGACGCTTTGATCACGAAGCGAAAGTCTGCGGGAACCTGCTCCGCCCAGCTCGCGACCACCGACGATTTGGGCATGCGGTAGAACGTGTTGTTGATCTCGACCGCCGGCAGGCGCTCCGCGTAGAGCCGTAAGAGATCGTTCACGGCGGCGTCTTCGGGATAAAAGCTGCCCCGCCACTCTTTGTAGCTGAAGCCACTAGTACCCGACAAAACCCGCATTTGTCCGCAGGGTAGCCGAGAGCGCCTCGACACCGCAACGCCTGGCACACATCTTGATTGGATGTTTCGAAACGCTCCAGCTAACCGCACAGGCTGACAGCGATCCCAACCAACACCAACTCGATCAACATCACGCACACGCCAACGCCCAACCCGATTGGCAGCCGGAGCGACCAGTGCCAGCGCTCTGGTCCGATCCCCACCCGGGCGAAATGCACGGGTAACGCGAGGGGGCCGAACACCACCACCGCCGACCGGAAGCTCGCCTCGTTCCAGCTGCGCTCCTGTGCGGAGACCGGCAGGAGCCGCAAGCTAAGGCGCACGATCCACCAGGGCAGTGCGATGTTCAGCACCAACTGAACCAAGAACTGGAGCAGGCTCATCTGGGCGGAGCGAGCATAGCAAACCCCAGCGACGCGCTCGGTCAGAGCTCACTCATGCTGGAAGCGCGCGGCAAAGGTCTCGAACTGGGCGCGCATCGCGGAATCCGGGCGCCCGGGGTTGCCGTAGGCGCTGCCTTTGCCTGCCTGAAACTCGCACGCTGCAGCCTTCTCGAATTTGTCTAGCGCGTCCTTGGTCGCCTTGCCTGAGGTGGTGGCTTCGCTGAGTTCCACCGTCGCGCGGCCCAGGTCATCACAGCCAGCGCTCGCGGCAGGCAGCGTCGCCTCGGCCGCATCCGCACAGCAAGTGCGGCGCACGGCTACGTAGATCGGCAGCTCGTACCAGCCCGCCTGGCTCATCAAGCGCATCGCGTCACTCACACCGCCCTTGCTGCCTTTCACGACCGCGACCTTCAGCTTGCTCGCCCCGGACAGCGCGTCCTTTTCCTCGCACATCCACGCCAGAGGCTGAGGCGACTCGAACGCGCCGCTCAGGTACTCCTTGGCGCACGCCGAGATCGAATCTGCGGCGGCGGCTGACTGCGCGCTGCCCATGACGGCGACCTCACTGAGATCGATCTCTTTCCGCGCAGAAGCGGTCGGAGCCGCCGACTTGGCCTCGGTCGGAACGGCGACCTCGACCACGTTGGGCTTTCGCGTGGTTGAATATGCCCAGACCCCGAGTGCACCGAGCACACTTGCAGCCAGCGCAAACGCCACGAAGCGCCCCATGCGACTCGGCGGCTCTTGCTCGATGTTTGGCTGGGTATCCACGCTCAGATTGACCGGCGATACCGTGGAGTTCGGGAGCGGCGGCGGATGGCTGGTGCGGATCGAGGGATGAGACTCGTCGCCCGCGTGATCGACGAACCAGCGCGCGAGCTCTCCCATGAGCGGCTTGAGGGTCGAGGCTCGGGCCTCGGAGTCGCTCGTGAGGCCATGCAGCAGCACAGCGCGCAAGCGCTCGTCGTCCACCTCGGCCAGTTGCTCAGGCGAAGTGACGCCTACGGCCGGAGGCGCGTGCCCCACGAGCATCTGAAACAACAGGCAGCTGATCGCCCAAGTGTCATCAGCCTCGGTGGGTCCGCCCTCGGCTGCGGGGACACGGTAGACGCTCCGGGCGCCCTGAAATGTAAGCAGCGGCCCGTCCTTTCCTGGAGGATCCAAGACCACAGCGTCGGCACAGACTCCGCCATGCACCGCCCCACGGCGGTGAAGTGCTGCGGCAGCATCCGCGAGGCGCAGCGTCGACCGCACCGCATCGACCGGCTGCTTCTTTCCGACCGCCTCGAGCCGGGCGGACAATGTCTCCCCTTCGACGCGTTCAGCAACCAGCACCGCTCCGGGGGCGAACGCCGCCACCTCGAAGACCTGCGCCAGATGCGCGTGATGAGCGGTCTCCATGCCCTGCATGACCGCTGACTCTTCCGCGTCTAGCGGGACGAGCACGACGTACCTGAGCCCGTCGTCGGAGTCGAAGTGCCCAAGGCCATGAGCGCCGCTCAACTCGTCGACGTGGAATCGCCCGGCGATCACATCTCCCACGTTGAGTGCTGGTGTCTTCACGCGTCCCCCTACCCCGACGAGGTGGGCGCGCGGTGCGCCCCCCCGACATTGCGCATCCTTTCATCGCCGGAGCGCAGGATCTAGCCAAGAAGCAGCCGGCCGCGCGACAGGACCCTGCGGCTCACGTCCCAATGCCTCGGATTCCGGCTGCTTCGGCGAGAAATCGGGGGGTTTATCCAAGACGCGAAGCGCAGTCGGACGGCTCCGGGGTTCCCCGAAACCGGCCCGTGGCGCGGGGCCAGAGTGCGCCTCCGTAGTGGAGAACCGGGATAGCTCAGCGTTCGTCTGCGTCCACGCGGGGCCCCGGTCAACGCTCACACGCCAGCTGGGTCCGCGGAGCGCCCAGGCAAAAGTTACGCGTTCTTGCCGGGTGCTCACGCCCACCTGAGTCGCCGAGCCAGCGTAGACTCCAAGGAATGGTGCGAATTACCTTCCTCGGCGCTGCCGAGACAGTCACCGGCTCCAAGTACCACGTGGAAACAGACGACACTCGACTCCTGATCGACTGCGGGCTGTTCCAAGGCATCAAGCGCTTGCGGCTGAGGAACTGGGACCAACCGCCGGTTCAAATCTCCAAGCTCGACGCCGTCTTGCTCACCCACGCGCACATCGATCACTCGGGCTACCTACCCCGCCTGCACAAGCTTGGCTACCGCGGCAAGGTTTACTGCACTCCGGGCACCCGTGACTTGCTTCAGGTGTTGCTCCCAGACGCGGGCTACCTGCAAGAGGAAGAAGCGCGGCACGCCAACCTGAAGGGCTACTCTAAACATTCCCCCGCGGAACCGCTTTTTACCCGCGAGGACGCGGAGCGCTGCCTGCGACAGCTCACGCCGGTGGAGTACGGCAAGTCCTTCCAGCCCAGCGCTGGGGTCACGGCGACGTTCAGCAGAGCCGGTCACATCCTCGGTTCCGCGTGCCTGAAGTTGGAGCTGGGCGGTACGAGCATTGGCTTCAGCGGTGACGTGGGACGACCCGAGGATCCCATCTTGTTGCCACCGGAGCCGCCGCCAGACGCTGACTATCTGGTGGTGGAGTCCACCTACGGGGATCGGCGTCACCCAGCAGACGGCAGCCTCGACGACCTTTGCAAGGTGGTGAACCACGTCGTGGAGAAGCGCGGCACCCTCGTGATCCCTGCGTTCGCAGTGGGCCGCGCGCAGCATCTGTTGCACTTGCTCAGCGAGCTCAAAGCTGCCGGTCGCATCCCGCCGCTGCCGGTCTACTTGGACAGCCCGATGGCCATCGACGCAACGCGCATCTTCTTCGAACACCCGGAAGACTGCCGCCTGACTGAAGCGCAATGTGAGGCGATGCGGCGCGACACTTTGTACTCGCAGACGCCGGAAGACTCGATGGCGCTCGACGCCTCGCTCGACCCCGCGATCATCGTCTCTGCGAGCGGTATGGCCACTGGCGGCAGAGTGCTCCACCATCTGCGCCGTTTCCTCCCGGATGACCGGAGCAGCGTCCTCCTGGTCGGCTACCAGGCCATGGGCACGCGCGGCCGTCAGCTCTTGGAGGGCAGTGACGAGCTGAAGATCCACGGCCAGTACGTCCCTGTGCGGGCTCAGGTGACCTACATCCAAAGCCTGTCAGCGCACGCGGACTATCGAGAGTTGCTGGATTGGCTATTCGCTCCATTCGACCAGGCCACGGCCGCTCGGCGGATCCCCCGACGAATCTTCGTCACCCATGGCGAACCTGCCGCGAGCGACAGCATGCGACGGCGCATCAGCGAACAGGCGCGGGCTCGGGGCTGGGAGACACAAGTCAGCGTGCCAACCGACGGTGAGCGGCAAGAGCTCGACTAGCCGGACGCGCCTGCGACGTCGCTTCACCCAATCGCCACGCAGGTTGAAGCCGTTCTACAACGCGACCGCTGATACACTGGCTACGGAGGAACCATGTCGGACAAGATCACCAAGTACCCAGGCAAGCACCTCGACGTGTTCTGGGACGGACGTTTGTGCATTCACATCGGCGAGTGCGGCCGCGCGGAGAACGCGCTCTTCGAGGGCGGACGCCAACCCTGGTGCCAACCCGACATGGTCGACCCGGACGCCGCGACCAATGTCGTCGAGCGCTGCCCGAGCGGAGCGCTCAGCTACACGCGACACGACGAAGGCCCGGAGGAAGCGCCGTTCGAACGCAACGTCGTGACCGTGGCGAACAACGGCCCGCTCTATGTCGCCGGTGAGCTCGAGATCGAAGGCGCCGCGCCGGACATGCCTGGTGTTCGGTTCCGCGCGGCGCTCTGCCGCTGCGGCCAGTCCAAGAACAAGCCATTCTGCGATAACAGCCATGAGGCGGCTGGCTTCAAGGATCACGGCGCCGTAGGGGCCAACCTCGACGACGAAAACGCCGGCAGTCCCACCCAAGGCGCGCTCAGCATCAAGCCCGCAGCGAGCGGCCCATTGCTGCTCTCGGGGGAGTTCGAGCTGGTGGCCGCAAGTGGTCGAGTCGCCCTGCGCGCGACCAAGGCGGCGCTGTGTCGTTGTGGCCAGTCCAAGAACAAGCCGTTCTGCGACGGCAGCCACAAGGCGGCTGGCTTCACCGGCGAGTGAGAACCGCTACTTCTTGAGCGGCGTGATGCTGCACTCCTTCAGCATCGCGGTGTCGGCGACCTTCCCGGTCGCTACGACACGGTCGCCTTCTGCAACGCCTTCCGGAGGCGCCGCCATCTCGCAGTAGACGAACGGGCCGCCGGGACGATCGACGATGGGCCAAGCCTTACCCTTGGTAGCCTGAACCAGGCCTTGAACGGTCGCTGCAGTCCCAGCGGCCGGCTTGGCCTCCTGAAACGCTGCAACAGTCTGAGCGTTGTCCGGCGGCCCCTCCTTGCCCTTGTCGCAACCGACGAGGGACGCCACGACACCAGCAACCAGAGCCCCGAAACTGAGCATGCGCGAGATAGTCATTGCCAGGAGGATACGTGGGGCGATGCAACGACTCCAGCGTACAATGTGCGGGTTTGCCGCCGCGCGGGCCGTTCTGCCTCGCTGTGGCACCAGCGGCTGAGATCACTCGGCATGGACGTCACAGCGCAGCTGCGGCGAGTGATTGGCCGCTCCAAGAAGCGTCGCTGGTTCGCGCCCTCCAGCGCGCTGGCCGCCGACTCCGCAAACCGTTCACCAGAGGGCGAAGCTGGCGCACGAGTTGCTAGCTGCGTTACTGATGAGCCAACTGCCCCCGGTTACCAGCAGCGATCGCCCCCCACACGATACGCTCTCCGACACCCGCGTCAGCTCCGTGCTGCGGCCCCCGGTGGTCGTCACCCAGGACCTGCCCCTCAGTGAGGTGGCGAGCATGTTGAACGAGCTGGCAAATGATGCTCCTGACGCGTTCGTCGTCGTCGTTGACGAACACGAAGAACCCGTGGGGCTGCTCACCGCACTCAGCGTGATGCGTCTCAGCCAGCAACATTCCCGGGAGAGCCTCTTCGATCTCTGCGCGGAAGACGGCGTCGTTCAGCAGTGTACGACGGTGCCGCCCAATGCTTCGGTCAAGTGGGTCGCGCACATGCTGACCACCACCGGCGAGCCAGCGGCCATCGTGGTGGATCCCTACGGCAAGACCCTCGGCGCCGTCACGGCTCGCGACCTGTTGCGCGGCTTGGGCTACGTGGACTGAGCGTCAACCGAGATCGAGCATCAAGCGCTGGCGAGTTGCAACAATATGCGGCTCCCACCATCGACCGCCGTGCGTCGAAGGCGCTCGACGATACCTGCGTCGCTCGGCTCACTCTCACCCTTGGCGAGCAGCTTGACTGCGCGCGCTAGCTCCGGCTCCGCCGCGATGCGATCGAGCCCCGGGCGGTTCGACGCCAAGATGCTTCCTTGGTCATCGACGAGCCAGGTCGGCTCTGCGATCAGATCAAGCACCGCAAGCAGGCTTTGGTGCTCACCATCGCCAGCCTTCTGGCTACTCGCGGTGCGTCTCACGCTCTCGTCAGCGCGCGAATCCAGCAGCTGATTGAGACTGAGCATGCTCTCGTGCAGCTCCTTCGAAGCCTGTCCAATGGCGCCGCAGCGCCGCAGGCGCTGGCCTCCTGTGTGATCGGTCAAGACGCTGTGCAGCTCTTCCAACGGTGCGAGCACCCGGCGGTCGAAGCGCCGCAGCCCGATCAATCCGCTCCCCAGCCCAACCAGCGCCAGGAAGCTCACCGCCCAGGCGCCAGCGGTGCCGAGCCGCTTCGCGTTTTGGTCTGCGGCTTCGATGTCCTTGCGGTTCACGTCTGCGAGCTCTTGTAGCGCCTTCAGCGACTCGCGACGGGCCGCTACGTCCCCTTTCAGGGCCGGCGGGAGGCGAGTGCGCAACAGTGCTATCAGCGGACGCTCTGCGTCACCGGTGATGTTTCGTTCCGCACGGATAAGCGCGTCGTCCAGGGCGGCCTGGTTAGCGCTCGTTGCGCCGTCCGGACTCGACAGCACGACGAGCATCCCCTCGACGGCCTCGAGCGAGTAGATGTTGCGTTCGATGATGCGCTCGATGGCGGGTCGCATGCGCCCAAGCAGCCCTATCGCCGCGGCGGCGCTCGCGAGGTTCACGATCAACAGCGCCGTGAAGGCGACGCGGGTCGCTCGCGTGAGCTGCATGGCGTCGGTACGCGTCGGGCGCTTACTGGGCTCGCCGGCCGCCACCTTGGACTCGGCGCTGGATTGGGAACCAGCGGTTGCCTTGACCGCTGCTTTCGGCTGCGCTGCTTTGGCTGGTGCCGCTTTGGATGGCGCGGCTTTGGCTTCCGCCGCCTTCGGCGGTTTGTTCTTCTTCGGTTTGTCCGCCGTCAGGTCCGCGGGCGCGTCTTTCCTCACGGATCCCTTTGACTCGCCCGACTTTTCCCCGGATTTACCCATGGCTACAGTCGCTCCAGCATTTGAGTCACAGCGTCCTTCGATGCGACCGTGATCAAGACATCGCCTTCTTCCATGCCCGCCTTGGGGTCCGGCACGCTGACCTCGCGCTCCCCAGCATGACGAATCGCCACGACGGTCACGCCATAGCGGCGCGGGAGCTGTAGCTCGATCAGGTTGCGGCCGATGAACAGCTTGGGCACCTCGAGCTCCGTCAGCACCAGATCGGTGCCGAGGGGTAGCTCGCCGAGTACTCGGTCATGGATCAACAAATTGGCGAAGCGCTCTCCGAAGTCGCGCTCAGGGTTCACCACCATGTCCGCGCCAACCAGGCGCAGGATGCGCGCATGCAGATCGTTGTTGGCGCGACCAATCAGACGCTTCGCCCCCATCTGCTTGAGCAAAGCCGTACACATGATGGAGGCTTCCGTCGCTTCATCGCCGATCGCGCAGATGCACGCGTCGCGCTTGCTCGGAGCGGTGCGATTCAGCAGCTCCTCGTCTGTGGCATCGAAGCACAGCGCTTCGGTGACGGTTTGAGAGACGTTGCGCACGCGAACCGCGTCCTTGTCGACCGCGAGCACTTCGGTACCTCGCGCCGCGAGGGCGCGCGCTACCGCGCTCCCAAAGTGCCCCAAGCCAACGACCATCACTTGCTTCTTCATCGTTCGATTCCCGACAGATAGTAGTCCGCGCGCGCCATCGGCGCCTGGCTCGTGAAAGAGCCTAGCCCACGTCGACGTCCTCTTCCGGAACGTCCCAGGCCGTGTTGAAGCTGCGCTCGTTCAAGAACAAGAACAGCGTGAGCGGACCAATGCGGCCGATGAACATCAGCACCATGATGATCACCTTGCCCACATCGTCCAAGTGTCCCGTTGCGCCGATGCTCACTCCGACGGTACCCAGCGCGGAAACGACCTCGTAGAGCGTCGCCATGAAGTCCAGCTCTTGAGTCACGCCCAGCGCGATCACGCCGACAACGATGAACGACGCGGCGATGGTGGCGATCGCAGCCGCTTTGTAGACGTTCTGCGTCGGGATTCGCCGACCGTACACGACCACCTCCGAGCGCCCGCGCATCGCACTGCCGACCGCTGCCACCAGGATCGCCGCGGTGGTCGTCTTGATGCCACCCGCAGTACCACCTGGGCTGCCGCCGATGAACATGTACACGCACATGAGCCACAGCGTCGCGGGGCGCAGCGCGGCGAGGTCAACGGAGTTGAAGCCCGCGGTGCGCAGCGTGACGGACTGAAACCACGCGGCGTTGATGCGATCCCAATAGCTGAGCTCTGCGAACGCGTGAGACCACTCGAGCAAGCCAATGAACACAGCACCGCTCACGCACAGCCCGATCGTCATCAACATCACGAGCCGCGTCTGCACGGACACCTTGCGCCGCTGGACCCAACGCGGAAACTCCACGATGACCAGCGGCGAGAGCCCACCCAGGATGATCAGGAAGCCAACGATGTTCAGGATCCCAGCGTTGTGGGTGTAGCCAACCAGGCTGTCTGACTGCAGCGCAAAGCCCGCGTTGCAGAACGCCGAAATGGACGTGAATCCCGCGCGCCAAAGCCCACGCCAGACCGAGTCGCCTTCACGCACGAACAGTGGCCACAACAGCAGCGCGCCGAGGACTTCACTGATGAAGGTGACCCCGAGCAGGCGGCGCAAGGCACCGTTCAGCTCACCCCGATTGTCGCTGCCCACCATCTCGGCCATCGCGGCCTCGTGCTTGAGGCTGAGGCGCTGACCCAGCGCAGCGGCAACCACCGTCGAAAAGCTCATGATGCCGAGGCCGCCCACTTGGATCAGCAGCAGCAGCAGCACCTGCCCCGTGTGGCTCAGCGCGACGGGCGTATCCAACACCACCAGGCCCGTGACGCAGACGGCGCTGGTCGCCGTGAACGCGGCGTCCACGGCTCGCAAGGCCTCGTCACCGGCGCTCGCGGCAGGCAGCCGCAGCAACAGCCCGCCACCCATACACAGCGCGAGGAACGTGACGGCGAGCAAGCGCGCCGGGTGCGACGCCACCGCGTCGATCAAGGCGGCGACGGTGCGCGAACCACCTCGGGGGTGACGCAAGCCTAGCAACGCAACGCTCGCAGGTACACTCGCGAGCAGCAGCACACCTCGCCAGCCGACGCGAGCGGTCTGCAACATGCTCGCGTCCACCAGCGCGACGCCGAGCATCAGCCACGCCAGCCAAAACACCACCGGCTGCTGGAGGCGCCGAGCGAACGCGGCGCGCAAGAACAGCAACGTGGAGATCCCCGAGGCAACTTGAAACGCAACCAGCGTCCCGATGTCGAGTCGGTGTTCCGCGAGGATCACGGTCGCGATCGCCAAGAGCACGACGGAGGCGCTGCCTCGCGCGTAGGACACCGCGGGCAACAGCCCAATCGGCGTCAGGATCCGCCGAGCGGGATACATCCAGTGCATCAGCGCCAGACAGGTCGAAACCCCCACCAGCGCCAGCAGCGGGTCGAAGTGCGATAGCCAAACGCCCATCGCAGCCCACGCCATCGCCGAGGTCATCACCAGCGGCCGACCGAACGCAGGACGCACAGTCAGCAACAGTCCGCCAAGGCTCATTGCCGCGCTGGCGGCCCACAGCACCCAGATCGGTGCCGCGAAATGCCAGTCACGGCTGAGACCACGCTGCACCCAATGGGGATCGACGAGCGGCCCAATCAAGCTCAAGAGCGGACCCAAGCCAGCAAATATGCCGCTAGCCCTCACCAGCTCTTCGGGAACTTCCGAGCGTTTCGCCATCGTCTACCGCTTGAGCACCGCTCGATCGAGCTCCACCCCGAGGGGGCAGTGATCACTACCCCGAACTTCAGGCAGGATGAAAGCACCGCGTACGAAGGGCCACGCCGCCGGACTCACGAGCGCGTAGTCGATGCGCCAGCCGACGTTGCGCTCACGCAGCCCCGGGCGGGTGCTCCACCAGGTGTAGTGCCCTGGGAGCGCGCCTCCATCGCGTTCGATTTGTTTCGCGCGAAAGCTATCGACGAACCCTGCTCGGAGCCAAGCCGCGAAGTCCCGGCGCTCTTCGGGTAAGAACCCGCTGTTCTCCCGATTCTCCTTGGGACGCTCGAGGTCGATTTCCCGGTGGGCCGCGTTGAAGTCCCCCAGCACCACCAAGCGCTCTCCCGCAGCGATGAGCGGCTTGAGCTTGCGGCGCAGCGCCCGGGAGAAGGCCAACTTGTACGGCAGTCGGCTGTTGTCACGCTGCGAACCGCTTCCCTTCGGAACATACACCGAGCACAGCCAGAGCGCCCCGCTGCGAACCAGGGACGCACGCCCCTCGATGCGGAAGCGCTCCGGCAACCCGAGATCCACCGGCTCGAAGCCCTGGCTCGCGAGCCAGCCAACGCCGCTGTAGCCAGGTCGTGACGCGGGCTCCCAGTGCGCCTGGAGTCCAAGCTCGGTTAGCTCCGCGGGGATCTGACTCGGGAAGGCGCGCACCTCTTGCAGCGCGCAGAAGTCCGGCGCGTCCCGCTCGAGCCAGGCGGCGAGGCCCTTGCGAGTCGCCGCACGAACTCCGTTCACGTTCCAGCAGGTGACGCGCAGGGGTGCGACGCCCGGCGTTGCAGACCGCGTGAGCTGCCCGCGAATTCTAGTTTTCTTCTGGGGGGGAGAGGGCACCGCGCCGCTACTCTACTCACGTTTTGAGCCGAACGTGCCCGCGCGCCTTGCAGCCACACCCACTTGGCTTGATGCTGCGGGAGCGTATGGCGGGGGAAGTCGGTGAAGCGCGCCCCGATGGGCGTCAGACCCTGGGCATGAGCCTCGCGGCGGCGGTCGTGGCTGGTTTGATCGGTGGGATTTCATTGCTCATCGTGGAGGATGACCGCGAAGCATTCGCTGCGGCCACGCGCAACACGGGCCGCTGGTCGCTGGCGCTGTTCAGCGCGCTGTGGCTGAGCTGGAGCGTCAAGAAGCGAGTCCCCGCGCTGCCCGGCTTCGCAGGGTTTGCGTCGGCCCACATCGTCCACCTCGGGTTCATCGTGAGCTACCTCACGCCCCTTGGGCTGTGGCCTGCCGGGAGCAGACTCGTTGGCGGGATGCTGGGATACGCGTTGCTCGTCAGCTTCCCGCTTGTTTACGGGTTCGTTTCCGCAAAGAACCGACTTCGACTGAGCTTCGTCTACTTCTGCTATTTGTGGTTGGTGTTCGTGCTCACGTATCTGCCGCGCGCTCTGGGCAAGTTGCCCATCGCCACCACGGATCCGCGCTGGGCCTGGGCGAGCTTGGTCTGGCTCGGTGTGTTGGCGCTGTGTGGCCTCGCCGGATGGCTACGCCGCACCTCCCCCCTGAACCCTTGAGCGATGCTTCGGGGGAAAACCCCGTTGTGGACTCCAAATTGGTAGCACGTTTCCAGCAGCGCGTGTTACACCGCCAGCATGTCGCGGAAGTGGCTCTGTCTGGGCGTTTTGCTGCTGAGTAGCGCGTTCTCCGCGCCAGCAGCGGCCCACGGAGACCACGCCGAGGTCACCCCGCCGGAGGTGGTGAGTCAGCCCAAGCCCGCGTGGCCGGAAGCTTCGGATCAAGGCCGCGAGGTTCAGGTCGCGCTGTTTCTGACGATCGACGCAGACGGACGGGTCACCGAGACCAAGCTCGCCAGCGCGACGCAGCTGCCCGAGGGCAGCGAGGTCGATCCCGGTGACTTCGAGGCAAACGCCATGAAGGCCGCGAAGCGTTGGCGCTTCAAGCCCGCCATGGGTCCCGAGGGCCCCGTGCCGGCGAAAATCCGCGCGGTAATTCGCTTCCTACCGGTCAGGCAGGCGCCGCCAAAGCCGCCGCGGAAGGCCCCTCAGGCTACGCCTGATTCAGCTCACGCCGCAAGCCACGAACACGCACACGATCCCCCTGAAGATGCTGCGTCGCCCGCGGAGCCTCAGGCCGACAGCGAAGTCTACGTCCGCGCCGCAACCCCACCACGCACCGCGAGCGCCGTGGAGCGGGATCGACGGGTGCTCAGCGCGGCTCCGCACCGCACCGCGAGCGACTTGCTCTTGACCGTGCCAGGCACCTTCGTCACGCAGCACAGCGGCGAGGGTAAGGCGCACCAGATCTTCTTTCGCGGCTTCGACGCCGTGCACGGCCAGGACATCGAGTTCTGGGTCGGCGGTGCGCCAGTGAACGAAGTCAGCAACGTGCACGGCCAGGGCTACGCGGATCTGCACTTCGTGATGCCGGAGGTGGTGACGCGCGTCACGGCGCTGCCTGGCCCTTACTCACCGGAGCAAGGCGACTTCGCCGTCGCGGGCAGCATGGATTTCGAGCTGGGCTACGACGAGCCAGGCTTCACCCTGAGCGGCACGCTCGGCAGCTACGGCGCCCGGCGCGCGTTCCTGGCTTACCACCCGAAAGACGCACCGAGCGAGACGTTCGGCGCCTTCGAGACCTACGAGAGCGATGGCTTCGGCGTCGGGCGCGCTGCGCAGCGCGCCTCCGCCATCGCTCAAATCGTGCACCCCTTGCACGACGACATCGAGCTGCGGATGCTCGCGAGCACCTACGCAGCGCGCTTCGGCTCTGCGGGCGTGCTGCGAGTGGACGACGTGGAGAACGGACGCAAGGACCGCTTCGACAGCTACGACACGGCGCAGGGCGGCCGCAGCGGTCGCTCGCAGATCGTGGCTGATCTCCGCGGCGCCGTGGACGACTGGCACTTCCATTTCGGCCCCTATGCGATCTCCCGCAGCCTGGAGCTAGACCACAACTTCACTGGTTTCCTCGAGGATCCAGTCAACGGGGACTCCACTCAGCAGCTCAACGACGCGCGCACCCTGGGGTTTCGTGCCTCGCTACGCCGCCAGATCAAGCTCTTGAACGAGCACGACAGCATCAGCGTCGGGATCGCCGGTCGCGACGACAGCATCGAGCAGTCGGATCGTTTGCTCAGTCAGGTGACGCGAGAGGTGACCGCGTCCATCATCGACTCCGAGATCCACGCCCAGAGCGTCTCGGGCTACATCGATGTTTCCGTGCGTCCCATCTCGCGCGTCGTCGTGCGCGGCGGTGGGCGCTGGGATGCGCTGTCCTTCGGTATCACCGATCACCTGCGCAACGATCAGACGCGCTCGGCCCAGGGCACACACTTCGGCAAGAAGGGCACCGTCGACGTCGCGGTGCTGCCAGGTTTGCATGCGCTGTTGAGCTACGGCGAAGGCTTCCGTTCACCCCAAGCGCGCAGCCTGGGCGCTGGTGAACGCACCCCCTTCACCGAGGTGACGTCTTATGAGCTTGGCGTGCGTTACGCCGACACCAAGCGCATCCGTGCTTCATTCGCGGCGTTTTACACCGACTTGAGCGATGACGTGGTGTTCCTGGAGTCGGTGGCACGCAACGAGCCGGTACCGGCGACCCAGCGCACCGGTGCCGTCATCGATTTCACCGCAGAACCGGCTCCGTGGTTCACCTCATCCGTGGGCGCGACCTACACCCGTGCCACCTTCACCGAGTCTGGTGGAGACTACGTGGAGGGCGCGCTGGTGCCCTTCGTGCCGCAGGTCGTGGTTCGCGACGACCTGGCGCTCAAGCCGACCCTCGGCAAGCTGTGGGGACGCAGCCTCGTGGGGACCTTCGGGCTTGGCTTGACGTACCTCTATCGGCGTCCGATCCCCTACGGAGAACTGGGGACCAACGTGTTCTTGATGGACGCCCGAGTCGCCGCGCGACTCAAGGAGGTGGAGCTGAGCATCGAGAGCTTCAT
>JBFXBK010000194.1:0-16058 GCA_050183255.1 Polyangiaceae bacterium | reverse complement strand
CGGAGCGCGCACCTCGAAGGCCTTCTCCGAGCTCAAATCCGTCCAGTTGACGTCGCGCCCCAGGGCCACCTTGCTGTCCTTCGCGAGCCCAATTGTAATTTTCTCTGCGGAAATAGAGATGCCGCGGGGAGCCACGCCAAGATAGGCGGAGTCGAGTAGTTTCTTGGGCTGCACCACCAGCTTGCACGGGCCCTTGGGCGCTTCGTTCAGAGCGTCAGTCGTCTTCGCGCTGCTAGTCGTCTGTGGGCTCGAGACGACGACCTCCGTCGAGCTGTTGCTGCTGGAGCGCTGGTTCATCAGCAGGATCACCACCACCGCCAGGAGTCCGATCACGAGCGCGCCGAGGATGATGTTGCTGTTGCTCGGTCCGCCAGCGGGGGCCGCCGCGGCGGGCATGGGCATCGGCGCGCTAGCGGGCGGCCCGCTGTGGGGCGCAGCGCTCGCCGGGCCCGACACCGGCATGGGGCCCGAGCTCGGCGGCTGCGATGCGCGTGGCCCTGGCACGGATGCGGATCCCGACGCGAGCAACGCGGCGGCGCTGGCAGGCTGGGGCTTGGAGGCTGGGGGCGCCGAGGGTCGCGCGCTCGCCGGAGGTGGCGGCGTCGCGCTGCTGGCGCCGGCCCCGATCAACGCGGCCGCGCTGGCGAGCTTTCGTCGTGACTCTTTGCTGCGCTCCTCGGGAGGGACCGTGGCGATGTCGCTCTCCAGCTCGTCCGGTTCCAGCTCCTCCGCTTCTTCGCCGTCGGGTGTTACCTCGGGGATCTGCGACGCGATGTCGCTCTTGAGCTCTTCGGGATCTAGTTCGGCCGCGGAAGCGTGGGCGGAAGAGTCTTCCTCAGGCTCTGCATCCAGCTCCTCGGCGTGGTCCAGATCAGGCAAAGTCTTGATCTTGATATCGGCTGGGGGAGGCGTGATGTGCGGTGCCGACGGGATCGGCGCGCGGCGCTCCGACGGCGGAGAGGAAGGACGCTCACCTGGTGGCGGGGGTGGTGCTTGGCTGCTGCTTGCGGCTCGACCGATCAGCGCCGCCGCGCTTCCACTACCCCCTGCCGGTAGCGGGCTACTCGGGGGCGGCGGCGGTGGCGCCGCGCCGGTACCCAGCAGCGCCCGTAGGGCGCTCTGCTTCTGCTGAGACGCGTAGCGCTCCAGCGGGGGGTCAGGAGGTACCTCGGAGTGCTCGTCGTCGGTTTCCGCCACTCGCGTCGGCTTTCGCTGTGCCGCGGGGATGCAAGCGGCGAACAGCTCGCACTCCCGCGCTTCGAGCCACTCCGACCAGCCCGCGTTCCAGACCAGGGTGAACGCTGGCAGCGCGCCGCTCTCCAAGAGCTGCGTGAGCTCCGCCTGGCTCGCACTGTGGCGGCTGCCGTCAACGTCGGCCCATTGCCAGGTGGTCTGTTGTGGATCGTCAGCGCTGGGCATTCAGTGCGGATCTCCTTACGAGCAGGGAAACAGCCCCAAGAGGCTCCCGCGCCCCCCTGTTCACGCGGCTCCCACGATGTTCAGCGGGCGCCAATGGACATTGTCACGGCGCAGTGACCTTTCGCGCAAGTCACCGGGCTCACTTGAATAAGTGGCGCAGCTACCCGCCGCTGCTGGCAAGCACCAGCGCGCCGAGACAGCGCACGCCCTGCTCGCGCAGGCTAGCTGCTGCTGCGCTCAGCGTGGCGCCCGTGGTGGCGACGTCATCGACCAGGAGCACCGGGAGCTCGTTGCGCCGCGAAACGGCCCGAAATGCACCTTGAATATTGCTCCTGCGCTCAGCCTTTCCGAGCTCAGCTTGAGCCCGTGTCTCCTTGGAGCGTCGCAGCTGGTGACTGACCTTCGCGCCGAGCTGGGGCGCGAGCTTGGCTGCCAAGAGCGCCGATTGGTTGTAGCCGCGCTCGACCAAGCGGGTCGGATGCAACGGGATCGGCACCAATACGCACCCACTGTCCTGGACGTTTTCATGTGGAATTTCTCCTTCGGGACGCGTTTTGACCGCAGGCGCTGCGCTGCGCGTCGCGAGCGCTGCGCCCAGTTGCCCAAGCCACCAAGCAGCGAGTCCGCCGACCACCTCGGCCTGATCGGAGTATTTGAACCGATGGACGGCTTCGCGTAGCGGAGACTCGAAGCGGCCTCCTGCGAGCACCCAGATCCCAGAGGCTTCACGCAGGATCGGGGGGGAGGGTACGCCGCAGCCGCCGCAGAAGCCTGGCTCGAGGCGCTGCAGCGGAGCTCCGCACGCGACGCAACGCGCTGAGCCGCTCAGCGCGGCGACGACCTGCGTGAGCCGCTGCCTGGCGCCATAGGCGAAGCGGTTCCTCGCCGCTCGTCTGCCTCGGGCGATAGCGTCAAGTAGGGGCCAAGCGGCGGAAGGCACCGACTCGAGATCCATTCCGGATTGTCGGCTAGCGCGCCGCCCAGTTGCGCACTGATCGAGGCCTATCCGGCGGGACGCCGCTGTGCGCCGCGCCTCCCCCAAGAAAGCAAAGCCGCAATTAGTCGGTGGGCTCTTCAGCTGCGGTGGACCCGCGGAGGTCGCGCCGCTCTTCGCTGGTGAGGGCGTAAATCAGGTGATCCTCCCAGCGGCCGTTAATCTGTAGGTAGCGCTCAGAGGTGCCTTCCATGCGGAAGCGAGCCTTCTCGAGCACGCGCCTACTCGGGCGATTCGACGACATCACCGCTGCCTGCAGGCGATGCAGACCGGCCTCCTGAAATGCGAAGCGGATCACGAGCTCCAGCGCTTCGCTGGCCAAGCCTTGGCCTCCGCGTTCACGCACCGTCCAGTAGCCCACATATGCGTTCTGGAACACTCCCCGCACGACCTCGCTCAGGGCAACGCGGCCTAGAATCGGCGCGGTCTTCTCACGACCCACGATCAGAAAGGTGAAACCACGGCCTTGCCGCCATTGCTTGCGCTGATTCGCGATACTCCGGTTGAGCTCCACGGGTGCCGCGGGATTGATTCCCCGCGGAGGCGCTGGGCTCCATGGGCGCAGGTGAGCCGCGTTCTGCTCGAGCACGCGGGAGAGGCGCACCGCGTCGTTCTCCTTCGGTGGTCTGAGCAAGATGCGTTCGCTGACCAGGCGCGTGGCTAGACTTGGGATCCTATCCGCCATCGCTCGACCCTGCGGCGTCGGCGGTTGCGTCGCCACCGTCGCCAGAAGCATCGGCGCCTGCGTCACTCCCATCGCAGATCCCCTGCGGGTCCAAGCCAACGCTGCGGTAGATCTCGAACGCGCACACTCCCCAGCCGTACTGACAATCTCCCCGGCAGTCGAACTCGCAGTGGCGCCAGCTTTGAAAGTGCTCGTCTAGCCGTTGTTGGCAGGCGTCCCGATCCTGGTCGTTGATCACCGCGGTGTCTTGCTCCCGGCACTCGGGAAAGCAGCCACAGCTGAAGTCCACGAGTCGCTGGCAACCTCGATTGGGTGGGTCGGTCGTGCAGCTAGTCGCGGCGACCAGCCCAGCGAGACCGAACAACCCAATCGTCAGCTGGCGCATCACGAGCACGGGTCGAAGCATAGCTCGCCGTTGCTCGCCCACCACCGGCATGCGCTAGCCGAGGCCCAGGAGCGCGTTCATCGACGCTTCGTCAGCCGGCGTGAACGGGTACTGATCGAACTCGGAGCTCGTGACCCAGCGGAAAGATTCGACGTTCAGCTCTTGGGGTTCACCGGAGGTGATCACGCACTCGTAGAGGTACAGGTCGATCGTGTAGCGCTCATAGGGGTGGCTGACGAAGCTGATCATGCTCCCCGGTGCGACTTCCACGCCGAGCCGGTGCATGACCTCACGCTTCAAGGCATCGCTGTCGGACTCACCGTCTTCAACTTTTCCTCCGGGAAACTCCCAGAGCAGCGGTAGCACTGCCGCGGGTCGCCGTTGCGTGATCAGGTACTTACCGTCTCGGGCGATGACCGCCGCGACGACGCGCACCGTTCGGGGTAGCGTCATCGCGAGGCCCTCCGCTCAATGTACCTTGCCTTCGCTGCAGAGCAGCGGGCACCCAGCACCCACGAGTACCAGTGGGGGCGCGAGTGCCCGGGCCGATTCTTTCGGCCGTCGGGCACCAAAGCGCAGCGTCCCTTGGACACTTAGAAATCTACGCGGAAAAGCTGTTGCCCCATCAGCAGGATGTCGCCTGCGGTAAGCGGGTGCTCCTGCTTCAACCGACCGAAAGTACCGTTCGAGCTGCCAACGTCGGTCAGGTACACGTCGCCGTCGTCTCCTCGGGCGATACGGCAGTGGAGACCGGATACGTAGCCGTCTTCGCTGAACAGGATGTCGCCACGTTCGCGACCGCAGTGCACGCCGCTCTCCGGTATCGGGAACGCATTGCCCGTGGTGTCGCGGCCGATGACCAGCGCCAGACGCCCAATGTAGCCCTTCGCTGGGCTACCTAGCCGCTTCACTCCGTCGGGGGAGTTGCCCTGACCGATGAGCTCCTCGAAGCGAATGATCTCCTGCCCGATACGGAACACGTCGCCAAAGGCGAGCTTCCAGGGCATGTTGGGCTTCAGCTTCAGGTACACGCCGTTGAGCGACGCCTCATCCTTGATGAAGAGCTGGTTGCCGCGCCGAGTGAAGGTCGAGTGCCGCGGGGAAAGATAGCTGTCACCCGCAAAGATGGACCCCGTGTCACGCCCCACGGTGATCGCTTGCCCGTCGGGCAATGGATAGTTGCCGGCCTCGGTACCGTCGGCGCGCAGCGCAGTGAGCATCACCGCGGCGACGCTGCCACCAGCGGCAGGTGCTGGCGCTGCCGGAGGTTGGCTCTGCAGTGCTCCGAGGTTGTAACCACACGAAGCGCAGAACTTGTTGCCGGGCTTGTTCTGGTGTCCGCACTGCGGGCAAGCCACGGCGCCAGCGGCAGGCGCAGCCGCCGGCTCAGGACGCGGGGGCCCGGCAGGTGCCGGAGCCGCAGCCGGAGAGGCAGCGGGTGCTGGTGCAGGCGCCGCCGCGACGGGAGCTGGTGCAGGGGCAGGGGCTACTGCAGGCGCGGGCGCGGCCGGTGCAGCAGCTGCTGCGGGCGCCGGCGCTGCGGCGGCAGCGGGAACGCCGTGAGGAGGCGTCTGAGGAGAGAACGGTTTCGGGGCTTCATCGCGCGGCAACTCCGCACCGCAACCCAGGCAGAACTTGTAATGGTCCTGGTTGTCCTTGCCGCACTTGGGACACGTGATCACAGCAGATTGCCTCCGGAAGCTGTCTTTGCTTGGCCCGACTCAGGGCCAAACCCCTGCGAACGATAACCCGGTTCTGAATCTTGCTGCCACCCCAATTGCTGACGAATCACGAGCCCTCCTTACTGAAATCACCCAGCTTTCCCCCGGCGCTGTCTTCCCCCGGCGCTGTCTTGCCCCGGTAGGCTCTCTTTACTCCGACGCTGTCGTCGGCGCCGATCGCGTCACTTCGATAAGCGCTGGCTCACCGAGCCAGAAACGCCAGGGCTGACTTGAGGGCGCTCGCTAGCGGTGTGTCTGCGATGCTGTCACCTAGTGAGTCCACCGCACGTTCGGCCTCTGCAGGGCGATAGCCCATGTTGGTCAGTGCGCCGTAGAGGCGTTCCCGGTTGCTACTGCTCGGCGATTGCGCCGGGCTCGGTAGCTCCACCTCTGCGACCCGGGGCAGCTTTTCCTTGAGCTCGAGCACCAGGCGCTCAGCGGTCTTCTTACCGATGCCGCTGATCTTGTTGAGTCTTGCCAAGTCGCCTTGAGACACCGCGCGCACCAGCTCCGGCGGTGGGAGTTCGCTCAACACCGCGAGTGCCGTCTTGGGCCCCACGTTGGGCACGCCGATCAGCAGTCGAAACACCTCGCGCTCCAGCGCGCTCGCAAAGCCATACAAATCGAGCGCTTCTTCGCGCACATGGGTGTGGACGTGGAGAACAACCGACTCGCCTGCGGCGCGCACCCGACCCGCCGTGCCCAACGGCAACAGCACCTCATACCCAACGCCTCCGACGTCCAGAATGACGTGGCCGTCCAGCTCTTCGGCCACCAGCTTCCCGCACAGCCTGCCAATCATGCCGCCCCTATAGCAGGCCCGAGGGTCTGCGCGGCTCCTCGTGTCGAGTCGCGCGGGGCGACGGCGCCCTGAGTCGCGACGGCGCCCTGAGTCCGCGACGGCGCCCTGAGTCCGCGACGGCGCCCTTAGTCCGCGACGGCGCCCTGAGCGATCCAGCGCCGAATGGTGTCCCGTTGTTCCGCGGGCAGCTGGTCGTGACCGCGGGGCATGCGCTGTCCACAGTTGTTCCCTGGACAGCTGACGTCGATGCAGGCGTGACTGCCGTCCAGTTTGTCCATCAGAAAGCTTCGGGCGGGTTCACCCGGTGCAACTCGCGCCTTGTCCGGAGTCGTGCGCGCGGGAGCGACCAAATACGTGTCCACGATCAGCGCGCGCGTGGTGGCGTCCGCCGGGAACGCAGGATCATCTGGCGCAGGACTCAGGAACAAGCCGCTGGCCGGAGTAGCCGGATTGCCGTGGCAACCTGTCTCCGTGCAGTTCTGGGCGAAAATGGGTTGAATATCCGCAGAGAAACTCACCGGGGGCGCCTGGCCATCGAAGCTCGAGTAGTCGAACTCTGGGCAGACCGCTTCCGGGGGGAATGGGTCGGGATCACTGTTGCAGCTCAGCGCGGAGAACGCGACCGCCAGCGAGCACTTGAACCATCCCCTCGGTCGCTTCACTCAGTTGTCCTTGGCGCCCATGTTGATCCAGTTACGGATGGTCTCGCGTTCGTTGGCACATAGCAACGAGCCGAGGGTGTCCGGCATGCTCTCACCACAGTTTGGGTCGCCGTCTTCATTCTCGCACTGGAACCCTTGGTCGTTTTGCGTGCCATCCACCTTGTACATCAGGAAGCTCGCGCTCGCGTCCCCGGCGGTGATCACGTTGACCGCTGGTGCGGTCTCTGAGGGACGCCCAATCAAACCAGCGATCATGTCGGTGACTTCTTGGTCCGTCATCTCCTCGATGCCCTTTTTCGCATTGGGCAGCGGCGCCCCTAGATACAGGTTCTGCTGAGATCTCTTCGTATCACCGTGGCAAGTGTCGCTGAACGTACAGGACCCCTGGAAGATTGGCAGGATGTCCGTGCGGAACGAAGGATCTGCACTGACGGTACTGATGCGGCAGGCAGTCTCTTCGGGGGCGGGATCCTCGCTGCTGCAGCCAACAAACGCGCACAAGGTAACTAGAAGGCCAGCGGCCAAAGCGATTCGTTGCATTGTCTCCTCGAAACCCCCCGGTTTGCACTCGCACCTGTATCGGCTCACGCCGCGCGGGAAACTTAGCAGAATTTGTTCCCATGCTCGTCACCCACGGCAGCGAGTAGGGCCGCATGCAGCTGCGTATCGCTTTCAGCGGTTTGCTGCGCCTCCGAGCTGTGGCAGAACCCCGGCGGATGCATCGAACCTTTGGAGTCAGCGCCCACCGAGGCGCGCACGCTACGGTGTCAGCGCCACGCTGCAGTATCGCTCGAGTGGGTCTCGCGCTCAGCGTCGTGGGCTTCGCGCTCACGCTTGGCGGTTGCGCGACTTCATCGAGCGAAACTCCCTGGCCCGTCGAGCCTGATTTCGAGCGTCTGAGAGCGGAAGCCAAGGGGCACCCGCGCATGGCTCACGCCGGCACCGAGTGGACGCCGCGGGAACCGGAGGGCGACGAAGCCGCCGAGCCGCGCGAGGAGCCAGAGCCCGCGAGCACCTGGGGTGGACGCCGAAAGGTGGTCGCGGAGCCTCTGCCGCTCAGAGCGGGCACGCCCCCAGAGCTTGAAGATCCCGACGCGGATGCTGACGAGGACGAGGACGAGCCGCCGCCCTCTGCCAAGCCTGCGCCCACTGCGAAGCCTGCGCCCACCGCGAAGCCTACGCCCAAAGCGCCGCCGGAGCCCAAAGCGCCGCCCTCCGGTCTGGGCGATACGGACGACATCGACAACGACCCGTTCTTCAAGGACGACCCTGGAGAGTGATCGGGGCTGCCCCGGTCGCGCTTCGCGCCAAGGACCACGCAGTTCGGCTCGGATGTTTTGGGGGAGAGGCTGGCGTTTAGAACGCCCCAGACCAGCCTAAGCCAGTGAAGCCCTTGCCTACCAAGGGAGTCACCCGGCTCGCGGTTGCCTTCTCTTCTGGGGCCAACAGGTACCACACCACCCCACCGATCAGCGCTGCCGCGCCAACTCCAGTGATGATGCCGCCCAGGTTTGCTTTACTGCGCGCGGAGTTTGCGTCGTCGACGATCCCGTTGGGGCACTTTCTCGAGCTGCCGCCGCACTGCGCTTCGAAGTCACTCAGGTCGCTTTTCGCGGGGAAATAGATCACCGCGCCCACGATGCCAATCGCGAGGCCGCCGCCTGCGACGATCAGCGGCAGGATCGGCTTGCTGCCTCCGGATGGCGGAGGCTCCACCACGGCTCCAGTATCTTGGCTCCCATCGCCCTCCTTTGGATCGGTTCCCTGGGGATCCGTTGGGCCCGTTGGAGGTGGCGTGGCTTTGGCGGCTTCGTCCTTGGCGATCTTCTCTTTGAAGCGGTCGATGCGCGTCTGATTTTGCGCCATCTCGGGGTTGCCCGGGACGCGCTCGTTGTAGGTCTCCAGCGCCCTCACAGCGAGCTTGAGCTGCCCGTTGAGTTCGTAGGCACGCGCGAGGTTCACGAGCAGCTTGTGCGCCGTGCAGTCGCGTCGGTACGCGTCCTCCCAGTAAGTGATGGCACGCGGGTAGTCCGCTTCGTTGAACGCTGCCTGGCCTGCTTGGAAGGCGCCCTTCGCCGCAGCTATGTCGCCGTCGGTCGGGCTGCGGTCGCAGGTCGGGTAGGGAGCGGGGTCCTCTTCCGCGAGGACTGGAGCAGCCACCAAGAGGCCAGCTACAAGAGCTGCACCAGACGCGAGGTGGCTGAGCCGAAGCGCGCGACGAGTGGGTGACTGAGTCAGGTTAAGCATGCCGTGACATCTCCAGAATCCGCCGCGGAGTGAACCCGAGTGGAGCCCAAACTGAGGTGCGGAGTTGGCCTCGCAAGTGCAAAGCTCAGAACCAACTGTCGCGCGTTGGCTGGCGCGACCCAAGTAACAATCGTCTTCGTGAGGGGGCGTCCCTCCCGATCTTCCGGCGATAGCATAGAAGGTCCGGCCCCCTCAGCTCAAATTCACGCCCTGGCGGCCCGCTTCGCCGCCCGCCAAGCGCCCGAGCCTGGGAGCCCGCTGACCACGGTGCGGACGAGTCGCGGGTTCGGCTGCGCGTGCTTCGGGTTGCGGCCAATCGGCCGTCGCCGCGCTCCGAGGGGTGTTTCCACGCTGGCGGTGAGCGCTTTCGCTGCGCTTCGGGTTGTGCGCGGAGTCCGATCAGGGGCATCTTCGGGGGCAAGCAGGGAGACTGGACTCAGTGAGACGCTGGTGGATTGTTGCAGGGCTACTCGCTCTGGCTTTGGTGTGGTTCATCCCGAATGACTCCGCGAACGCGGCGGGCATGACCACGACGCAGAAGCTCGAGTCGATTCGGCGCTACATGGAACAGGGGCAAGCGAAGTACGTCGCGGGCGACTACGGCGCGGCTGCGAAGCAGTTCGAGGCGGGCTATGCCAAGCATCCGTACTCCGCGTTCCTGTTCAACGCAGGTGTTTGCTACCAAAAGCTCGACGACAAGCCCAAGGCGCTCGAGAAGTTCAAGCAGTACCTCAGCGTCGATCCGAGCGCGCCAGATGCCGACAAGGTGAAGGAGCGGATTGCGGCACTCGAGGCCGCGATGGGGCAGGCGCCTCCGCCGGTGAGTGACGCCGGCGTCGAGGGCGACGCTGGCGATGCAGGGGACGCGGGAGTCCCGGCTGAGGCGGGCGCTCCGCAGCCGCCCAGTGTGGTCCCCACCGACGATCAGGACGCGATGCGATCCCTCGTCGTAGTGGAGACGGAGCCGAGCGGCGCGCCGGTCAAGCTCTACGCCCGCACCAAAGATACAGCGCCAGACTTCAAGGTTGGCGAGGCGAACCCGGGTTGGCAGGAAGTCTTCAGCGGTCGCGCACCCGCAGAAGTCGCGCTCGCGGTCGGTCGCTATCACATCGTGATCGAGAAGTTCCGCGACTTCAACGTGAGCCAGACCGCGATCGACGTCTCCCCTGGGCACGTGCATCACTTCAAGGCGAACCTAAGTCAGGGCGCGTTCATGGCCTTCTTGCGCATCAGCGCGAATGTGCGCGGCGCGTACATCTACTTGGACGACAAGAAGAAGGCCAAGCCCGAATGGGGCACGACTCCGTACGGCGAGCTCGTTGCCGCTGGTGATCATGAAGTGCTCGTGGAGGCACCGGGCTTCCAGCCCCTGTTCACCAAGGTGCGGGTCAACCACGGCGAGCAGAAGGAACTCGAGGTCACCCTCAAGCGTGTGGACTATGGCTTCGTTCGCATCGATGCCAACGCCCCGGACATCCGGGTCGCCATCGATGAAAAGCCAGTCGGTGTCTGGCGAAGCGGTGAGGAGCCCCTCGAAGTTCAGGCTGCGTCGGGCAAGCACAAGCTCAGCGTCGAGTCCGATGGCCGGAAGACCTTCGAAGGCGTCATAGACATTCCCAAGGGTCAGGTGCTTCCGATCCATGCGAACCTGATCCCCAAGTATCCGCGCGGAGCTGCGTGGACTCAGGCGGTGATTGGCGCGGTGGTGATCGGCGCAGCAATCTACGTGGGCAACGAGTCCAACAAGCTCTACGACGCGCTGGAAGCGGACCGCAAAGCCGGCGTGCTCGAGGAAGGCGACGAGCGCATCACCCGGGGCCGCATCTTTGCGATCGGCGCCGACGCAGGCTTCGTAGTTGGCGGCGTGCTTGGTGTGCTCTCCGTCTACAACTTCATCAAGGATCCGCTCCCCGAGTCCGACATCAAGCAGGACAAGGCGGTCGAGTTCAGAGATCCCAAGAAAGCTCGGCCTACGGCACGCGCGCTGTTCCCGAGCCGGGTGGTTTGGCGCCAGCGCAAACGCGACCGCGACGTAGCTGGCGCGCGTTTCCACATCACGCCTTCCATCTCCGACAACTCCGGCTTCCTGATGATCGGAGGGAGCTTCTGATGTTCCGTTTCGACCAGTCGACGACCCAAGCGAGCCGCCAACGTCGGCGCTTACTCCCTGGCTTGCTCACGCTCAGCGTGCTCGGTGGGCTAGGCGTGGGCGCGTGTTCCTGGAGCCGCTATGACGACCTCCAGGACAACGCTCCCGTCCTGCTGCTCAAGAAGCCAGACAAGCTCAAGAACGGCTTCGGGATTAGCCTCGCCTTCGCGTCGAGTGACGCTGGGTCGCGAGTGCTCGTGGCGGGCGCGCCCTACTTGTCGCGAGGGGCAGCGTTCAACATTGCAGGCAACCAAGACGCGAAGGTCGATGCCAGCGATACCGGCTTCTGCGACGCTGGTGAGGGAAGCAACCTTTGCTACATGGCAAACCAGGTTGTGGGCATTGGCCTCGCGCGCGCGCCTGGCGGTACCTCTGGAACCATCCTCGATCTGTGCTTCGTACTCGGGGTGGGCGAGGCGGCGAATGGTGCCGGCTTGCTCGTGCGGTGTTTGGATCAGACGGAGTACGCCCTGGGCGTCCCGGACGGCGTGAAGAACGCGCTAGTCGATCCGGTGCTGCAGAGTGGCGAGGGTCAGCCGGTCTACCTCGCGGCAGACAAGGACTCCCAGGCCTCGGTCATCGCCGGTGCTCCGGGACAGACGCCTCCGCTCGCCTGGTTCTATCCGCCGGACTCGATGACACCGATCGAGTTGCTGCCCTCCGCAAACGACCCCAGCTACGGATCGGCCGTGGCTTCTCTGCGCGTGCCTGACGGTCGCGTGCTCGCCGTTGGCGCGCCGAACGAGAACCACGTGTACCTGTTCCACTGGAAGACAGGTGAGACCGCCGCACGCTTGGTCGGGTGCCTTGGTGGCCCAGAGAACTTCGGACGTGCACTGGCAGCGGGGCGTGTGAACGCCGGGGACGAGACCGACGAACTCGTCGTTGCAGACTCGGTCAATGTTCACGTCTTCGACGGCAGCAAGCTAGCTGGGCTGCCAGCGGTCGCCACTCCAAGCTGCTCCCTCGCAAGCCTGCCTGAGGCGACGTTGCTCGCCTCCTTCAGCTGCGGCTCCGACGCGAGCGTAACGGGGTGCGAGAAATCAGACTTCGGCGCGTCCCTCGAGGTCGCGGATCTCGACGCTGACGGTGACGGAGAAGTCATCGTGGGGGCGCCCCGCATGACCGTGCGAGACCAGAACTCAGCAGGCGCGGTGTTGGTGTACGACGCGGAAGGTGATCGGCCCTTCTTGTTGAGTGACGTGCTGTTCCTATCCTCCGCAGAGGAGGGTGATCGGTTGGGCTCCAGCCTGACAATCGGTCGAACGGGAGGTCAGGAGTTCGTGATCGCTGGCGCGCCAGGTAACGAGAAGACCGCGATGATGTTCTGCTCGAAATTCTCAACCGGCCTTGGACCGCGCTGCGAGTAGCGCCCATGGTGTGACGTGTTCGCGCAAGCGGCGCGTGTTGGTTCTCCGCGTCCAAGTCGACGCGCAGTTGATTGTTCGCCCCGTGCGGCGCGCTGCCTTGATTGTTCGCCCCGTGCACCGGGGCGAATTTCGACGGAATTTTTATGCTGGAAGAACGCAAGCAGATCCTGGTCGTCGACGATGAGCCAAACTTGCGTCGTGTCTTGAGCGCGCAGCTCGCGAGAGACGGATACGAGGTACTGGCGGCAGAGGATGGCGAGCAGGGGCTCGCCATGCTTGCGGACCACCACATCGATCTCGTGATCACCGATCTCAAGATGCCAAAAGTGGACGGGATGGAACTCCTGCGCCGCGCCCTCGAGCTCGAGCCGGAACTCCCCATCGTCATGATCACGGCTCACGGCACCGTGGACAATGCCGTCGAGGCGCTGAAGACCGGTGCGTTCGACTACATCACGAAGCCGTTCGACCAGAGCGAGGTGCGCGCCATCGTCGCAAAGGCGCTGCGCACCCGCGACTTATCCCAAGCACACGCGACGCGCGCGCCTCTCACCGCACCAGGCGCAGAAGCACCGGCGCCGATCGGCACCACTCGCTACGGGATCATCGGTCAGAGTGCAGCGATCCGTGACCTGTGCGACGTGCTCGACAAGGTTGCTGACGCGCCGACCACTGTCTTGATCACCGGCGAGAGCGGCACTGGCAAGGAGTTGGTTGCGCGCGCTTTGTTCGACGCCTCCTCACGCCGGGACAAGCCCTTCATCAAGGTCAACTGTGCGGCTATCCCGCGGGACTTGGTGGAGAGTGAGCTGTTCGGCTACGAACGGGGAGCATTCACCGGTGCGGTAGCATCAAAGCCTGGCCGATTCGAGCTGGCGAGCGGCGGCACGCTATTCCTCGATGAGATCGGTACAATCCCCGTGGAAATGCAGGTCAAGCTGCTGCGGGCGCTCCAGGAGGGCGAGTTCGAGCGCGTGGGAGGGGTGAAGACCCTGCGAGTCGACGTTCGGTTGATCGCAGCAACCAACGCGGATCTGAAGCGGCAAATCGCGGATGGCACTTTCCGAGATGACCTGTTCTACCGGTTGAACGTCGTGCCCATCAACTTGCCGCCGCTGCGCGATCGTCGAGACGATATCTTGCTGCTCTGCCAGCATTTCATCGAGAAATCGAACCTACGCCTGAAGAAGCAGGTGCGTGGAGTGGACGCCTCGGCGGAGCAACTCCTGCTCGACTACCCCTGGCCCGGCAACATTCGGGAGCTGGAGAACGTAATCGAGCGCGCGGTGTTGTTCTGCGATGGCGAGCGGATCAGTCTCGGTGATTTGCCCGTGGAAATGCAGCATTCTGGGCCGCGCGACGAGTCACCGAGTTCGGTCGACATCGAGCCAGGATCCAGCGATGGACTCAAGGAGCAGGTCAAGGCGGCGACAGCGCAGATCGAGCGCGCGCTCATCTCCAAGGCGCTCGAGCAAACCGGAGGCAACGTCACGCACACTGCGCGTCTGCTGAAGATCTCTCGTAAAGGTTTGCAGCTCAAGATGAAGGAGCTGGGGCTCCGTGAGCGGGACGAACGGGACAGCTGACGGGGCGCTGCGCCGAGCCCGGGCATCGCTGTCCGAGGGGAGCACGAGCAGTCGACGCGCGGGCGTCGCACTGCTTTGTGCCGCGTGCGGACTGGTGGCTTGCTCCAAGGAAAAGCCGAAACCCGAGCCGGAGGAGCCCCTGGTCGACGCCTCGCTCGAGATTGGACCGAAGGCGCCGTCAGAGCGCAAAGGGATGGTGTGGATCGAGCCGGGGGCGCTGGTGGCTGGCACCGCGCCCACCGCTTTCCCTCGCGTCGCGGACGCGGAGATGCCCGGTGAGCAAGTTATTCTGCGTGGATTTTATATCGACGTCTTTCCATATCCAAACGAACAGGGCGCGATCCCGCTGACGAATGTCTCCCAGGAGGAAGCGAAGACTCACTGCGAGGAGCAGGGCAAGCGCCTTTGCACCGAGCTGGAGTGGGAGCGCGCCTGCAAGGGACCCAAGAACCGCGTCTACGAGTACGGCGACACCTACAAGCCCGAGCGCTGCAACACCGGCGCTCCACCACGCATGCTCCCGAGCGGCATGCTCTACGGCTGCCGTAGCGAGTTCGGCGTGCGCGACCTTCACGGCGGCGTTTGGGAGTGGACCAGTAGCCGCTACGGCCGTGGCGTTTCCTCGGAGAAAGAGCTGGGCAGCCTACGCGGGGGAAACTCTACGGCGGGTGAGCTCGTCGGTCGTTGCGCGAACGTCGCGTCGTCTCCGGTTGATCGACGCGCGGGAACCGTGGGCTTCCGCTGCTGTGCGGGTGAGACGAACCCGGCGGAGGTCGTGCTCAGGGTCCAGCGCGGCGCTCCGCTCTCGGCTCATACGAAGCTCGAGAAGGACCTATCGCGCAAGCTCGAAGCGCTGCTCCCCGAAGCCGCGGAGAAGGACCTTGGCACGCGTAAGGGCTTCAAGCTTCAGCGCATGTGGACCTGGCGACCGATCGGCAACGAGGAGCTGCTCGTTGCCGGGGGCTGCGTGGGGCTAGCATCAGAACCCAGGTGCGGCGTGATCGTCGCGCGCATGGTGTTGGATGAGCCCAAGTTTCTCGGCTGGGCAGGCAGCGGTCACTGGGCGCCCAACGTGCAGACCGATGTCGACCCCCGCGACCTGTGGCTGTTCGGCGGTGACAAGGCAGGTCAGTTCAAGCGGCTGGTTGGCTACGTGTGGGGCCGCGTGAGCATCGGCCTGATCGAGCGCAACCTTCCGAAAGACGACGACGACAAGAAGTCCAAGAAGAAGAAGAAGAAGAAGCGCTAGCCAGTCGCGCGTACACAACGCCCACACCCTGCGGGGGCGAGCGAGTTTTGCAGCGAACTACGGAGACAGGACACTAGCGCGGCTCACACAGCGCATTGGCGCGGTTGAACAGGCTCTCCTCACGACGCTCGAGGCGCTTGAGTTCCCGCACCGCGCGAGCACGCGCCGTCAGGTCGTTCTTCTCGCGTGAGGCTTGCAGGTCAGCGCACGCGGTAGACGTTTGTTCGTAGAGTATCCCGTAGTCATCCCGGAGCTCGATGATGCGGTCGTCCTCCAGCTCCGTCGCCTTGGCGGTCTCCGAGAGTTGGGCGTAGCGCTTCGCGAGCTCTGCGTAGTCTTCAGGAGCGCCGCTTCCGTGCGAAAGCTCCGGATGCTCCGTCGTGAACTCTTTGACTGGCTTGAGAGCTTCGTTCACTTTTCGGGCGAGCGCGTTGCACTGATTCGCTCGCTCACCGATGCCACACCCGCTGTTCACCAGCAGCGCTCCCCAGGTGAACAGCGTCATGCAGCGACGCAGATTGTTGCGTAAGCGCGAGGTCACGCCGGGGACGCTAGCGGCCGCTCAGGCGGCGCGCAACGTCGAGAATCATGCACATCGACTTTACACCGCGGAAGCTGCTGGCAGAGTGGCGGGGTGTCCGCCGCCGCTTTGTCACGTCGCTGCATCTTACTGTGTGGCTTGGGCCTCGCTTCGAGCGCCTGCGATGACCATCCAGAAGTGACCGAGCCGGGAGGGGCCGCGTCGGTCATCCCGTTGCCCAGCCCGTCGGCTTCCGCGTCTGCGCCGAG
>JBFXBK010000193.1:0-16188 GCA_050183255.1 Polyangiaceae bacterium | reverse complement strand
CGAGCCCAGCATGAGTTCGCTGCCAGGGGTGAGGATCGCGCTCTCGATGCGCTGCCCGAGGTAGCGCGTGCCGTTGCGGCTACCCAAATCTCGCACCGACACGCCCTCCGCGACCAATCGCAGCTCCACGTGGCGGCGGGACACGGTGGGATCTTCGATGATCAGATCGCAACCTGGCGCCGCGCCGATGATCAAGCGGCCTTCCTTCAAGGTCCACTCCGCGGGCTGCGCCTTCGCACCGAGCACCCGCACTCGCACTGAAAGCGGAGCCTGTACGCTCTCGCTTCGCACCGCGCGCGTCGCGTCTCCAGCGGTTACTTGATCGCTCACCCCCGCTGTATAGCTGGCGGGCGAAAGCGGGCAAAGCCGCGGAATCACAGGGACGCCCAGGTTGGGCGCTGCGCAACGCATTCTGCCGGCTGTGCACGCCGCATGCCGTCAGCGAAGACGGCTCGCGGTGGACGTTCGTGCGACAAAAGCCAAGGGATCGTCCAAGGACTGGGCGATCGATTCCGCAGCGCCGCGTGACGCAGCACGCATTGGAAGGCACCAGCGACTCAGCACCCCTACCAAAGAGTCGGAAAACCCGCCCGCAATGCCCCGCACCGGTTTGGCACTAGACTTGCGATACTTCGTGGCGTTGCCTGGAGGTTCTGATGCGTGCGCTTGGTAGCTTGGGTTTGGGGTTAGGTGTGTTGCTCCTCGCAGCGTTGCCTGGCTGTAGTGACGACTCGGGAAGTAAGTCTGCGAGCTCCGGCGGCGCTGCTGGGAGTAGCCAGGGCGGCGCCTCCGGCAGCTCTGGCTCTGGAAGCGGAGGCGACGTCCAAGGTGGCAGCGCGGGCCTTTCGACAGGCGGAAGCGAGACCGGCGGCACCAGCGCAGCGACTGGTGGCAACGCCGGCGTCGGCGCAGGCGGCTCCACCGCTGGGACCGGCGGCAGCGCGACTGGAGGCAGCGCAACCGGCGGTAGCGGAGGCAGCGCAACGGGAGGCAGCGCAGGCGCTGGCTGTCCGACTGGTCTCGATGACGAGTTCAACGACCCATGCACGCTCAGCCAGTGGACAGCGGAAAACTTCCCAGTGTCGGCCGCTAGTTACGACGTTGGAACAACAGAGTCAGGTTTTCTGACGATATCGTTCAGCGCCAGCACTCCCGCAAACACGGCCTGGTACGCGGGCTACGTGGGCCCCATCTTGCACAAGCGCGTGACAGGGAACTTCTGGGTGATGGCGGAGGTGCACGCTCAAAACATCAACGACGCGAACGCAGCGCCGACGGGAAGCTACAACTCGGCGGCGCTCTTGGTGCGCGACGTGACGACCCCAGGGCACTGGCTGATGCACAGCGTTGGTCACCACGGCGGCAACAGCAACGGGCCGGGCGCTGGGCTACCTGGCGGCTGTCCCAATCAGGGGCAGTACGTCGGTGTCGGAAGCGAAGACAAGATCACCGTCAACCAGGCCTCGACCCTGTGCCTCAACCCCACGGCGACGTCTCGCGGTCGCCTCGCGATTTGTCGTGTGGGAACTCGGTTTCACATGCTGCAAAAGCTCGACGGCGAGTCGGCTTGGACCGAGACGAACACATTCACTCACGACCAAATCGGCACGGAGATGGATGTGGGACCCGTCGCCAACGGCTGGGGCGTCCCCCCCGACGTCAGCTCACGTTTCGACTGGATACATTTCGGTGTGCCCGGTAGCGATGCGGACTGCAGCGCCGCGGCGTTCGAAAGCGCGCACCCGTGATTCGCCCACTTCAGTAGCCGAGCGCTGGAACGCAGCCAGTTCGTCCGCCCCAGCGTTGCCGCTCGAAGGCTAGGGAGCAAAAGCTTGGCCCAGTGTGCCGGCCTCACGGGACAATTGCGTTCGGAGTCTTTGCGAGATTCCGAAAGGACGAACCATGGCGTTTCAACCCAGCCTCGAGCTTCAAATCCGCGAAAAGCAGCCCAGTGTGCCTGAGGTCATGCCACTGAACGCCAGCGACTGGTTGGTGACCAACGGCGCGACCATCGTCGGCCCGGTGTCGACGGGGCTCTTGCTGCGTGGTGTGTCCTTCGGACGTATCCCCGGCGAGTGCATGGTGCGTCAGGTGCACTGGAACGACTGGCGTTTCCTCGAGGAGATACGCGAGGTCCGTTCGCTGCACCGCTACAAGGATCTGATGGGCAACACTTGGCACCCGGCCCCTGATTTCAGCCTGCCCAGCGCCAAGGAAGATGCTCGATTGCGCACTCGTGCCGAGCTGATCGCGGCGCGGGATCCGGGTGAGGTGCTGCTGCTTGGCCTCAACGCGGCCTCGGAGCAGCTGGGAGCCGACCTCGGCTTGCTCCATCGCTTCCGCGAGCCCTACGTCGGCATGGTCACGTCCTATGCCATCGGGCAACCGTTGTGGCATCAGCTGGGTGATGTCTTGCGCCAGGACGATCCGGTGGTGATCGCGGCTTGTCAGCACCGCGGCGTGATCGGCAGCCGCATCCAGGGGCCTGCCCAGACTGCCATCGCGCGGCGCTTGTCGGTCTTCGCTGGCGGGTTGCCCCTTGGCGGCGTGGCGATGTTGCCGGTTTTCGGCTACGGCCGACTGCTCGGGATGCTGGAGCTCGGTCGCCTGCGTCGCGGCTTCAGGGTGGCGGACAAAGCAACGTTGGAGGGCATCGGGCAGGCAATCAGCGAGCGCATCGACGGCAGCCACTGGGCCTGAGCGTCCTGCAGCGTCTGCGGCGGATCTTTGAGCGCCGTGTGCTAGACGGCCCCCATGTCTGAAGCGCCCCCGGAGCCCGCGTATGACGCGTTCACCGCAGACGAACTCTTCAAGGAGTACTTCTGGCGTTGGTACAAGCCCCTCGAGCGAGAGGTTCGGGGGAGAGAAGCCCTGGGCGACGACGTTGAGCCGCTGGCGGGTAGTGGCGAGTCGCGCCTCCCAGCCCACGTCCGTGGCAGCGTACTGCGCCAGTTGGCTCGTATGACCGATGCCGCGCGGCAAGACCAGGCGCGCTTCCTGCCGCCGAAGGGCGACTTGGGCCTCGAGTGGCTGCGCGCCTTCGAGGAGCACTACAGCGTCCGTGAGGCTCAGAACCTGATCGTCGCCGCGGACGCCAAGAACTCGACGAACGACTTCGTGGTGCTGGTGTGCGAGCTGGGGGCGGTTGTGGGTGCTTTGCTCGCCCAGGCGGACAGCCTCGAGTGGGTACCTGAAGCTCCGTACTGGGAGAGCTACCTGGTCGATCGGGAGCACGCAGTCAGCGTGCGCCCGTTCGCTGCTGCGCTGCGCTTTCTGAGCACGAGTCGTCAGTATGCGCTCGGCGAGTGGCTCTTGATCGCCATCGAGCCTGGACGGCGGCGTTCCCTGCTAAACGCGTAGCGTCAGCGGTCGAGGTCGAAGAGCGCTAGCCAACGAGGCTGCGCGCGATGCCTGCCAGGATTTGCACCATCGGTCCGAAGCGCAGCGCGGTCTCGCTGGAGGCGTTGCCGTCCAGGCCACGCTTGTACACACCTTGCAAGATCGCGGCGAGGCGGAACAACCCGAAGGCGACGAAGTAGTCGAGGTCGGGCACGCCGTCGCGACCCGTGATGCGGGCGTACTGCGCTACGTATTCCTCTCTACTCGGAATCCCCAGGGAAGCAAGGTCTGCCCCGACATAGCCAGAGCCGGTGAAGTCACCTGCGGGCAGGTGATACAGCATGCAGTGGTAGCCCAAGTCCGCCAGCGGGTGACCCAGCGTCGCGAGCTCCCAGTCGAGGACGGCGATCACCTTCGGCTCCGTCGGATGGATGATCAGATTTTCTAGGCGGAAATCACCATGGGCGATGCGCGTCTCGTCCCCAGCGGGGATGTGCGTCGGCAGCCAGTCGATGAGAAAGTTCATATCGGCCAAGTCTTCGGTCCTGGACGCAGCGTACTGCTTGCCCCAGCGCGCGACCTGACGCTCCATGTAGTTGCCGGTCTTGCCAAAGTCGCTGAGCCCAACTTGCGCGGGCTCGATTTGGTGCAGCTTCCCGAGCGTCTGAATCGTGGCGCTCGCGATGGCGGCGCGCTCTTCGGCGCCGCTCGCCTGGGGCATCAGCGGCGCACGAAAGATGCGGCCTTCTACGTGATCCATCACGTAGAAGGCAGTGCCGATCACACTTGGGTCTTCGCACAGCGCACGCACCCTGGGCACCGGCACGTCGCTGTCCTGGAGCGCCTGGAGCACCCGGCACTCGCGCTCCACCGCGTGCGCCGAGGGCAGCAACTTGCCCGGTGGCTTCTTGCGCAACACGTAGCGCTGGGTGGCCGCGCCGTCCCCGACCTCGAGTAGAAAGGTCGGGTTCGACTGGCCGCCTTTGAACTGTTGAACTCGCAGCGGGCCCACGGGCAGCTCGAGCTCACTCCTCAGGTAGCGCTCGAGGCTGGCTTCGTCGAAGCGGTGAGCTTCGCGCACCGGGCGTAGTTCAGCGGGGCCGCTCTCGGCTTGAGTCATGGCGGCAGCTTACGCGCGGCCTCCACAATCGTGAAGCGTTCAGGTGGCGTCCGGCTTGAGCAGATCGGAGAGCAACGCATCAGCGCGGTCGTCGCTGATGCCGAGCCCCTCGATGAGCTTCTGGTAGAGCGCCCGCTCCTCTGGGGAGATGTGGTTATCTGCGGCAGCCACAGCCGCGGCGAGCACGACGGTGATCTCCGCTCGGATGGGGTCGTGCTTCAGCGCGTCGATGCATTCCGCGAGGCAACCCGCTTCGCCCAGTTCGGCGACGCGTTTCGACGAAGCGTCGATCATCGACTCCATATGTGCCGTGCGGACTCGCCCCTGGCTCAGCACGTCCAGTGCCCCGCGGAGCACCATGCGCTCGACGTTCAGCACTTTGCGGTCGGCTGCCATCATCAAGTACATCGCCTCGCACAGCGGGCCGTACTCCTCCACCACGCTCAGCGCCTCGACGAGGTCGAGACGCGCGGTGGGCAAGTTCAACGATGGACGGTCGCCACGCCTCTGAAGCTCGTCTCTCAGCGACTCCAGGCGCCTCTTGTGCAGCGGGAACACACTCCTTGGTTAATCCGCCCAACGCGCGATGCCAAGCGCTGCGACTCGAGCCGCCGACCGCCTGCGGTCCGCGGCTCGAGAAGGCTGCTGAACTGCGACTACTCTACTGTTCGTCCGAGCATGTGCGGGACTAGGCTCGCTTGCGCCGCCAACTCCGTCGGGACAGCAGCACGAGGCCAAACAGTCCGAGGCCGAGGGACCAGCCCTTGCCAGCTGGTTGACCCGAGATCGAGAAGTTGCAGTTGATCACGATGTCGCGGGGGTGGAGGGCATGCACTACCTTGACCATCTGAGGGTTCGTTGCGTCCTGGGTCGCGAGCAGCGCGGAGTACTTCCCGTCGAGGTTCGCGATGTGCATGCCGCTTCCGCCCGGAACTCCTTGAGAATCGAAGTTCAGCTGGGTCCAGATCACCTGACGCCCGTCGGGGGTGTAGCGCGGGTCGATGTCGTTGCCGTTGTCGTCGCCAAAGCGGCGAGTGGGTGTGGCGAAGCCGTCGATCACCAGCTCGTAGATGTTCGAGTCCACGTCGTTCGGACCCTTGGCGGAGAACACGATCGACTGACCATCAGGCGCCAATGAGAAGGAACTCAGCTCAGCGTATTCGCTGCCGACCAGCGTCTTGGCGACTCCACAGTCCGTGTTTGACGCCAGATGAATGCCAACACCCAGCGTGCCACCTAGCGAGCGGATCAAGATGCCTATCTGCGTGAAGGCGAACTGCGCCAGCTTGTCGACTTCCTGTGCGGTGCAACCTAGCCGTTCCTGCTTCTGGGGGTTGCCCGGTTGACCCCCGCCCACGATGTCCGCTGATGAGTAGATGAAATCACCAGAGTTGTGCTCGAGCCAGGCCAGGTGGGTGTCGTCGATCCACACGGGCGCGACGCCGCTCAACACGTCGCTGCCGTAGAGGATGCGACGGTCCGTGCCGTCCACCCCGATCGTGGCGAGACGGGTGCCCCCGTTGGCGATGGACGAGTCGAGGTACGCGAGGCGGGTTCCCCCAGGATTGAGGGCGAGCAGACCTTGTACGCGGCCTTCGATCGAGCCGTCTACCAAGGTTCGCTGCTGCGTGTCACCGCACTTGTTGATGACTGGGGAGACGCGCAGTGAGGACGTGCCCCCGCCGGTGTTGGGGTCGATGTCTAGCTCGGGGTAGAAGACGCCGTGACCCATCGGCATGTTCCAGCCGGGAAGCGCCATCAGCCCGCCCAGGAATTCCATGTCGCCCTTCGGGTCAGAACTCGCAAACCTCGCCTTGCACGAGACGTCCCGCGCGTGCTCAGCATCCGAATCCACGACTCGGATGAGGTAGTCGTAGCCCTGCCCATCGCCGCGCGCCTCGACGAACGGAACGGGTAACGCGGGCACCACCACCGTGACGTCCTGGTTCGCTGAGCGGTTGTCCGGCGTGGTCGCGGTCACGTTGAAGGTGTAGCTCCCGCCTTTATCCCCAAGGAAACGTGCAAGGCCCGGGCTACTGACGTCGAGGCTCGAATCGCTGACCTGACTGTTTTGCGGTGCGGAGCGGAGCACCCAGCTGAAGCTCAGATTTTCCCCTTCTGGATCCGTGCTCGCGGTCGCATCCAGCGTCGTCACGAAGCCCACCAAGTCTGGCGTGCTCTTCACATCGAGAGTCGGGTCCTGCAGCACGACGCCGCCGGTTCCTCCTGCCCCTCCGCCAGCGGTGCCACCGCCACCGCTGCCAGCGGTGCCACCGGCGCCTCCGCTGACACCCCCGGTGGCTCCAACGCCGCCGCTCGAGCCGGCAGAACCCGCGCTACCGCCGTCCCCCGCGCTCCCAGCGGTGGCCGACCCGGCGCTTCCACCGTTCCCGTTGATATTCTCCGCTCGCTCCTTCGCTGTGCAAGCGAGAGCAAGCAACCCAAGAGCGCCCAACCAAGCTGAAGTTCTCACGGCCTCGAGTATCGCGGGGTCCTTGGAAGGTGTCGAGATGCCCGCCCCGAAGTGTTGTGTCGAGCGCGCCAAGTGGTCGATTGTTGGCGGCTTCGCCGCCTCGAGTCGAGGCGTCCTCGGGTCTGACTCGTGCACACGTACGCAGCACCTGGCTTGGTGCCGCCTCCCCCCCCAAACGCGCTCAGCTGTCGATGCGCTGAATATCCAAGGAAATATCCGCCGCGGGGGCTGAGTGGGTGAGCGCGCCGACACTGATGACGTCGACGCCCTGGCTCGCCAGCTCCGCGATGCGCGGCAACGTGATCCCCCCGGAAACCTCGATGAGTGCTCGGCCGGCGGCCCGAGAGACGGCAGTGGCGATCGCGTCAGGCGCGAAGTTGTCGAGCATGACGATATCGGCGCCAGCGTTCAGCGCCTCTTCCAGGCCTTCCAGGCTCTCCACTTCGATCTCGATCTTCGTGGTGTGCGGGGCGTAGTCCTTGGCGCGCCGCACGGCCTCGCTGATCGAGCCAGCGGCTTCGATGTGGTTGTCCTTGATCAGCACGGCGGAGCCGAGGGTGTCGCGATGATTGTAGGCCCCACCGCAGCGCACGGCGTAGCGCTCCAGCGCACGTAGCCCCGGCGTCGTCTTGCGCGTGTCGACGATGCGCGTCTTTGCGCCCTTCGGCACGGCGGCGGTATAGGCGTGCGCCATCGTCGCGGTGCCGCTCATGCGCTGCACCAGGTTGAGCGCGGTGCGCTCCCCCATCAGGATTGGGCGTGCCGCCCCGTCCACGCGCCAGACGGGCGTTCCTGGCTGGACGAGCTTGCCGTCGGGCTCACACACCTCGAAGGAGAGGTCATTCGCCAGGCGCTTGAACACCCGCTTGAACACGTCCCCGCCGCACACCACGAGCTCGCTCTTGGCCAAGGCGGTGGCTCGCGCGCGTGTTTCCGCGCTCACCGTGGCCATGGTGGTCAAGTCTTCGCCCGAGAGATCCTCAGCCAGGGCGCGGTCCACGATTTCGTCGATGATGAATTTGGTCAGCATGGTTCAAATCCGTGAGGAAAATATATTCGGTTCAGCGGCCGAAGCCGAAGCTGTGGGCGATGTAGGCTGCAAACAAGTTGCACATCGCATGGAATAGTACCCCGGAGCCGATGCCGCCCGTGCGCGCCCGCATCCAGCCAAAAAGCAGCGACGGAAAGAACACCGCGAGGCGATCTGGCCGCAGCTCGGTCGCCACGTGCCCCAAGGCGAACAGCGCGCTCGAGACGACGAGTCCTGGTCCAACATAGGCGCCGAGCAGCTTCCAGCGTGGGGCCCAAGCGCGATCCAGCTCGCTCTGCAAGAAGCCCCGGAAGAAGGCTTCCTCCGGCAGGGCGATCACGGCGATTTCCCCCAGTACGTCCTGGCCAAGGCTCGGCAACGCTGCAGCGTTCCAGGCGTGAGCTGGCTTCCACCACCAGAGCCAGCCGACCACGAACGGCGGAAAGAAGATCAGCGCTGCGCCGAGGGCCCACAAGAACGCTCGCAAGGTCGAGGCTGCGATGCGCTTCGGCTCGATGGGGCTGGTCTCGAGCACTCCGCCCAGCGCAAGTCCACTCGCTCGCACCTCCGCATCCCCTCGCCTGGACAGCGCGAGCCAGTAAGTCGCGAGCATGAACGCCAGGCCAACACCGGTGGCGGCGTAGTCGCGAGGCAAGCCGTAGGAGAGTCCGGTGACCACGCCGCTCACCAGCAAGGTCAGGCCGATCGCGCGCAGGGCAATCGGCGGGCTCTTGGGGACCGCGGCCGTCACTGCGGGCGTTCTACGCCATCCGGAGCGGGTTCGCTGGCGTTTCTACGCACTGGAGCGGCGCTCAGCGCCAACAGCTGCGCGGTAGTTTTCCGTCGCCAACGATTCGCCCGAAGGGCGTGCCGTTCATCATCTCCACGTGCACGCGAGCTTGAGATAAGGTCGCGCGGCTCTGCGGTCGCCTGCGTCAAGGCTGTCGCGGAGTGGCTCGCGCAGCTGCTTTTTCGCGCGAGTTGGATCCCTGCGCCGACCCAGGAGCGGCACGCCATCGCCGGACACCCGCTCTCGGGCCCGGCATGACGGAGGACACCGATGCTCGATTCCAGCCAACCCGAACCCGTTCAGCAGCCCGCCGTCTTCCCGCCCCCCAAGGCACCTTCCGATCGCGTCCACGCGGCGAAGTGGCCACCCGATGACGACGACGCTGGCGGTGGTGGCGGCCTACCCGCCGGTGGTGGCGGAGGCGGCGTTCCCGCCGGAGGCGGCTTCGACGCAGGCGATGGCAACTTCAAGAAGGGCCGCTTCAAGCCGATCGCCGTGCTCGTCGGCTTGCTCGCCGTCGGAGGCCTGGCCGCCGCGCTGGCGCTCGGTGGCAAGCAAGACGCAGAGAAGCTCACGGTCGAGCAGGCCGAAGAGCAGAAGAAGGCCATCTTTATCCTCCCGGAATCGGAGCAGATCCCGAAGTGGCGGCAGTGGGCGAGCGGTGACCGCAGCGACTACTTGAAGCAAGAGGCGATCAAGCAACTCGCTTACATGAAGGATCCAGACGGCGTCGACCTGGCGATCGCCGCGCTCAAGGAGCCGTCGGAGCCCTTGCAGGCCCAGGCAGCCGTGGCGCTGGCTTGGTACGGGCCGAAGCTCGCAGAGAAGGCCAAGCAGCCCCTGCTCGAGGCCTTGAAGAAAGCGGGCGCTGGCTCCAAGCCCCAGATCGCGTGGGCGCTGGTGGAGCTCGGCGAGAGTTCGGCCTTCAATGAGATCATGGCGCTGTATCGCCTGGGGCACCTCTCCAAGGTCCAGCGCCTGGACGGCGGCGTCGCGTTCGATACCGAGAAGATCGTCGCCCTGGTGAGCCTGGATGATCTGGCGAAGCTGTACAAAGACGAGAGCGGTGCCGTGCGGCAATTGGTCGCCACGGTGCTGAGCCGCCACGCCGACCCGAAGTACACCGATCAGCTGATCGAGCTGTTGAACGACAAGGACAAGGAAATCAGCCGTCAAGCGGCGCCTGGCCTCGGCAAGATCGGCGACGACCGCGCCCGTCAGCCCCTGGTGCGCGCGATTCGCGGCGCAGACAAGGACAGCCGCAAGGAGTACCTCAAGGCGCTGCGCGACGGCATCGGCACCGCCGGGCTGGTGCTCGCCTTCGACACCATCGAAGAGGGCGACACCCCGGAGCAAGCCTGGCACCAGACCAAGGTCATCATGGACATGATCCGCGAGCTGGCGGATCCGCGGGGAGGCGACGCGCTGTTCACGTACATCGCCACCAAGCCGCACATCCACTGGCAGACCGAGGCGGCGTTCGCGCTGGCGGAGATCGGCGACGTGCGCGCCGCGCCCACGCTGGCCAAGCGCCTGCGCATGGATCCGCTGAAGATCTACTCGGACAAGAACGACTACGAGATGATGCTCAAGCGCGACGACAAGGAGCGCGTCGTGGCGTCGCGTATGCTCGCCGACCTGGGCACCCTGCATCCGGACAAGGCGGAGCAGCTGCGCGTTCAGACCGAGGACGCGATCATCTTCTGGATCCACGACCTGCCGACGCCTCACGCCAACGGCCTACGCGCGCTCTCCAACATGAAGAGCGAGAAGGACATCAAGCAGCTGCGTGACTGGGCCTTCCCCCCGGAAGCACTACCTCTGGAAGGCCAGCAGCCGCCGCTGCCGAAGGCTTGGGAAATCTCCCAGAGCGCGCTGCGCTACATCGGCACCTACAAGGACAACCAGGACTTCCCGAACCTGGTCAAGCAGTTCGATCGCAAGCCGCCGGACATCAACGTCACGATGGACGGCCTGATGGGTGGCGGAATCGCGATGTTGGGCATGGCGCTGCGCGCGGTGGGCTACGGCGCGGCTGACGGCCTCAGCGAGTTCGGCGACAACAAAGCCTTCAAGCCCATGCTCGAGTACATCGAGCGGCCCAAGGAGAACGAGCAGAGCCGCATGCGCGCCTGTGCGGCGCTTGCCTGGGTCGCCAAGGACGAGGACATGGTCGAGGTCGCCAAGAAGATTGGCGAGTACAGCAAACCCGACAAGGAAGATCAGTTCCGTAGGGAATGCCTGCTCGAGACGCTGATCCAGCGTCCCACCAAGGGCACCTCCGCGGCGCTCGTCGAGCTGATCACCCCCGAGGCTTCCCTGAAGGCGCGTAACCAAGCGGCGCGCGCCGTGGGCATGGCCGGCTTCGACCAAGCGGTGGAAGACAAGCTCTTCAAGCTGATGGAGACCGATGCGCTGCGCGTCGACGCGGCGCTCGCGCTGATGCTCGGCGGTTCGGAGTCGACGGCGAAGCGCGCCATGGCTTTGTTCGCGGACAAGGACAAGACCGAGGTCGAGGCGCTGCAGCAGCTTTGGTACAACACCTTCGGCTACTGGAGCACCGAGGACCTCGAGCAAGGGCGCATCTTCCGCTGGATCGACAACGCTCAAGCGATCAGCGAGGTGCCGATCAAGCAGACGCCGCAAGAGTGGGCGCGCGTGATGCTCGAGAAGCAGATGAACAACCTGTCCATCGACAACGGCCCGCACTCCTTCACCCGTGTGGTGATGCGGATGAAGCTGATGGAGATGGCCAAGGGCAGCGATCAGGGGAAGCGCGAAGGCGCGATCCGCGCGCTGAAGTTCATGGGTGAGCAGGGCGTGCTGCTCGCGCTGCGCGACGAGAAGGGCCCGACGGCCGAGCTGGCCAAGGCCGCTTACCATGACCTCATGAACCCGAAGATCGTCACCGGCGTGGCTATCCCCGAGGGCGGGAAGAAGGACGAGTGAGCCGCGGCGCCGCAGGGCGCTGATCAAGCCGCAAGAGCGGTGCTAGAGTCAGCGCTCCGTGAGCCCCAAAGCCAAAGCCCAGACGACCAAGGCGCCCAGGTTCCTACTCGGCGCCTTGGCGCTTTTTGTGGTCGCGGAAGCGTGTAGCCCAGCGCGCCCTGCGAAGAGCGGGCCGTCCAAGGGCACGCCGGAGCTCGCCAGCGTGTCGCTCCCACCTGGTGTGGTGCTCGAGCGCGTGTGCGTGCCGAGTGGCCCCGAGCTGTGCTTCAACGCCATCGACGACAACTGCAATGGCGTGCTCGATGAAGGCTGCGGCCTACACACGGGACTCGTGCAGTTCACCATCGCCTGGAGCGAAGCGGACGCCGACGTCGACCTCGAGGTGACCGACCCCAGCGGTGAGCTCGTGGAAGTGGGCCGTGTGAGTGAAGACGGCCTGGTCAAGGAGCGTGACTGTCCAGGCTCGCGCAACGAGTGCCTCGGACAGAACATCGAGAACGTGTTCCTCGATCAGGGTGAGCCTGCCCGCGGGGACTACTCGGTCGTCATTCGAGTGGAGAAGCTGGGCACCTCTCAGCCGCCGCTTGAAGTTACCTTGGGCGCCCGCGTCGGTCCCAAGACCTTTGCCACGCGGATCCAGTTCAAGGCTGACGACGAGCAGCAGAAGCTGGTTTTCGAGCTTTGAGCCTCGCCTGATACGACCGCTGGACACGCTCCGCGTCGGGTCTTACGCCCTGCCTCGTGCCGCAGAATCGTCAGGAGGTAAGCCGTGAGAGAGCGCCCAGCTTCGTCGACTGCCTGATCATCGGAGCGGGTTTTGGGGGGTTAGGTGCGGCGGTTGGTCTCCTGGGATCCGGCGCGAACGTCGTGCTGTGTGAAGCCCTGCGCTATCCAGGCGGCTGCGCCAGCAGCTTCACCCGGGGCGGCCAGCGTTACGAGTCGGGCGCGACCCTGTTCAGCGGCTTCGGTCCAGGTCAGCTATTCGAGCGTTGGAACCAAGAGCTGGAGCTCGGCGTTAGGTTCGAGGCGCTCGATCCGCTGATCGAGCTGAGGGCGCCTGGTCTGGTACTCCCGGTCTGTCGGGAGCGGGAGCACTTCGTTCGAACGCTGTGCCGCCTGGAACCGCGGTATGCAGAGCCCTTGAAGCGTTTCTTTGCGGAACAGAAGCGCGTCGCCGACACGCTGTGGGAACTCTTCGACACGCCCCAGCTCCTGCCGCCCCTCGGCAGCGCATCGCTGTGGCGTCACTCACTGCGTACTCCCGCATACTTGAAGCTGCTACCGCTGTTGGGGCAGCCCCTCGGGCGGGTCATCGAGCGCCACGGCTTGAGTGAGTGTAGAGCCCTACGCCTGTACCTAGACGCCGTGTGCCAGATCACGGTTCAGTGCAATGCCAGCGAAGCCGAGGCGCCGTTCGCGCTGGCCGCACTCGACTACTGCTTCCGCGGCACCGGGCATGTCGCGGGTGGGATCGGAACCTTCGCCAGTGCGATCACCGCGGCGCTGGCAGATCGCGGTGTGGACGTGCAGTTCTCGAATCGCGTGCAGCGCGTCGAGCGCACGGCGTCTGGTGACTTCCTAGTCGAGACGCGTCGAGGGGCCTTTCGCGCGCGAAGCGTGATTGCGAACTTGCTCCCCCAAGATCTGACAAGCCTGCTTGGCTCCGGAACTGCTGAGCTCGCTGAGCTCAGCGCCCAAGTCGAGTTGGGGTGGGGAGCTGTGATGAGCTACGTGAAGCTGGACCCTAGCCAGCTCTCGGAGCCTGGGGCGTTTCACCTCCAGCTGGTCGTTGAACCTGCTCAAGAATTTACGCAGGGAAATCATGTATTCTGTTCCGTGAGCGCCGCTCGTGAGCATCCCGAGGGAGCGCCGCGGAGCGCCACGCTCTCCACCCATGTGAGCCTAGCTTCGCTGCGGAGCCTCGACGAGCCAGCGCGGGCCAGATCCGTTTCGCGCATCCAGCGTCGCATGCGGGCTGCGCTCGAGGCCCGCGCCCCGGAGGTCGCGGGTGCGGCGCTCGAGTGGATGCCGGCCAGTCCGCGCACCTTCGAGCGCTTCACCGGGCGCTTCGGCGGTTATGTTGGTGGAGTGCCGCGTCGCGCGGGCCTCGGGAACTATCGGCGCCTTGGCCCAATGCGCGTCGAACCTGGACTCTATCTCGTGGGTGATAGCGTGTTCCCAGGGCAGAGCATCTTGGCCGCCGCGCTTGGGGGACTGCGAACCGCCGAGCAGATCCGGGCGAAGGAGATCGGGATCGGCATTGGCAAGTCGCGGGAGTCGGCACAACATGCCGACCCTCATGTCAGCCCTCCAGCGCGCTCTCGAGGCGCTCCAACGCGGTAACCCTCTCTCTGGCGAGCGCATCGTCACCGACGCGGTGAAGATCGCTGTGCAGGCCTACGGCGCCCAGAGCGGGCGGGCGTGTCGCGCACACTTCGAGGCGTCTCAGTTCTTTCACGCGGCAGGTAAGCCCGAAGAGATGCTGATGAGTCTGCAAGCCGCGGCTCGGGTAGTACCCCACAACGAAGAAGAGGAAGCTGCCCGCTTCGGCTACTTGTTTCAGCTGGGAGCCGCGCTGGATCGCCATGGCCAGCTGTCCGCGGCCGAGCAGGTGCTGCGACAGCTCGTGACTGACCTCGGGGAAACGTACGGCGAGCTGAGCCAACCCGTCGCCACTGGGAACACGGCGCTGGCCGGTGTCCTGTACGAGCAAGGTGAGATCGAAGAAGCGCTCGCGCTCGTGGATGGCGCGGTACAAACCCTCGCCTCGCTCGGGGACCCTGGGGTTGCGCCCGCGCTGGCTCTCAGAGCGTTCGTGGTGAAGGCGTACAGCCCCGTTGAGCCGTCCTTCCCTGAGGAAATGGAGCTGCCGGCGGAACTGGTGGAGACATTGGCGGAGGCTGCGCTCGAACGCGTGCCGCAGTCCGCGCCGCCCCTCGCGCTCTTGGCGCTCTCTGATATCGAAGCCCTGGTTAGGCAGAGCCTCGGAGACACCCACCGGCTGCGGGGTGCGTTGCTGGCTCAGACCGTTCGCACCGCTGCCGAGGCCGGTGACGACGACGCCCAGTTGCGCGCGCTCGGTGTGCTGGAGCAGCTGGCCAAGGGCGCCGGGGATCTCCTGGGGCAGGCGGACATCCAGATTGCCCTCGCCGAGGCTCACGCCGCCCAGGGGCGTCAGGCAGAGGCTATCGCCGCCTTCGAGCAAGCCGCGAGGTTTGCGGCCCAGGGGCGTCCAGCGCGAGCAACGGCGCCCCGCGTCTTGGCGCTCGGTTTGGCTCGTCACGCTCAGTACCGCGCGGCAATAGGAGACGACGAGGAGTCCCGCGAGCTGATGGAACAATCCGTCGAGGCTGCGCGGGACTCCAAAGAGCAGGAGCTGATTGGCAGCTGCTTGACGACCCAGGGCGTACTCTTGCAGCACGCAGGGGACGAATCGGCGTCGGGCAAGCTCGAGGCGGCACTGGACCTGCTGCCCCTTGGACATCCGGATGCGGATATTGCAACCGAGCACCTCGAGGCTCTCGATGAAGGACGCCCCTGTGGTTGTTTTGGGGATACGTCGTTGTTGCAGGCGGTCGCGAGCGCGCTCGAGGCACGGCTGCCCGCCGGCTTGCTTCGCAGCGTGGCCCAAGATCAGGATGGATTCCGCGTTGATTTGGCGCGCCAGCCGTCGCCTGAAGAACATCAGCTCGTCGAGCGCGCGCTGAACGAAGTGCTCCAAGAGATCACCGCCGCTGCTGGAGCGGACTCCGACGCGTAGGTGCACCAGACAATAGGCAAAGAAGGGCATTCTGCGGCCAAAGACGCGCTCTCCTGAGGTACGCTCAGCAGATCGTGGGGGCGCAAGTGCTCGGCAAGGTGACTCAAGCCACGGACGGTCCGCGAGGACCCGATGTGGAGCACCGCATCCAGGTTCCTCGTGACTGGTTGGAGGAAGGCGCCAGCATCGAGTTCGAGCTGCCTCGCAACCTGTCCTGCGCGCTGTGTGGCGGTGGCGGCTGTGATGCGTGCGAGCGCGCGGGCGCGGTCAGCACACGCGGACGCCGAGAGCTACCCGAGCTCGTCCAAGTGAAGCTCCCGATGCGCGCGGAGGATGGGCCGCCCTCATCCGGAGCGCGCTCGCTGGTGATTCGCGTACCCGCGCATGGCGGCCTGCCCCCTGAAGGCAGCGATTTGCCCCGAGGCAATCTGCTCTTGAAGGTGAAGATCGCAGACGAACCCGAAGCCGGCGTGTCTCGGGTCGAGGAGGCGCTGGCGGTGGTTGCGCCTCCGGCAAGCCAGCACAAGCCTGGCCTGGCGGTCTGGGTGAAGGTGCTCGCCCTCGCGGTGGTTGTGTACGTTATCGCCTTGATTTTGCTCCGTATTTCTGGACGCGGTTGAGCGCTGCGCAGGCGCAGCCTCGCCCTGCACGCCACTTTGTCCAACAAATTTGCGTGCCGGATTGACGCGCGGCAGCATTAGCCCCTAAGACACCCCGCGGCCTGCTG
>JBFXBK010000192.1:0-16240 GCA_050183255.1 Polyangiaceae bacterium | reverse complement strand
CGAGCCCCCGTTCCCCGAGGATCCACTGCTGCCCCCGGACGCGCTCCCTGCACTACCGCCACTGCCGCCATTGCCGCCATTGCCGCCATTGCCGCCATTGCCGCCATTGCCGCCATTGCCGCCGCTCCCCGAGGAACCACCAGCACCACCGCTGCCTTCAGGCGGTGTACAGACGCCACTAGTGAAGTCACATAACATCCCGAGCGGGGTGCAGTCCTTGTCCGACTTACAGCTCGGCGCGCAGACATTGCGAGAGCAAAACAGCCCCTCTTCGCAGTCTGGCTGGCTGACGCACTCTACACACACCCCAAGGTTCGGTTCGCATACCGTCTTGCCATCGCTGCGCTCGACACAGTCCAGGCTGTTGATACAGCCCGTCACACCGCCGCTCCCGCCGCTGGTGGTCGAACCGCCATTCCCTCCGCTTCCACCACTCTGGGCGCCGGCGGCTCCACCTGCACCCCCAGCGCCGAGGCCGCTCGAGTTGGAGCCACCACAAGCGACCAGCGTGCCCCCCGCCAACGCCAAAACGAGTGCAGTGTGGGCGAAACGCGGGCCTTTTCTTGCGGGAAACATGGCGGGTCTGCATACGACGCACCTCATCCCGGCCTTCCCAGCGCTGGAGCACATTCACACACGTCGAAGTCCTTCGGCTCTCGGGCCGTCAGGTCGGCGCTGGCGATCGGTGTCCCTAAGCCCTGAAATCTGCAGGGCAATCCTCTGCGCCGCCAAGCTCGCGTAGACTGACAGTCATGCGAGTCCAGCTGCTGCGCTTCGAAGGCTGTCCCAACGTCAGCGACGCTCGCCAGCGCCTCCGCGAAGCCCTCGAGCACAGCGGGCTCGAGCCACACTGGGAAGAGCTCGACCTGGAGCAACACCCAGAGCTCCAGAGCTTCGGCTCGCCGACGGTGCTGATCGATGGTCGAGACGTCTGCCCCGATGCATCTCAACGCTCGACCAGCACCGCTTGCTGCCGCGTGTACTTGGAGTCGGATATCCGCGGGGTACCGGAACTCGCGCGGCTGGTCGAAGCGCTGCGGAACGCTACCAGCAAGGCCCGCTAGGCCCAAGCCGGGACTGAACGTTCCGAGAGGTGGGTTCGCAGAGCATGTTTGAGCTGGTAGGCTGGTCGCATGGCGCAGCCTCAGGCAGCGGCGTTGGTCTCGGAATCCGAGGCGCGTCGCACCGTCACGACCGTGCGCCTGAGCGCCAAGTGGCTCGTGAGTCCCCGCTACGACCTGTGCTTCTTCATCGGAAGCTGCGTCGTTACCTGGCTATTTCTAGGACTCTACCACTTGCTCGGCGCGCTGGGGCTCGCTCCCCGCGCCGAGAGCGTGCTGCTAACCTACTTTGTCTTTACGGCGTTCTTTGATCACCCACACATCTTTCAGACGTTTTCTCGCACACACCTTGACCCGATCGAGCGCAGGCGACATCGCTTCGCACATACTTGGGGCCTGGCCCTGTTCATTGTGGGCGGCTACGCGCTGGCCGCGCTCAAAGTGTTTCCATATGTGATCGTCTTTGCCGCTGTGTTTGGCAGCTGGCATATCATGCGGCAGCACTGGGGGATCCTGCGCGCGTACAAGGCGCTGAACAACGACCGTGCAAAGACCGACGAGCGGCTTGATTTTGCGCTGTTTTGGAGCGGCGCCGCCGCGCTCTACCTGCACGACTACACGGACAATCCCCCGCAGACGGAGATCTACGGCAAGCTAGTCGCGCCCTTTCCGTCTTTCCCTGCCTGGTTTGGCGATGGTCTGCTCTGGTGTTTCCTGACGGTATTATTCGTCTACGTCGTCCGGCAAGTGATCAAGGTGCGACGCGGAGAGGCGCTCAATTTGCCAAAGTTGCTGCTCTTGGTCGCGGCGCTCGGGACACACGGTCTCGTGTTCTTCGCCACCGCGACGCCGTTCCTCGTCGCTGAAGCGCTAGAGACGACCTATCACGACTTGCAATACCAAGGCTGGGTTCGCCACTATCAGACGCAGCGCTTTGCCCGCAGCGTGGCGAAACGCTGGCTGAAGGTCGGCCTGGTCTACGGGCTTGTCGTGGGTTGCTGCGAAGTGCTGGCGCTGATTGATGATGACCGCTTCGGTTGGCTCTTCGTCCCCTTCGGCATGATTGTGCTGTGGCACTACTGGGTGGACGGAAAGATCTGGAAACTGCGTCGGCAACCCGAGCTGCGGAGCGCGATCTTCGAGCGCTAGTCTCCAAGATCGCTCGGGAGAAGTGCTCTTTGGAGCCGCCACCCTCGGAATTATCCGAGGGTCCTTCGACTGTGGCCACGAGCGCCCTTGCGCTTCGATCAATTATCCGGTGGAAATGTTTCCTCGACACGAGCGAGGCAACACTGGACATCTGCGCTGAGCCCGGGAATCATGCGTTGCGATGTCACAGCCCCCTGGTGGTTACCCGCCTGGTGGCCCGCCCGGGGGGGCGGCGCCTGGCACGAGTGTTCCTCCCGGTGCAGCCGAACAGCAGCACTACGCTCAACCGCAGCAGCACTACGCTCAACCGCAGCAGCACTACGCTCAACCGCAGCAGCACTACGCTCAACCGCAGCAGTACCCTCAGCCCCCGGCAGCGGACGCAACTGCAGGCCATCAGGCAGAGGCGGCGGCGGACGAGTCTGGTGTTTCGACGTCACTCGTCACCAAGCAACGTCGAAAAGCACAGACGGTCGCCCTGATGGGACTCATGAGCTTTGCCTTTGGAGCGGTGTGCATGCTCACCTCGCTCTACTTCACGTTTGATGCGGGAAAGCCAGTGCGCGGGAGCTTTGGCCCCGAGGGTGGCAAGGTCGGTCCGATCCAAACCACGCAAGACAATCAGGTGCTCGAAGTCGACTTTCGCCAGCGCATCAACGGCTACGGCTGGGCCTACATCTCGGGGGAAATCGAAGACGCGGAAGAGGAAACGCTGTTTGGATTCGGTGGTGAGGCCTGGCACGAGCAAGGCAACGACGACGGCCACTGGGACGAACGGGAGGAGAACTTCGACATCAAGGTCACCGTGCCCGCGAAGGGCACGTACTACGCCGCTTTCGAAGTCGAGCAGCAGCCTGGACAACCCGTGGGCGGCCAGATGGACGTGGTCGTCACGCCGAAGACAGGGAGCGCAGTCCCACACTTCGCCGCTGGACTGTTCGGGCTGGTGCTGGGCGCCTTACTAGTCGTTGCGGGGATCATGATGGCTCCCGTCAGCGTGAAGGTTGAAGAGTGAGCCACATTTCCCGGAGGAAATTATGAGGCTAGCATGTTGAAGTGGCTATTCTTGGGTGGATTCGGTCTGCTGCTTGCCGGCACCTGGGGTGCTCTGATGTTGCCTTCTATTGGGGGCTACGGCTACGCCGGGTACAACGGCTGGCAGAATCACGCGTCGTTTTGGTACTTTGGGGGCGCGGACGCCTACCACAGCACGAGCGTACGAGGCGCCGGGCAACGCAACTCCGGCCGCGGCGGCAAGTGACTGAGACGCGGGCCGGATGAGCACGGAAGCAACGAGCTTAACCGAGGCAGCCACGCCAATCGAGAACGCGGGTGCGACCTCACGCGAGTCCCCGGAGCGCGCCATCGAGCGGCTCTCGGGCCGCCAGCTTGCTGTGTTGGTGCTTGCGGTGTTCGCCGCAGGTTTGTGCTCCATCGTCTACGAGCTACTAGTCGGGACCGCCTCTTCGTATTTCCTCGGGGATAGTGTCCGCCAGTTCTCGATAACCATCGGGCTCTTCATGGCGTCGATGGGCCTCGGCTCGTACCTATCGCGCCACCTGGGCGATGATGTACTGAAGACCTTCGTTTGGGTGGAGGTCGTGCTGGGTATCGTGGGCGGGCTTTGCATCCCCGCGCTCTACGCAACCTACGCCTACGCCGACGACCTGTACCAACCCGTCATGCTCGCGCTGGTCGTGGTCATCGGGACTCTAACTGGACTCGAGATCCCGATTCTCGTGCTGGCTATGCGTCGGTTCTTTCGCCTGCGCGAGAACCTCTCGAACATCCTGTCCCTGGACTACCTGGGCGCGTTGGCGGCGACCCTGCTCTTTCCATTCGTGCTGCTGCCGATCCTCGGCACGTTCAAGAGCAGCTTGGCCATCGGTGGGCTAAACATCGTGGTCGCGCTGGTCGTGCTGAGGAGCTTCCGAGGACAGCTCGAACCCGCAGGTCGCTCGTTGGCCTGGCTATTCGCTTGCTTCGCGCTGCTCGTGCAGCTGGCGCTGATGTTCTTCAGCGCTCAGCTGCTACGCGGCTGGCACGGTGCGATCTACGAGGATCGCGTGCTGCTCTCGCGTCAGTCGGAATATCAGAAGCTCGTGCTCACGGAGCACAAGCAGGATCTGCGCCTGTTTTTGAATGGCAACCTTCAATTTTCGTCTCTCGACGAGCATCGGTACCACGAAGCGTTGGTGCATCCTGCTTACTCCCTCGCCGCTCGAGGAGAGCGCATTCTGGTGTTGGGTGGTGGGGATGGTCTGGCGCTGCGCGAGCTGCTGAAGCATGGCGCGGTGCAGTCAATCCGTGTCGTGGATCTCGACCCAGCGGTGACGCAGCTCGCAGCGACCCACCATCGCCTGAAGGAGTTGAACCAAGGGAGCCTCGAGGATCCCAAGGTGACGATCGTGAATCAGGACGCCTGGGCGTTCATGGATCACACAGACGAGCGATTCGACGTCATCCTGATGGACCTCCCCGACCCGAACGACGTTTCCGTCGCGCGGCTGTACAGCCGTGAGTTCTTTGGCTTGATGGCTCGTCACCTCGCGCGCGACGGTGTCTTCGTCACGCAGTCGACAAGCCCGTTCTTCGCTCCCGAAGCCTTCTGGACCATCGAGCGCAGTGTCGCTGCAAGTGGCCTCAGCACGTTGCCCTACCACGTCAACGTACCATCCTTCGGCGACTGGGGCTTCGTGTTAGCCGCCCATTTCAAGCTTGAATCCAAGCGGATCCATGTCGACGTCCCGACTAGGTACCTGGACGACGACTTGCTTCCCTCGTTGTTTCGTTTCCCGAAGGATGTCCTTCGGCCAGGGATGACCCCAAGCACACTCGACGAGCCACGTGTCCTCCAGGCATACCTACGTGGCTGGAAGCAGTGGGAATGAGTTGAGCATGGACGAGAGCCTCGACCTACTGAAGACGACCGCGTCGAACCTGCCCCGCGACCTAGCCTACATCGGGCTGATGGTTGGGCTGTTGTTCGTCGCTCGATTCTTCAAAGATCTGCTTACCCCCTACAAACTGCAGGAGGAACTAACCACCAAGGACAACCTGGCGGTTGGTCTCTCCGTCGGGGGCTACTACCTGGGCGTGTTGATCGTGTGCATCGGACCGCTGAAGACGCCGCCTCCAGACGCGATTCTCGAGCCTGTCCTTTGGAAGGACCTGCTCGTCACGGGAGGCTACGTCCTATTGGGTATCGTGCTGCTCAATCTCGCACGAATCATCGTGGACAAGGTCCTTCTCAGGCGATTCTCCACGGTAAAGGAGATTATTGAGGACGCCAACTCCGGCACCGGGGCGGTCGAAGGCGGCGCGTATGTCGCGAGCGGCTTGGTCGTCGCCGCGGCGCTGTCTGGCCGTGGTGGTGGACCCCACACTACGATCGCGTTCGTGCTGCTAGGCATGCTCGGATTGGTAGCCTACGGCCACATCTACATGCTGGTTTGCCGCTACGACGTTCACGACGAGATCGAAAAAGACAACGTTGCGGCGGGGGTAGCCCTCGGCTTGAACCTAGTGGCCATCGGCGTGATCTTGGTAGGCGCGATTGCGGGTGACTTCCGCAGCTGGACCTACGACTTGACACGCTTTGCCGCGTTTTGGGTCCTAGGCACCATCTTGCTCTTGGTCCTGCGTTTCCTCGTGGATTTTGCGTTGCTCCCCGGCGCGCGGATGGACAAGGAAATCAAGGAAGACCGAAACCTCAACGCCGCGTGGATCGAGGGTGCCGTATTGAGCGGCATCGCCGTGCTGCTGGTCACCATTCTCTAAGCGGATCCGCGGCACTAAGGACCACGCGGGTCACCGCTCCCCTCCCCGGGACGCCAACCTTCGCTATGCTCTGCTTCTGTGGAGTACCGACTTGGACCAGTGCAGCCCGGGCGCGCAGTGCTACTGCGGACGCGCACCGGGCAGTTCGTGTTGGGGGGAGTCCTCATGCTGCTGGGACTTCCTGCAACGCTGCTCGGAGCCTTCGTGGCCCTGGCGGATCCTCTGCTCGGAGCGAAGATTGCGGGCTTCGGCTTGGCTTTTCTGGGGGGGAGTGTGCTCCTACTCACTCGCCGCGCGGGCCCCGCGGCGTTCGTCTTCGACGACGCTTCGGGAGCTCTTCTTGCCTACCGATCGAGCAACCTCACGGAAACACCCATTGGCAGCCTACCGTACTCGGCGATCAAACGTCTCGCAGTGAACAAGCAGGTCAGCAGCGGTAGCGAAGGTCGCAGCGTCAGCTACGCGTTTGACATCGTGAAGCGCGACGGAGTCAACTGGTCCTTGTACACGTCGCAGTCCAGGCGCAAGGTCGAGCAATTGCTCGAGAAGGTCACCGACGCGTGCTCACTCGATGCAGGCGGCACGGAGAGCAGCGTCCCAGAGAGCGGCACCTTCGAGGTCAGGCGCGAAGCGGAGCGCACCGTGATCCGCTTCAGAAAGCCGTACCGCGTGATCACGCAAATCGCGGCACTGATGGCAGTGGGCGGCATCAGCCTGGCGGTACTCGGCTTTCGGGACCAGATCCCGGAGATCGTCTTCTACGCCTTCTTCGGAATCATCGCCCTGGTGTTGGCCGCTGTGGTCGTCGGGACGGTGGACGGTGTCAAGAAGCACGGTGTCTTGACCATCACCTCCGATAGTTTCCGCTCGGATCAAGAGGGCGGCATCCTCAAGGGTTGGTTCGAGGAACCTCTTTCGGAGCTCCACGCCGTGAGCTTCAGCTACAAGCCCAACGAGGAGCAACGGGTGGTGATGCTGTTGAACCGCGCGCAGTATGACATCCTCACGGGGCCTCTGCCGAGCGACGCCATGTCGGCGTTGAACTTCGGCATGACCCTGGTCGCCACGCGGAAAATCGAGGTGGGCGAGATGAGCCTCGCCCAGAAACTCGAGCTCGAACAGCTGATCCAGCGGGAAGTGGAACGCGTCAGCGGCAAGCGACTCTTGTGAGGGGTCAGGCTGCCTCGATGATTTCCCGCATGCGCCGTTCGCGAATCCGGTGGCCAACACTCAACAGCAAGAACAGCGACACCAACTGCCCGACCAGGACGGCAGCGAAGGCGATCCAGCCGTCGAACAACAGGGTCGAGATCAGGCTAGAGGACAGGAACAACACACAGGGAACCAGTGCGAAAAACGTCTCGAGCACCTGCCGAGCAGGGGTGAGAGACCACACGGTTCCCAGGACCAAACACACGAACAAACCAAGGGACAACATCTAGAAACTCCTCCGTGAGAGCACCACCAACGCGGTAGCGCTAGGAACACGAAGGAGTCGGCAGCTGGTCGGTTCAGTTGCGGTTCATCGAAGCACACGGCTACGCGTTTCCGAAGTCCGGCCCACCATCCGTTTCAAGCTGCGAGGAAGCGCGCGGCGCGACTCGTTATTCGCCCCAGACGCCCAGGCGGTTCCCCGAAGGGTCTAGGAACTCGAAGCGTCGGCCTCCCGGGAACGCGTAGATTGGCTTGGCTATTTCACCACCAGCGGCCTTGACCGCGCTCTGGCTCTTTTCCAGATCCGCCGAGTACAAGATGACTAGTGGCCCACCAACGGAGACCTTTTCCACAAGACAAAGGCCGCCGGCTTCTCGATCACCACGAGCTCGGTCTACGAAACCCACGTAGCTCGGTGCGTACTCCGTGAGCGCCCACCCAAACGCGGTCGAGTAAAACGCCTTCGCCCGGTCCATGTCCGTTACGTAGATCTCGATGTAGTCGATGCCGTGTTGCTTGCCTGCGTCCGCCATACGCAGCTTCTAACACGCAACCGAGCATCAGCGCCGAGGGGCCGTCGCCTCTGCTGCCACCGCTGTGGCAGGGGTGGCGCGCGACAGCGCTCAAGCTTGACGAATCAAGCGTACCAGCGTTGCGAACACCCCTTCAGCGGCCAAGCGCCGATCGAGCTTGGGCACATCATAGGAGACCCGGATCTGCACGCGACCCGTGCGCGGGACGATCAGCACTTGATGTTGACCCGGCACACGCACCACATAGAGGAGTGGCCCCGGACCCTCCACCAGATGACCCTGGAGCTTCGCGAGGCGCGCAAACACGACGTCCCCGCTGACGCTGGATGGTAGGTCACAGCGCCAGTTGATGCGGTCAACGCAGCTCTGATCGCGAGTCAGCTCCACGGCTCGGAAGCTCCGGGTTGGATCACGCCACGACGACTTCGCACGTCGCGTGGCCTTGGGTCACGCAGCGCGTCTGATTGGCCGCCCAGGGAAGCTTGGTGCGGAACAGCTTTTGGTAGAACTCCGGAGTGAAGCGAGGCCTCTCCGTCCACGGTACGTGGTGCGCCAGTACCATCATCGCTTGCGCTGCACCCTGCAGGAAGTAGCTTCGCGGCTTCTCCGAGCGACCGTAGTTACGCAGGTAGAACGGTGTGTCGTAGCAACACGGCGCGACCAGCTCGAAGCGCTTTCCCACATCGAACGACTGGACGGTCCAGTGACCGAAGCCAAGGCCCCGAGCAATTGCCGTACAGAAAACTAGCGTCTGCAGCGGGTCACCACTCGGTGCGCCCACCAAACCTTCCCACTCAGGAGAGAGCAGGATGTTGCCGAACGTGTTGAACGCACATTGAATGCCAGCCTCGCGCATCAATGCCTCGGCGACCCCGGCGCCCGCCGGCGCCGAACGTTCCACTGCGTGCAGCATCTCGTACGCCGTGCGGTTGTAGTAGTCCGAGAGGTGCATCGAAACGAACACGCCGAACGCCGGGATCAGACCGTGCTGATCACCCTGAACGCTGCGTAGGAACTCGCGCAAGCCGTCAGCGATCTGGCTGATTGTGTGCTCTTCGATACCTGACGTGGGCGGCCCAACGAGTTCCGCGACAGCGCCCATCGTGACCAGATCGTTGAGCGGCTTCGGTTCGCCGACGCTGACCTCGAAGCGGCACTCAGCAGCCTTCGCGGCGACGCAGCTCGTCTCCCGACACGCCGCGCTTCCGGCAGGCAAGCCGTAAGCAAGCTCAGACGTTGCCGCAAGGAATCCGGCAGCGACGGCGTCCGCAGGATGCGTACGCTTGACGATGTCGCCGTACTTGTCGCGCCAGGAGAAGCCGTAGTGGAGGTGGGAAGCGCGCGCGCTGCCAGCGTCTCGAGCGAGCGAAAGATCAACTCGCCCGTGTCCCATCCAGGCGAACACTTCGGCAGCGAGAGCGAGCTTCTCGCTCGCGGTGTCCGCGTCTGCACGCTGGAAGATCCGCTGCAAGAGACCGCGAAAGGCCTCGTGCGCCGCGGAGACCCGTAGCGTCCAGCTGGCCTCCTCTCCCAGACCGTCATCGATCGTCTGATCGTGGAACAGATTGTAGTGGTGGCAGTGGTACACGTACTCGGTACCCGCGAGGAAAGTCAGGTCCTGACCGGGCAACAACTCGCGGAACTCGTTCAATCGATTCATCAGTCTGCTCCGCCGTTAGATGTTCAGGGTCTCGAGACCCAAGATTGCCTTAGCCGCGGCCTCGAGCCGCGCCGTTTGCTCATCATTCAGGGCCGCAGCGTCATCCAATTCCGCCGTGGAAATCTGTGAGCGCAGCGAGACGCGCAACAGGACCGCATGAGGATCAGGAGCGTAACGCTCGAGGAACTCGAGCACGCGCACGGCACGAGGCCGCTCCTGAGGCTCGATCGATGGCAAGTGAGCGACGACCCGGTCGAGCATGCGCTTTAGGTGTAGACGCACCATGCCGAGTGGCGCGGAGCGCTCGAAAGCGCAGCCACACACAAAGTCCTCGCGTACTTCGCGGATCACGATCAGCGTATCCGCTGACTCTATAGTGACCTGCATCTCCGAAGACCACGATCCCAGAGCCTTCAAGCCTTGGCGATTGGCGCGCACGAGGTCGCCGAAGTACGACGCGACGTCTTCGGGAACCAGCGTCTCACCCTCTCGAACCCAAGAGGCATAGAGCAGACAGTCAGGCATCGCTGTGATGAAGACGGCGCGCAGGGACGGCACGTCTTGAACAGCAGACTCGAGAAACTCCTCAGCCATTATTCGTTTCCTTCTCCGAATGCAGACTCCAGCCCTCGCTGAATCGTCGCGAGCACGTGGCTGCGCAGCGGGAACTCTGCAATCAATCCGACGCCGTAGCGCCCCCAGGGTGTGGTGACCTCCACCAAATGAAGTACCCCGTTGTCATCCAGCGCGAGGTACACACGACCGGCCTTTGGCGCGCCCGTTGCCTCACGGATTTGCCTCAGCAGCGCCATAAAAGAGGCCGAGATCGCGATGTGGTCCGCATCGGCCTTCCCCTCGATGACGGGCAAACCGTGCTCATCCGCGATGAACGTGGCGCGCAGCGCGAGACCAGCAGCCAGCCAGCTCACGAACGCTTCGAGGCGCTCCGTCAGCGGGGCTGCGGGGGGCACGAAGTCTGCGAGCTCCGGTGGAGGCGGCGCTTCCTTCGCTGCCTTTGCAGGCGCTTTGAGAGGCTGCGGGACCGAAGTCGGTGTCCGGGTCAGCGTGCCCTTCGGGGCGGGAGGAAGGCGGAACGCGCGCGCGGAGACTTGCGCCTGGGCGTCAGTCGTCGCGCCCTCGACCAGGGCCGCAAAACGGCTCGGGTCAATCCACGAGAGGGATGGGTTCATCATGCTCCTCCTGAAGTGAAAGCCCCAGTCTCGGCTCGAGCTCGGCCGCCAAGCGGTCGAACACGACGCTCGCCGGCGGCGGCCTACGACTAAGCAGCGCCACGGGTACGCCGCTGGCGCTCGCCTTGACGAACACTCCATCTTTGGGGACGAACGTCTCGGCCACCAAATCCCCTGGGAAAAGCGACCAGGCCTCCTGGGAAACCGCCAGCGAGTACTCCTCCCGGAAACGCACCATGGTCAACACGACTGCCGCGAGCGTCGCTTCGGCCCCTCGCGCGCGCAGAGAGTTCAAGAGCTCGAGCAAACGGGGGACTGAGCGGAACGCGAGGGGTTCCGTCTGCAGCGGGAGCACTACGTCAGTCACCCGTTGCAGCACACCCAACGTCGGGCCAATCAGGCCCGAAGGGGTGTCGAAGACGAGCAAATCCGCAAACTCGCTCGCTTGCTCGACGACGCGATCCAACAGGGACCCGTGCACGAGCTCTTCACTGAAACCCTGAAGTGTGGAGGCCTCGAAGTCACCAAACGGCACCAACGAGAACTCCGGAAGGCGCGTCTTGAGCAGCACGTCAGCAAGTCGTCCGCCCTCTCGCAGCTGGAACAAGCCAGGCGCGGAGCTGGCTCTGCCTACCAGCGACAAGCCGACGCCGCCTTGGGGATCCGTGTCCACCAACACCACGCGTTTACCCCGCGCAGCGAATGCGTACGCCAGGTTGAGCGCGACAGTGGTCTTACCCACGCCGCCCTTCTGGCTGGCAATGGCGAGTACTCTCATGTGCGGTTCTTTCGCTTGCGAAGCAGTTCCAAGTTGTGTTTCACCCGGGAATCATTGGGGCGTAGCGCGTTGCAAGCCTCGAACAGCTCGAGCGCTTGGGAGACGTCGCGGCGCAGGTAGGCGCTCGTCGCGTCCCTGAGCAACCGCTCGAACTCACTGAGTCTGAGGTCAGGCACGGATGCCGGAGGTGCGCTCGAACGCGACGTGACCTCCCGCTCATCTACGGGCAGCTCGGGGAACGACGGGACGAACGGCACCGCAAGCGCCTCCCGATGGGTTTGAAGGGGGGAGGAAGCGTTGCCTGGCGGCGGTTCCGTACGGCGAATAGGCAACACGATCAAGTTGTCATCCTCGGGCTCACGCACCTTAGCTTCGTCAGAGACGCGCGCGGCTTCGAGCAACAGCTCTTGCCAGTGCCTAGCGATGGAAGTCGGCACGCGGCCTCGCTCTTCCAGCGCCTTCACGCGAAACCCACCGTCTTCTATCGCCATCAAGCGAAACAACGCGGGTTCCCCACGATTTCCCTCGAACTCTGCGTCCACCACCGCTCCGGCTAGCACGGTTACTGTTCCGAGAGCCGCGAGCCCGGAGTCCAAGAGGTGTATCCGTACGGACTGCGCTCCCAGGCAGACGAGCTGAATCAAGTCAGCCAGCCCTACGGAGGCGAGCTGCCCTTCGAGCAGTGTCGTCTGATGCCGGGAGTGCGGATCGCTCATGCGGGACATCGTGTTGGAGAGTCGGTCGTGGCGGACGGATGACGCACCTCTCCCGACTTTCCGTGCGTCAATCGACCTATGGAAGCGGTGATCGCCGAGGAACTAAGCAGACCCGCTAAAGCCGGGAGGGCGCGCACCAGTACACGAAGGCGGTGTGGTTAAGAGCCTTCTGCGTACGGTGTCGCAGGTCTGCGATTTGGCGCCAAAGCCGTGAGGGTGAACGGCGTGAAGCGCATGTTTTCAAACGAGACGCGTACCAGCGAGCCGATAAGCGCGCCGGACCTTCTCAGAGGACGACAGGGATAGGTGAAATGCAGCTACTTCGCAAACACGGATCGCTGAGCTGTGACATTTTGGTGGGACCGTGTGTGCCGAGGTGCCGAGCGCGAATCGCCATGGCACTAGCGGCAATTTTCTAGTGCACCATCACCCACGTGCCCTGACGACGCGCGGCTTCGTGCCTGCGCCTCCGACCCGGACAGTTTCCGTGCGATAAGTCACAATTCTCCTTGAGGTCCCCGTGGCAGGCACAGCCACTTCAACCCTTGTCTGACGAGTGGATCGGCGCGTCGCGAGATTCGCCGCATCCGCTCGCCTTCGATCCAACTCGCTATGCGCCCTCCGATGGGCGGGGTAGCGTCTGCCCATGGCCAAAGGCTTCTTCACCCAGTCTGCGATGGTGCTGTTCGAGCGGGTCCCGACTCTCGAGCAGCTCGAGACACTGTTGGAGCCGTTCGAGGTGGTGAAAGCAAACCCGGAGCAAGGCCCTGCTTGGATGGGTGGACCCAGCCTGCTGCTGCCGTTCCGACCGGAAGTGAACGGCTACGTGCTCGTCGATCTGGTTGATCGAGCTTGGCCTGACGGGATGGGCGATCCCCAACACGACCCGGATCTATTTGGTGCTTGGACGCTGGGTCACTTTGGCCCGTTCGTCTATCCCGAAAACTTGGCGCGAGCCAAAGCGCTGAGCGTGCACTGGCCTGAAGCAGGAGCCGAATCCTCGCGGCATCAGGGCTTCGTTCGCATCCGTTCGAGCTATATCCTGGGGGCAGATGAGTCGTCCCCCGTGCTCCCGGAAGACTACATACCGCTGCCTGAGCTGGAGCTCGTCACCCGGATCGCACGGGCGCTGCTCGACGCGCCGGCCGCACTCGCGTACTTCAACCCGAACGGCGAAACGCTGCATTCGCGAACGACTTTCGACGAAGTTCAGGCGCGGCACGCGGAACATGGCTTGCCCCCGCTCCCCATCTGGTCCCATGTGCGGTTGTTTCGCCTAGAAAGCCCGTGGCTGTTGATGGACACGGTCGGCATGGATCAGCTCGACACCATTGACCATGAGGCGTATTTCCCTGGGGATTCATACGAGCCAGGCGCCGTCGCAGCGTTCTTACGCAACGCTGCGGACTACGTGTTCAGTCACGGCCCCGTCATCAAGCCGGGAGACACGATGGATGGACCGGGGGACGTCCACTGGCAGGCAGAACCCCGCGAGGACGGTCTCGCACCCCGGCCAAGGCCGGTGCTCAGGTGGACGCCCCTGGACGGCTCTCGCTCTCCGCTCTGACGCGTACCGCGTCCGGAGACTCGTTACTTAGAGATCGATGCCCAGGGCAGTGTACGGCGCCCACGCGCGATCTTGCGTCAGGCGCCGCGCGAGCTGACTCCGAAGGAAGAACGGTACGCGCCAGAACGCCATGCGCAGCGTTACGCTCGCTCCGAGCGCAATGGCCTGCTCGTTCGCAGGCAAGAGTGCACCGGCACCGAACAACTCTAGGTCGATCTGCCGCACGAAGAACCGCGGTAGGAAGCGGAACGTTGCAATGTTCCCCGCGTCGATGATCACGGGGTAGCGATAGGCTAGCTCCCCAGTCGCAACGCGATCTGTGTAGAAGGCGAGATCTTCGAAGCCGCGCAACGGCTCGTAGAATCGCAAACCTGGCGGCAACACCCCCGCAGAGTGGTTGGGGCCACCCGACGCCTGCAGCACGTCGGGGATCAAATCACTCGACCCGCCCCCGACTTGCAGCAGGGTCAGCTGCTCCGGCGCGCCCACCAGAGCTCGACCACGAACCCCTGCGCGCAGCGTGTGTCGTCGCGACAGCGGCAGCGGAACGATGACGTCTGCACCAGCCGCAGCGTCTTCGACGCTGAAGTCGGCGAACTTGCTTAGTTCCCTGGGGAAGAAACTCACCAGCGCGTCTACGGCGAGGCCCCTGCGAACGCCGGCATACGGCGTCGCCTCGAACGCGCTCCATGCGAGCCCGACGAAGGGCCCCGCGAACTGGCGGGCCTGAAGCGTTGCGCGCTCGGGGCCGATCTCCCGCAAGATGTCGGCGAAGCGCACGCCCCCCTGGGACTCGAAGCCAGCGCCCCAGGCTCCCCGCGCGGAGAGACGCGCCACTGTTTCCCGGCTTCTGACGTCGTCCGCGTCGCCGTCCTCCCCCTGGTCCAGGCTGGCGAAATGCTGCACATCCAAGTCGACGAACACCGGCGCCAGGCTCGCGTTGATGTAGCTGAACAAGCCTGACGGCGCCTCGGCGCTGAAGTTGTATGCCCCCGCGACCGCGTACTCGTGAAAGCCCAAGCGATCGCCTCCTCGGACGGTAACTCCGTAGGTCGTGTTGCCCCCGGCGCTCGCGAACCAAGGCCCCCAAGAATTCGGCAAGAACAGACTGTCCAGCGCGGAATACGGCTCGTCTGACTCGATGCGCACCGGCAGGTCGGCGACCCTCCGACGCTCGAGGTAGGCCGACGAATCAGCTGCCGCTGGATCCAGAGCGCGCGCTGCTGGCCGGACGGCAGGCACGGCACGACCTGCAAGCACGTTTCCCGGCGGCAAAGCCAGGGCGTGAGGCGACCACGCATCGGTTTGAAATACCGCGCCACGCGGAGGCCGAGGAGCCGCAGGCACTGCGACCTGCTCGAGGTTGAATCGCCACCCATCACGGTTGAGGAATCGCACCTGACGGCCGTCGCTCCACGGCTGCGAAGCAAGGAACGCCGCCTGGGTCACTGCGCGATACGCGCCAGTGCCCAAGTCAGCGATATGCGCTTGCATGACTCGGCCGTCGCTCGCGGTAAAGATCACGCGTTGTTCGTCGACCCAGCTCGCTTCGAAGACCTGTCCCTCGGGCGCCGGCACGCTTTGAAGGCGCTGTCCGGTGATGGCGTAGATCGCCAGGCGCACCCCCGCGTCGGATGCCTCGGTCACCAGGAGCCGATTTCCGTCGGGAGATACGACTGGTGAGGCCAGGTAGTGGCGCGGGCGGGCTCGAGTGATGCGCGTCGTCCGCGCGGTTCTGAGCTCGGTCTTCGCCAACACGTAGCTATCCCCCACGGCGACCGAGTGGAAATACCAACGGCCCTCGGGGTCGACAGAGCCTCCGGGCCCGCGCAGGTCACGCTTCACGACGGACAGGCGATCCTCCACGACATCCAGCCGCACGAGGCGCGACACCTGGCGCTCGAAGCCCTGATCGACGACGGTGAAGTACAGGTAGCGTTCATCGGGTGAGAACGCGAGACCACTGGTCAGGTTCACACTGGGCGCATTCAGCGTCCGCCCAGGCAGGACATCCGTGAGGCGTCGTTCCAAGATCAGCTCGCCATCGCGCACCACGCTGATCGAGGCGGGCTCGTCTACATCGGCGGAGATGAAGGCTTCGCCCCCTCGCGCGCCACGAACGTAGCGCACGCTACCGCCCAGCTTACGCAACAGTCGCTGCCCCTTAGCGCGCTTCCTTGCAGGGAATCGCTTTCGCAGATCCGCCTGGAAATCCTCCAACAGATCCGCAAGGGATTTGCCGTATACGCTCTTGAAGACGCCGCTGTCGTCAAACACCGGAACGACCTGCCGCCCCTGGCTCTTGACCACCTGCCACAAGCGACCCTCACCGAAGGTACGCGCCAAGTAGTCGACGAAATACGCCCCAAACA